>NZ_JBIBVN010000020.1:0-142140 GCF_043080425.1 Streptomyces sp. NPDC015032 | reverse complement strand
CGACAGCCGGGCCACCACCATTCTCACAACCAGCCCGCAACAGAGAAACGGCCCGCCGGAGAAATCGACGGACCGTCATGCAAGATCGAGGCTAAATCCTGTCACGGCATGAGAAGCTTTCGATCAAGCCGAGCTCGGGCGCAAATTCAGATTTCCAATATTCATTACGATTCGGCCCTTCCGGAAAACTGGCTGCGAAATCCAGATCCCAATTCCCCGACTGAATGTACTTCTTCAAGTCATCTTTAATTTTGTTACACTCCTTTCGATGCCCTTTGGGGATTCCGATGCCCCAATACTGCCTTGTCCCAACCGTAGCTTGATCGTCGACTGCATACTCCGTGTGCATATCCGCGATACCATGGAGGAGTAGCTTATCCGAGAAAATAGCAAACACATCCTCGGATTTCAGCTTTCTGATGCAATCCTCGGCACTGTCACCAGGGGTAATATTGCTCGGCTTGATTGATTCTCCAATCTCTTCTGCGGAAACCGTGCCCTCCCAGGCGCAGATCTTGCGATCCTGGTACCATTCTTTGTTGCCATCGATAGCATCCTGATCCTTTTTTCGCACCAGGAAACCTTGATCGGTCAGGGCGTAAGGGCCAGCGAAGTCAACGGCGGGGCCGCCCATTTTGCCGGATAGTCGTTTGTTATTGATTGAGAACGTTGCAACAATGAGGTCGACATCACCCTCTTGGAGAGCACTCTGCCGGCTACTGGACGGCACCGGCTTCGGCTCGAACTGTCCCCCAAGTGCCTTGGCGGACATTTGGGCAACTTTGATGTCGAAGCCCTTGGGTGTTTTGTAAGATTTAACTGAAAAGCCTGTGCCTGGCTGATCGGTCTTCACGCCCACTCGTACTTTTCCCTGAGCGGGCCATTTGTCAGATCCACACGCGGAGGTGAGTGCAAGGACCACCGTCGCGCAGCAGGCCAGCGAAGCTCCTGACGTTTTCCACTTCATGGAAGCCACCACTCTTCATCACGGAATACTGCCGACTTGACGCCAAGTTTCATTTTGCAGTTCGGGCCAGCTTTGGACGTATTAATTACGGCCTCGATTTCGACATGACTTTTGGGGCCGTTCAGATTGAGTTCCACAATCTTCCCGCTCCGCACTTCGATCTTCTCTGAGCTAATTACGGCGTCATGCAGAACAGTCAATGAAACTTTCGAATTTGCATGGCACAAGTCCATGGAATTAATGTCACGAAGATCTACGCCGAAACGCAGACGCGAACGGGCGGCTTCCCCTTTGAAAGTCAGGATAAACGAATGGTCAGTCGCTCTCTGGTTATTCTCCAGCTCTGCGGAGATGCTGCCGTGGTCGTGCAGTAGTTTGTACAGGCTGGCGGCGGTCGCTGCCGCCAATACAGAGGAGGCGACCAGCCCGATGAATGCAGTCCGCCTCTTCTTGCAGGCAAACCATAGGCAGACGACGGCGAGAATGATGCAAAGACTCAGTAGAATCCCGTAGCAGACCTGCTGAGCCGGGGATGAGGGCGGCGTTCGCAGGATCCCTGTCACCACTCCGCCGATTCCGGCGGACACCAAGATTATCTGAACCCAAGGCCCACCAAACTTAATGTATTGATGACCTGAACCTCCGTGAATTGTATTCTTTCCGCCCCCCACGTCGACTTGCGTCCAATGGCGAGATGAATCGGAGGTTTCGTTATCAGTCATCAGTTGAACGTGACGTTCTGGTCACCGGAACCAACGTTCACGGCATTCTTCCCACCGTGGATATTTACCTCGGTACGGTGAGTCAGAGTTTCCAGATCGCGAGTTACGGCGTCCAGGTCTTCTGCGGGAAGCCGATTCAGCGCCACGGCCAGTCGCTGCGCACGCTCGCCATCGTCCTCACTCTCCAGAGCGCCGACCACATCGGGATCGGCATCACGGCCACGACGGCTCAGCGTGCTTCTGATCCGGCCACCGATCTGCGACCAGTCCATGCTCCCGAAGAGCCCTGCCAGCGCGTTTACACCCGCAGTTACGGCAACTACTTCAAGGTCCTCGCCCATCCTCAACTCCTATGCAAAGTAGATCCGTTGGGGACATCATAGGGCCTCGTAATACGATCTTGATCGTACGGCCTGGTTAGCCTCAAGCTGGTAATTTAATAGCATGTATGCTCGCTTGATCTGTTTGGCTTAGATTGAGCCGTTTTCAACCTGACGGGTGGTTCGCGGGTGACCCCGGCGTCGGGCATGAAGAAAGCTCCTGGTAGACGGGTTCACGACCAAGATCACCAGTCCGCCAGGAGCTTTCGCGTGCTTGTCTGCCCGTCCGGTATCGATCTGTCCAGCCGCGCCCTGCAGCACCTCTCCGGTCTCCTCGCAGGTCACCGCCGCAGGATCGGTTCCCGGTGACCTCGCCTCACCTGTGGCCGGCAGGCCCTGCTCGTCCTGGCCCAGCGCCGCGGCGACACCTACGCCCGCCTCGCAGCAGGATTCCGCATCGGAATCGCTACCGCCTACCGCTACATACGCAAGGCCGTCGACCTCCTGGCCGCCCTCGCGCCCACGCTCACTCAGGCCATGACGACCGTGCAGAAGAAGGCGTACATGATCCTCGACGGCACCGTGCTGCCCATCAACCGTATCGCTGCCGACCGCCCGTACTACTTGGGGAAGAAGAAGCACCACGGGATGAATGTGCAGGTCCTCGCGGATCCGTCCAGCCGTCTGATCTGGGCCTCGTACGCGCTACCCGGAGCCGTCCACGAGCTGACCGCGGCCCGGACCCACGGCATTCCGGCCGCCCTGACCGCCGACGACATCAAGTGCTGGGAGGACAAGGCGTACCAGGGCGCAGGTCCTGCTGTCCGCGTCCCGTTCCGGGGCAAGAATCTGCACGGGCTGACGCCGGCCTCACAATTGCGATCACACCAAGATCCGCAGCCTTGGCGAACGCGCCATGGCCACCCTCAAATACTGGCGGCTCCTACGGAAGCTCCGCTGCAGCACCACCCGGATCACCGCCGTCGTCCACGCCGTCGTTGCCCTCGAACTCGCCACCCTGACCAAGATGGAAAAGGCTCACTGCGTGGTCATTCGTTCGTCCGACCCGCTGCGCTGCGGCGTTTCCCCTGGACGCTCTTCCCATGATTGCCCCCTTGTTCTGGCGGCACAGTTCGGTCACCGCGGCGCTGAGGCCCAGCAGCCAGGCCTGTTCAATTGACTGAGTTCAGGGGGACAGCAGGCTGCTGCGGTTCATACACAGTCCGCGATCGAGCGTCCCGTAAGCGGGGTGACCTCCAGCGCGCAAAGACACAGTGGTCGGGGCCGGCGTGAATCCCGAAGGACAACCCGATGTGTTCGAGTGGAAATCCCTCGCCTGGGGAGGCGGTATCCGATGGCCGCTTGACTACTGAGGATGTGCCACCGGCGAGTGCGGAAGGGTAATGCAGGTGCCTGCGTCGATTTCCTGGGCGAGTTGTTGGGCATACGCCGTGAGCATTTTGCGTAGGTCGGCATAGTGACGCATCGGATCGGGGCGGGTGAACTGGAACCATATTGTGTTTCGACGCCCGGCCCATTGCTGCTGGACTTCGGCAGGTTGCGCGGATTCCAGCGGGTGTGGAGCGAATACGTGCTCGCCCTGTGTGACGAGAGTCCAGACGAAGGTAGATGCCGCTTGTCGCTTGCGGTCGCCGAAGTCGACACGGGTGGAATAGGGGGACCGAGGGAGATCGCTGATGAGCGCATCCCAGTCATCGACGCTGAGGACCCAATCGTGAAGCGCTTGTCGCCTGCGTCGGTAGTCAGTTGGCGGTCGACGTGGAGTTTGCAGTTCTGAGGCCGGAGCACGGAGAGCTCTGTCAAACTCAACGGGGTCGCATCCGGCCCGCAGCCAGCGCCGGGCATCGCCGTGGGCCGCGAAGTGTGCCTGGGTGGATGTGATCCCGAGGAATGACGCTGCCTCGTCCTGGGAGCCGCCCATGGCCCACTGGACGAGGCGGACGGCGGCTGTTCTTCGCACGGTCTTGGGCGCGGAGCCTGCGCAACTGGCGAAATGACGCTGGTACCAGTCCAGCTCCAGGAATGCCGGGATGTGCTCGGCCCGGTAGACGGTTCGCAGCGGTGCTCGAATGCCTCGGGGGCCGTTGACTCGGCGAAAAGAGCGGGTGACGGGCTCGCTGGCCTGTCGGAGTCGCTCGGAACAGGCGTCCTCGTGCCGGTCGAAGACGAGAGCCCAAGGCGTGCGGCTCGGACGGTCCTTGAAGGCGGCAATGACGAAGTCAGAGAGTATTTCGGGGAGATCGTCTCTCGAAAGTAGGCGGTCTGCGGCCATCAGGAGAGCTCCGCAGGCGATGGCATCACGCGGTGGCGCGTCGCGGACCCGTTGGTATAGGCCCTTGCCTGTATCACCATGCAGTGTCCGGGAGTACAAGTCGATCCGCTCAGCGGCGTCGGTGTCGAAGAGGTGCCAACCCTGCGGCCAGGTGGTGCTGATTAACGCGGCGGCAAGTCGGAGGTCGGTGAAGTACTCGGACGCGTCCGTTGCCGAAGCCGGCGCGGTCAGGCGGTCAAGGAGGGTCTGCTGGAAGCGGAGAGTGTCCGCTGACGGTTGTGGCTGGGCAGTGGCGGGCTGGGTAAACAGCTGGTCGAGTCGACCGCCGCAGGCGCGGGACTTCCTCTTCTGTGTCTGGGCGTCGATAGTCCATCGGCATTGCGCTGGATGCAGAGTGTGATCGTTGGCCCGCTGGATCAAGTGGCTTGGTGTGTCGTGGGGCTGGCCACAGCTTGGGCAGCCGACTTCCAGGTAGGTCCGATGCTTGATACAGGTGAAGACGACGGGTAGGTGCCAGAGCTTGTGCCAGGGACCGCCGTGTACTTGTTGGGCTGGAGTGCCGTCACCCGCCAGGCAGGAGGGACAGAACCGGGGCGAGCCGACGAAGAGCCATGCGTCGAGCCTCGTCTGATGTCCCGGGCCTGGCGTGGACCGGGCGATCGGCAGGTACCGGTCCCGCCACTGTGCCAGCGTCAGTGCCGAGACTTCCTCAACCGTCTGCCGCGTCAGGCGGGCGAATGCTTCGGCCTGCTGCCTAGGGAGGTCCAGCAGCAGGCTGCTCGGGACGTGATGCGTGTGAGCGCGCTCGGCCCAGATCGCCGCACGGATCAGATCCAGAGGCGAAAGGCTGAGGCGGTGTCCAAGCCGAAGCAGGTAGCTGACCATGGATTCCCCTGATAGTGGTTCAAGGCTCCTGGGCAGCGGGTCGGTGGTTCGTCTCATCTGTCACCCCGCCGCATCGGCTTGGGGGCCGGGGTCATCGAAAACGGTGTTACGGGACCGCTTCGCCCGCGGGCTCTTTCTCTTGGTGGTCGATGGGTCGACCGGGATCACTGGCTCGTCAGGCGGCTGCTCGGGCTCGTCCCGACGGAGCACGATCTCGTCCAGCAGGTTTTCGTTGATCAGTTCCTTCCCGGACTCCATAGCCTCATAAGCGCCGTCCTCCAGCAGGCGTCCCAGCAGGCCGACGACGCCACCGGTGCGACGCATCAGGTACTCCGGCATAGCTCCGCCGGTGAGCATGCCCTCCTTCGCATTGAAGAGCCGCAGATGCCGCTCGATGCCCGCCAAGTGGTCGACGAATGCCTGGATCTGCTTCGGTGTGGTGTAGCGGAAACGGTCGATCTCGATGAGCTCGAAGCGGTGTTCTGTTTGAGTGATCTCCAGGCCGTGGATGCGGGTCGATTCCAGCTGCGGCATCTCCCACTGCCGGGTCTTCTTGTTCCACTTGGCCTCGCGCAGCAGGCCAATACCGGAGATGTTGACGCCGATCAGGATCAGAGTGACGTCCAGGCTCATGAACGCCCGGATCAGGTCAAGCACGTCCTGGTCATCGGCTCTGTGCATCCGCAGCCGACTGATGTCGTCCAGAATCAGCACTTTGACGCCATGGTCGTGGATGGAGTCCGCGACCTGTCGTACCAGTTCCGGCAGTCCGGCCGCCTTGCGGATTGGGGCACGGAAGAATCCCAGGATTGACGCGCAAAGACTCTTCGGGGTCGCTGTCACTGGGGTCGAGACGTACACGACCGGCGCGTGGAGATCACGCGTGCCTGGCAGGGACGCGGGGTTGAGACTGCCGTGCAGTTTCAACCACTGATCTTCGAAGACGGCCCCGGCGGCGCAGACGGACGCGGTCTTGCCGTAGTTGCCCCAACCGCCCACCATGACGCCAGCGCGCGTTGGGTCATCCTTTTTCCTCGTGTTGCTGCTCAACCGGCGCCGGATCAGCTTGCCGGCCTTGTCGTGCATGGAAGTGACCTGTAGCGGCAGATTCGCGTTCGTCAGCTCGCGGTAGAGGTCGTAGTCGTACTGACGGCTGGCGGGGATCCTTAACCACTGTTGCGACGAGATCGCCTGAGCTGGGACAAGCCGGCCGTAGTGGGCGCGATAGTGCTGCCAGCCGACGTAAGTGTCGCGGGGAGGGTGGCTGCTTAGGATCAACTCGGCGATCCTGGCTCGTGAAGGCAGGCCCTCCAATAGCGCGTCGTGAGAGGGAGTTCGGGTCATGAGTTTTCCTCTCGCCCGGTCGTTTCGGCCTCCGAGATATCAGGTGGTGGAAGTCGGAACATGGGGCGCCGGTTGAGGGCCTCGTGCAGTGTTGCCGGGGCGACTGGCCTGGTGTCGGCCAGAGCTTCTTCACGTCGTCGGTGGCGATCGGCATCCACGGCGCGGTCTATCGTGCGAGCGTGCTCAGCCCACGCTGCAGGCAGCTCGGCTGGAGGCGGCTCCTCTGCAGGGGCCGGTGCGGTGACGCGGTCGCCCGCCGCAGCCTGTGCGCGGGTGATCTCACGGGCCTGGGTGACGCGCTGCTTCTTCCCGGCCCTCTTCTTGGCCTGGCTGGGCCATTGGTCGACGGGAGTGACCGAGCCGAGGATCTCCAACAGATGTTCCAAGAGCTCGCTCTCGGAGTGGATCCTGATGCGGTTCGCCTTCACGTGTGCCAGGAGGTCATTGGCGGTCTTGTCCGAGAAGGCGGGGACCTCGCCTTCGGGTGGCAGTCCTCGCCAGCGCAGGATGTGCCAGGTCTCGTGGTCGGTCGGGTCCTGGAAGAACGTCTGTCGGCGGTCCCTTCGGTCACTACGAACCACCCATTGCCCCGCGTGTTTGCCGCCTCGGGAGGAGGGCTGTAGGAAGCGCGGCTCGTCCAGGACCGGGTGGTGATACCAGAGCCCGAGGATCTTCACTCCGCGTCGCGGATGGATCTTCACGTGGTGCTTGCGCAAGACCTTGTAGTAGAAGCCCGGTTCGGGGAAGTCCAGATCGAAGCCGCCCTGTTCCATCGCCGCGACGAACAAGGTGTTGGGGCTGTGATCTTCCTCAGGCGCCCAGCTTGGGGCGTATTCGCCTAGTTTTCTGTTCTGCCAGATCTGGACAATCCAGGTTGCGATGACGTGCTCGGCTTGTGTGAGCGTGAGGCTCGCGTCGCGTTCCGGGTCGGCTCCGCGATCCGCGACATCGCCACCGGTGAAGCCCAGCAAGTGCTCGAAGAGCATGGTCTGGATGGTGTGGAACTGGCGCTCGACCGCATATTTGTCGGTCTGCCGCAGGACGCGGGCGGGCAGGATCCGGCAGCCGATCTCCCGTTCAGCTTCCACCAGGTCGTGGTTCTTATAGGGGCCGCCGTGGTCGGTGGTGACCGTCTCCGGAGCGAAGAACGGCAGAGCGGCGACCTTATGCCCGGTGAACTCGGCGATCACGTCTGCCGGGACTCCGGCGTAGGGCCATTCCATATCCTCGCCCCAACCGTCTCGCATCGGCAGCGGCAGCATCACGTCCCGCAGCAGCATCGCGATGTCGACCGAGGTGTCGGACTGCAGCGTGAGACGGAAGGCCGGCAGCCCATGCGTGTAGAGATCGAGTGCGAGGGTCAGCGTCGCGGTGATCGCATCGCCGAACACCGTCTCACGCAGCTTCACCGGCATCGGGGTCGAGTCCAGCACCAGAACCTGGCCCGGCCGGTGGACCACCATCCGGCCAGCAACCCCGGCCTCCGCGGCGGCCTCAGCCGTGCGCCCGTAACGCGGCCGGGCCCCGCCAGGCCCGAACCACTCCTCCCAGACGGCCGCGAACGTCCAGCGGGAAGGGATCTTCGCGGTGGGAAACGTCGGGAACCGTTCACTCATGTACTGGTGCATCAACCGGTGCCGGGCAGCCAGACTCAGGCGGGCGCGTTCGCCACATTCGGCCTTAACGGCGAAGATCGCCTCCCGGACCTCCTTCGTGATACTCCGGTGCCCGCTGCGTCGCCGTGTCCAGCGCCCGTCCGCGCAGGCCAGCAGGAGGCTGTCGCCTGCCAGTCCTGACAGACGTACTAGCGTCCGGTAACTGAGGTGCTGCAGGCCGAGCCGGACCGCCTCCGGACGGGGCATCGCCTCTATCTCCGCAGCCTTCGTGTACCGACGCTGGGTCAGCGTCGTGTGGGCCGGGTCGTAGGCTGGCCGGGGCTCACCCTTCATGGCCCGAGCCGGGTGGCCCTCCCGGAACCCCGTTTCAACTTCCAGTACGTGCGCAGCCCGCAGCCGGGCCCGCTCCAACTGGTCCTTGGTCAGGTCTGCCAGTGTCCTCGGCTGCCGGGCGGCCGACGACGGGCGTCTCGCCTCGACTGTCCGAAGAAGCCGCAGGTCAGCATGATTGATGAGCCAGCGGAACGAGCGAGTCTCCGCACGACCGTCGTCATCCACGAGGACGAGCCGGCCGAGTTGGCCGTGAACGTCTTCAACCGTCCACTCGACGCCATTGAGCGCGAGCCGCCTGCCCGGCGCGATCTGCAAGAACCCCCTCGCTGCCATCACAGCGCCCAGATCAGCGAGCTGTCGCGCAAAGGACTGCCCAGGTCAACGCCGAGCTCGCGTTGCCACAGCAGCCGGACGATGTTCGCCCGGCCAACAGAAGGCACGCTGGTCGCGTCCGCCAGCTCGAAGAACGTCATCGCACGCCCCTGCTGCCCGCTGATAGTGGTGAGCAGCTGCTCGCGCATGCCGAGCAGGTCCCTCGTCGGCCGCCGGCGGGAGGATAGGTGATCAAGGACGCTCCAGACATGTGGTCGCCAGCCCGCGACCACTGAGTACCGCCAGCCACAGGCGGCCGCCACTTCCCTGGCTGCCGCGAACTTCAGCGCGTCCTCTTCCTTGATCAGCTCCATCGGACGGACGTCCAGCAGCCACATCCCGCCGCCGATCACAGCCAGAAAGTCCGGGATGTGCCAGGCATGACCGCTCGCATGCTCGAAGTCCAGCCGGAACGGCTGCGACAGCACCTCCGATGCCCTCAGGAAGTCCAGCGCGACCAGCAGGCGCATCTCCTCCAACGACTCGAAGCCGTGCTGTCGGCCTGTTGAAGCCATCACCTCAAGCCCGGGGCGATGCCGTTGCTTCGCCCGCCACGTGAACCCCCGCATCGGGCGGGACGACAGCACCGGTACGTGAGACATATCCCGGATTGGCCAACAGACCTTGCCATCGCCCACCTGCCATGTCGAGCTCCACCGACGTACCCAGTTATCGCTGAGCCTCAGCCGATCCCGCAGCCCGGCGTCCCCGTCGTACGCCAGGACAAGCTGATCTAGATGACTTGAATCCGATGGGATCTTCGCAACCGTTGCCTCGCTCACTCACCCAGAGGAGCATCACTCGACCAGCACGGCGGCCACTTCATCGATACTGACCACAACGCAGCGTTACGGGACCAAGATTTGCCAACTAACGCGCTCCATGTGCCAAGTAAAAGTCTCGGTCACACGAAGCCTTCACCCCGCGAGATCTTTGCATAAAAGTGCAGGGTTGCGTATAGTCATGCCATCGACAAGGAGGATTTCGATGGTGGTACGCGCAGCAGTGGCAGGGGCGAGCGGATACGCCGGCGGGGAACTGCTCCGTCTCCTGCTGGTCCATCCCCAGGTCGAGATCGGGGCCCTCACCGCCAACTCCAGCGCGGGGCAGCGGCTCGGTGCGCTGCAACCGCATCTGCGGCCGCTTGCCGACCGGGTGCTTCAGCCGACCACGGCCGAGGTCCTCGCCGGCCATGATGTCGTCTTCCTCGCCCTTCCGCACGGGCAGTCCGCCGCCGTCGCCGAGCAGCTCGGTGACGGGGCGCTCGTCGTGGACATGGGTGCCGACTTCCGGCTCGTCGACGCCGCGGACTGGGAGAAGTTCTACGGCTCACCGCACGCCGGGACCTGGCCCTACGGACTGCCCGAACTCCCGGGCGGGCGCTCGGCGCTGGCAGGGGCCAAGCGTATCGCGGTGCCCGGCTGCTACCCGACCGCCGTCTCGCTCGCGCTCTTCCCGGCGTACGCCTCCCAGCTGGCCGAGCCCGAGGCCGTGATCGTCGCCGCATCCGGTACGTCGGGGGCGGGCAAGGCGGCCAAGCCGCATCTGCTCGGCTCCGAGGTGATGGGCAACATGTCCCCGTACGGCGTCGGCGGGGTCCACCGGCACACCCCCGAGATGATCCAGAACCTCAGCGCGGCGGCCGGCGAACCGGTCACCGTCTCCTTCACGCCGACCCTGGCGCCGATGCCCCGCGGCATCCTCGCCACGTGCAGCGCGAAGGCGAAGCCGGGCGTGAGCGCCGAGTCGGTCCGCAGCGCGTACGAGAAGACGTTCGCCGACGAGCCGTTCGTCGACCTGCTCCCGGAGGGGCAGTGGCCCGCCACGGCCTCCGTCGTCGGGTCCAACGCCGTACAGATCCAGGTCGCGTACGACGAGGCGGCGGGCCGGATCGTCGTCGTCAGCGCCATCGACAACCTTGCCAAGGGCACCGCCGGCGGTGCCCTGCAGAGCATGAACATCGCCCTCGGACTCCCCGAGGACACAGGTCTTTCCACGATCGGAGTCGCACCGTGAGTGTCACGGCAGCACAGGGGTTCTCCGCGGCGGGCATCGCCGCGGGAATCAAGGAGAGCGGTAGCCCGGACCTGGCCCTCGTGGTCAACAACGGTCCGCGTCGCGCCGCCGCGGGCGTCTTCACCTCCAACCGTGTCAAGGCCGCCCCCGTCCTCTGGTCGGAGCAGGTACTCAAGGGCGGCGAGGTCGGCGTCGTCGTACTCAACTCCGGCGGTGCCAACGCCTGTACGGGTCCGCAGGGCTTCCAGGACACCCACGCCACCGCCGAGAAGGCCGCCGAGGTCCTCACCGGTCACAGCGCGGGCGAGATCGCGGTCGCCTCGACCGGGCTGATCGGAACCCTGCTCCCGATGGACAAGCTGCTGCCCGGCATCGAGGCCGCGGCCGCCGCACTGAGCGAACACGGCGGCGAGAAGGCCGCCATCGCGATCAAGACCACCGACACCGTTCACAAGACCGCCGTCGCGGGCGGCGAGGGCTGGACCGTCGGCGGCATGGCCAAGGGCGCGGGCATGCTCGCCCCGGGCCTCGCCACCATGCTGGTCGTCCTCACCACCGACGCCGACGTCGATGCTCCGGCGCTGGACACCGCGCTGCGCGCCGCCACCCGCACCACCTTCGACCGGGTCGACTCCGACGGCTGCATGTCGACCAACGACACCGTGCTGCTGCTGGCCTCCGGCGCCAGCGGAATCACCCCGGAACAGGGCGAGTTCGCCGAGGCCGTACGGACCGTCTGCGCCGACCTCGCCCGGCAGCTCATCGGTGACGCCGAGGGCGCCTCCAAGGACATCCGGATCGAGGTCGTCAACGCCGCGACCGAGGACGACGCCGTCGAGGTGGGCCGCTCCATCGCCCGCAACAACCTCCTCAAGTGCGCCATCCACGGCGAGGACCCCAACTGGGGCCGCGTGCTGTCCGCGATCGGTACGACGAAGGCCGCCTTCGAGCCGGACCAGCTGAACGTCGCCATCAACGGCGTATGGGTCTGCAAGAACGGCGGCGTCGGTGAGGACCGCGACCTGGTCGACATGCGCTACCGGGAAGTGAAGATCACCGCCGACCTGGCCGCCGGCACCGAGTCGGCCGTCATCTGGGCCAACGACCTCACCGCCGACTACGTCCACGAGAACAGCGCGTACAGCTCATGACCACGGCGCGGAAGCACACCGCACTCCCGAAGGCGCAGATCCTCATCGAGGCGCTGCCCTGGCTGACCCGGCACAACGGCAAGACCGTGGTCATCAAGTTCGGCGGCAACGCCATGATCGACGAGGACCTGAAGGCGGCCTTCGCCCAGGACGTCGTCTTCCTGCGGCAGGCCGGCCTCAAGCCCGTCGTCGTGCACGGCGGAGGCCCGCAGATCAGTGCCCAGCTCGACAAGCAGGGCCTGGTCAGCGAGTTCAAGGCCGGTCTGCGCGTCACCACGCCCGAGGCGATGGACGTCGTACGGATGGTGCTGGCCGGACAGGTGCAGCGCGAGCTCGTCGGCCTGCTCAACCGGCACGGCCCGCTCGCCGTCGGCCTGACCGGCGAGGACGCCCACACGATCACCGCCACCCGGCACCGGCCGACCATCGACGGCGAGCTCGTCGACATCGGCCGGGTCGGCGAGATCACCGCCATCGACACCGGAGCCGTCCAGGCGCTGCTGGACGACGGCCGGATCCCGGTCGTCTCCTCCGTCGCACGCTCGGCCGACGACAACCACGTCTACAACGTCAACGCCGACACCGCGGCCGCCGCACTCGCCGCCGCGCTGAACGCCGAGACGCTGATGGTCCTCACCGATGTCGAGGGCCTCTACGAGGACTGGCCCAACAGCGACGACGTGATCAGCCGTCTCACCGCCACCGAGCTGGAGAAGCTGCTGCCCGAGCTGTCCAGTGGCATGGTGCCGAAGATGCAGGGCTGCCTGCACGCCGTACGCAACGGCGTGGAGACCGCCCGTGTCATCGACGGCCGGGTCCAGCACTCGATCCTGCTGGAGATCTTCACCGACGAAGGAATCGGCACGATGGTCGTGCCGGACGCACAGGGGGAGTCATGAGCAACCAGGAGCTCTCACAGCGCTGGCAGCACGCGCTGATGGACAACTACGGCACCCCGCAACTGTCCCTCGTCCGCGGCGAGGGCGCCCATGTGTGGGACGCGGACGGCACCGAATACCTCGACTTCGTCGGCGGTATCGCGGTGAACGCGCTGGGCCATGCCCACCCCGCCGTCATCGAGGCCGTCTCCACCCAGATCGCCTCCCTCGGCCATGTCTCCAACCTCTTCATCGCACCGCAGCCCGTCGCGCTCGCCGAACGGCTGCTCCAGCTCTTCGGCCGCGACGGCCGGGTCTACTTCGCCAACTCGGGCGGTGAGGCCAACGAGGCGGCCTTCAAGATCGGCCGGCTGACCGGACGGCCCCACATGGTCGCCACCGGCGGCGGCTTCCACGGCCGGACCATGGGCGCACTCGCGCTCACCGGCCAGCCCGGGAAGCGCGAGCCCTTCGAGCCGCTGCCCGGCGATGTCACCCATGTCCCGTACGGGGATGCCGAGGCGCTGCGGGCCGCCGTGACCACCGACACCGCGCTGGTGATCATCGAGCCCATCCAGGGCGAGAACGGCGTGGTCGTGCCGCCCAAGGGCTACCTGGAGGCCGCCCGCGAGATCACCCGGGCCACCGGCACCCTGCTCGTCCTCGACGAGGTGCAGACCGGTATCGGCCGCTGCGGGCACTGGTTCGAGCACCAGGCCCACCAGGGCGTCGACCCCGACATCGTCACCCTCGCCAAGGGACTCGGCGGTGGACTGCCGCTCGGCGCGACCGTCGCCTTCGGCCCGGCGGCCGATCTGCTGAAGCCGGGCCAGCACGGCACGACGTTCGGCGGCAACCCGATCGCCTGCGCCGCCGGCCTCGCTGTCCTGGACACCCTGGCGGCCGACGGCGCGCTGGACCGGGTGAAGCGGCTCGGTGAGAGGATCAGGAACGGTGTGGAAGCACTGGGGCACCCTCTGGTCTCCCATGTCCGCGGCTCCGGTCTGCTCCTGGGTATCGTGCTCACCGAGCCCCTCGCGCCCCAGGCGCAACAGGCGGCTCAGAGAGCCGGAATCCTGGTGAACGCACCCGCCCCCGATGTCCTGCGGCTGATGCCGCCGCTGATCATCGGTGACACGGAGGTGGACGCGTTCCTCCGGGTGCTGCCCGGCGCTCTCGACGCGGCAGAAGCAGCAGAAGCAGCAAGAACAGCAAAAACAGCAGAAGGGGACGGGCGATCCGCAGAATGAGGCGACGACGATGACCGAGGCGCAGGAGACCGAGCACGGCGGGCCGTCCGTGCCGCAGACCCGCACCGCACGCCACCGCCGGATCGTGGACATCCTGAACCGGCAGCCGGTGCGCTCGCAGAGCCAGCTGGCCAAGCTCCTCGCCGACGACGGGCTGAGCGTCACCCAGGCGACGCTCTCCCGTGATCTGGACGAGCTGGGCGCGGTGAAGATCCGCAACACCGGCGGCGAGCTGATCTACGCGGTGCCGAGCGAGGGCGGATTCCGCACCCCGCAGGCACCGTTGGGCGGGTCCGCGAAGGAGGAGCGGATGCGGCGCCTCTCCGCCGAGCTGCTCATCTCGGCGGAGGCATCGGCCAACCTCGTGGTGCTGCGCACTCCTCCGGGCGCGGCCCAGTTCCTCGCCTCGGCCATCGACCAGGCCGAACTGCACGACATCCTCGGCACCATCGCGGGTGACGACACCCTCATGCTGATCAGCCGTGACCCGGCGGGCGGCCAGGCGCTCGCCGACCATCTGCTGCGGCTGGCTCAGAACGAACGCTGAGCGGGCCGGAGTTGTCCGGGGCCGTCAGCAGCGGTGATCGCGGTCGGGCCCGAACGGGTCCGGTCGCGACGTGCGGACGGTGGGCCGGATCCGCCCAGTGGAGAATCCGGTCCATCGCGGCCGCCGGTACGGACACGCAACCGGCGGTCGCGTCACGGCCGTTGACGTGGAGGAAGATCCCGGTGCCACGCCCCCGTACAGGGCGTTCGTACGTGAACCCGATGACGAGGGCGCGGGCGTGCTGCGTCGGATGGCGATCGGATGCTCCGCCTCGCCCGCCCGGCAGTCCGCGGGCCGCGGTTCCACCCGGCGGTTGCGGGCCCGCGCCCCAAGGTCCTCGCACCACCACGACCGGCTGTTGACCCGGCGGTACGGATGGACGGTGCCGCCTTGGCTCAATATCCCGCGTCTCATTCCGTGCGAGGCATGGCCGGGAGCGGGAGCGGCAGTCCCGGCAGCCCGTCGATGCTCGTCGCGACGTGCTCCTTCTTCTCGAAGTAGACACTGAGCGACGCATCGTCCTCGCGGGCGAAGCGCTGGGCGTGCAGTGGCCGGTCCTCGTCGTACGACATGAAGGGCACGGCGAATCCGCAGGTGTCCCGGATCAGCTCGGCCCTCACCACGATGACGGCGCGCAGCCCGTGGGGGCCGTGGTCCACATCGGGGAAGTGGCCGAGCAGCGGGCCGAACCGCGGATCGTCACGGAAGACCGGCTCGCCGCGGCCGTGCACCCGCACGATGTTCGGCGGCCCCTGGAAGGCGCACCACATCAGCGTGATGCGGCCGTTCTCGCGGAGGTGGGCGACCGTCTCGGCATTGCTGCCCGCGAAGTCCAAATAGGCCACGGTGAGCTCGTCGATGACGGCGAACGAGCCGCTGACGCCCTTGGGGGAGAGATTCACCGTGCCCTCGCCGTCCAGAGGCGCGGTCGCCGTGAAGAAGATGCGTTGCTCTTCGATGAAGGTCCTGATCCGTCCGTCGATTCGCTCGTACGTTTTTCCCATGGCGGCCATTGTTGTCGCCGACTCCGGTGACGGACAGGCCATTTCGACGGGTGGGACATCGGTGCGGGTCTGCTGCCGGAAGCAGCCGCCGAGCCGCCCGAGCCGCCGAGCCGCCGAGCCGCCCGAGCCGCCGAGTGCACCGCCGCGGCCAGTGCCGCGCGGTGCGGGCGGGCAGCCGCCTCTCGGGGAATCCGGCCGCGTCCGGCGGGGGACACCTTCGCCGGAACCGGGTCCCCAGCGGCTCGGGATGGTCAGGATCCGTGTCCTCCCCTCGCGCAGGCCCTGCGACACACCGCTCTCACCTGCGCCTTTGACAAAGCATACGGAGGATTGCATAGTTATACCCATCAGTGATTGCACCGTAAGGAGAAACCCGTGACCGAGCGCGTCGTACTCGCCTACTCGGGCGGCCTGGACACCTCCGTCGCCATCGGCTGGATCGCCGAGGAGACGGGCGCCGAGGTCATCGCCGTTGCCGTGGACGTCGGCCAGGGCGGCGAGGACCTGGACGTCATCCGCAAGCGCGCGCTCGCCTGCGGTGCCGTCGAGGCGGAGGTCGCGGATGCCAAGGACGAGTTCGCCGAGGAGTACTGCCTCCCGGCGATCAAGGCCAACGCCCTCTACATGGACCGCTATCCGCTGGTCTCCGCCCTGTCCCGGCCGACCATCGTCAAGCACCTCGTCGCCGCGGCCAACAAGCACAACGCCGGCATCGTCGCCCACGGCTGCACCGGCAAGGGCAACGACCAGGTCCGCTTCGAGGCCGGCATCTCCGCGCTCGGCCCCGACCTGAAGTGCATCGCCCCGGTCCGCGACTACGCGATGACCCGGGACAAGGCGATCGCCTTCTGCGAGGAGAAGAACCTCCCGATCGCGACCACCAAGAAGTCCCCCTACTCCATCGACCAGAACGTCTTCGGGCGCGCCGTCGAGACGGGCTTCCTGGAGGACATCTGGAACGCGCCGATCGAGGACATCTACGAGTACACCGAGAACCCCGCCACCCCGCGCGAGGCCGACGAGGTCGTCATCTCCTTCAAGGAGGGCGTGCCCGTGGCCATCGACGGCAAGCCCGTCACCGTCCTCCAGGCGATCCAGCAGCTCAACCAGCGGGCCGGCGCCCAGGGCATCGGCCGGATCGACATGGTCGAGGACCGTCTCGTCGGCATCAAGTCCCGTGAGGTGTACGAGGCCCCGGGCGCGATCGCGCTGATCACCGCCCACCAGGAGCTGGAGAACGTCACCGTCGAGCGCGAGCTGGCCCGCTACAAGCGGCAGGTCGAGCAGCGCTGGGGCGAGCTGGTCTACGACGGCCTGTGGTTCTCGCCGCTCAAGCGCGCCCTGGACGGTTTCATCAACGAGGCCAACCAGCACGTCACCGGCGACATCCGGATGACCATGCACGCGGGCCGCGCCGTCGTCACCGGCCGGAAGTCCGAGCAGTCGCTCTACGACTTCAACCTCGCCACCTACGACTCGGGCGACACGTTCGACCAGTCCAAGGCGCAGGGCTTCATCGAGATCTTCGGCCTCTCGTCGAAGATCGCCGCCAAGCGTGACCTCGCCTGATCCCCAGTAGTTACGTCACCGCCTCCCCGGCCCTCCGCGCGGGGAGGCGGTCGCACATCCACCCCCTTGTCCTTCCGAGGAGCACGCAGTGAGCAACGGCAACGGCAACAGCGACGTACGCCTCTGGGGCGCCCGCTTCGCCGACGGTCCGGCCGAGGCGCTGGCCAAGCTGTCCGCCTCCGTCCACTTCGACTGGCGGCTCGCGCCGTACGACATCGCCGGCTCCCGCGCCCACGCGCGCGTCCTGAACACGGCGGGTCTGCTCACCGAGGACGAGCTGAACCGCATGATCGCCGGTCTCGACCAGCTCGAAGCCGATGTCGCCGACGGTTCGTTCACCGGCACCGTCGCCGACGAGGACGTGCACACGGCGCTGGAGCGTGGCCTGCTGGAGCGGCTCGGCCCGGACCTCGGCGGCAAGCTGCGGGCCGGCCGGTCCCGGAACGACCAGATCGCCACGCTCTTCCGGATGTATCTGCGCGACCACGCCCGGATCATCGGCGGTCTGATCGCCGAGCTCCAGAGTGCCCTGGTCGGTCTCGCCGAGGCGCACCCGGACGTCGCGATGCCCGGCCGTACGCATCTGCAGCACGCCCAGCCGGTGCTCTTCGCCCACCACGTCCTGGCCCATGTGCAGTCCCTCTCCCGGGACGCCGAGCGGCTGCGCCAGTGGGACGAGCGGACCGCCGTCTCCCCGTACGGCTCCGGCGCGCTGGCCGGTTCGTCCCTCGGGCTGGACCCGGAGGCGGTCGCCGCCAACCTCGGCTTCGAGCACGGATCCGTCGCCAACTCCATCGACGGCACGGCCTCCCGCGACTTCGTCGCCGAGTTCGCCTTCATCACCGCGATGATCGGTGTGAACCTCTCCAGGATCGCGGAGGAGGTCATCATCTGGAACACGAAGGAGTTCTCCTTCGTCACCCTGCACGACGCCTTCTCCACCGGCTCCTCGATCATGCCGCAGAAGAAGAACCCGGACATCGCCGAGCTGGCCCGCGGCAAGTCCGGCCGGCTGATCGGCAATCTGACCGGCCTGATGGCCACGCTGAAGGCCCTCCCGCTCGCGTACAACCGCGACCTCCAGGAGGACAAGGAGCCGGTCTTCGACTCCTGCGACCAGCTCGAAGTGCTGCTGCCCGCCTTCACCGGGATGATGGCGACGCTCACCGTCAACCGTGAGCGCATGGAACAGCTGGCCCCGGCCGGCTTCTCGCTCGCCACCGACGTCGCCGAGTGGCTGGTCAAGCAGGGAGTGCCGTTCCGCGTCGCGCACGAGGTCGCGGGCGAGTGCGTCAAGGAGTGCGAACAGCAGGGCATCGAGCTCGACGAGCTGACCGACGAGCAGTTCGCGAAGATCTCCGCGCACCTCACCCCCGAGGTGCGCACGGTCCTCAACGTGCCCGGCGCCCTCGCCTCCCGCAGCGGCCGAGGCGGCACGGCCCCGTCCGCCGTCGCCGTCCAGCTCGCCGAGGTCAGGGCCGACCTCGCCGTCCAGGAGACGTGGGCGACCGCGAAGAACTGATCGCTGAAAGGACGGCGTCCGGGCGGGGAGCGGTCGTACGCTCCCCGCCTTCCGCTTTTCCCGGGCTGGGTTACGTTGGCGGGGGAGTGCACCCGACCGACGAGGAGCCCACGATGCCTTTCGCCAGGCTGGCCACAGCGACGACTCCGACCGCCCACATCGGGCTCGGCCTGGCGGCGGTCGGCAGGCCCGGCTACATCAACCTCCACCGCGACCGCGACCTGCCCGCCGACCGCAGTGTCGACGCGCTGCGCGGGCGCACCCACGAACTGCTGGACGCCGCCTACGCGCAGGGCGTCCGTTACTTCGACGCGGCCCGCTCCTACGGCCGTTCGGAGGAGTTCCTGGCCGACTGGCTGTCGGCGCACCCACAGGTGGACGACGTCGTCATCGGCAGCAAGTGGGGCTACACCTACACCGCCGACTGGAGCGTGGCAGCCGAGGCGCACGAGGTGAAGGACCACAGCCCGGCCACGTACCTGCGCCAGCGCGCCGAGACCCGTGCACTGCTGGGCGACCGGCTCGACCTCTACCAGATCCACTCGGTCACCGCCGACAGCCCGGCTCTCACCGACAAGGAGCTGCACGCGCGGCTCGCCGGACTCGCCGCGGAAGGGGTCACCGTCGGGCTGTCCACCAGCGGGCCCGCCCAGGCCGACGCCATCCGGGCCGCCCTGGCCGTCACCGTCGACGGCGAGCCGCTCTTCCGAACCGTCCAGGCCACCTACAACGCCCTGGAGACCTCGGCCGGGCCCGCGCTCGCCGAAGCCCACGACGCCGGGCTCACCGTGATCGTCAAGGAAGCGATGGCCAACGGCCGGCTCGCCGGAACGGATGCCCCCGCCGTGGTCCGGGAGATCGCCGCCGAGGCCGGCCTGGGCAGCGACGCGGTCGCGCTGGCACTCGTCCTGCACCAGCCGTGGGCCGGAGTGGTGCTCTCCGGCGCGGCGACCGTCGACCAGCTCGCCGGAAATCTGCACGCGGCCGTCGTCGACCTCGACGAGGCGCGGCGTGCCTCGCTCGACGCGCTCGTGGAGGAGCCGGAGGCGTACTGGCGGCACCGCGCCGCCCTGCCGTGGAGCTGAGCGTGCGCCCTCCGAGCGGAGGAAGAGAGCCCGGCCCGCCTCTCCGGCCTCGATCCGACCGTCCTCAACGGCTGACCAGGGGCGGCGGGCTCGGGGCGGGACGGCATCGGCCGGGGCGGACGGCTGTACGGCGGGCTCAGTGTCCGCCGCCCCGGCGGTCGTCGGCCCACGCTTCGAGCGCCTCGAAATCGCCCGGCAGCATCCCGATCCACGGGTCGATCCACATCAGCAGGGCCTCGGCCGCCCCGTGCTCGACGGCCCAGTCCCGGTCCTGCTGGGAGATCTCGTCGTCGACCCAGGCGAACGGCCGTCCCGCCGCGTACTCCACGACGTACTGCGTCTTCCAGTACGTGCCGCCCGGGGCGCCACCGTGCATCGACGGCCAGTCGATGTACGGCAGCGGGGGCAGTCCGAGACGCGGCCCGATCCATGCGTTGGCCTCGCCCTTCCAGGTCGTCGCCCAGACGAGCTCGTAGCGGCCGGCCAGGCCGCGCAGCGCCCTCCCGTGTTCCGGGTTGAGCAGGACGGGCAGCGGAGGCCCGTAGTCCCAGCCCGTCGGCCGCGTCAGATGCCGCGCATAGCCGTCCGGAACCAGGCGGCTCGTCAGTGCCGCGTACGGATTGAGCGGGCCGTCGATATCGATCAGCAGCAGCGGCTTCATGCCGACATGGTGCTCTCTCCCCTCCGCGGAGGGCGATGGACCAGCGGTGAGACATTTATGTCTCATATGGTTTATTGTTGTCTCATGACTCTGGATCGTGAGCAGGTGCTGCGCAGTGCAGCCGCCCTGCTGACCCGTAAATCGACGGCCACCATGGACGAGGTCGCCAGAGCCGCAGGCATTGGACGCGCCACCCTGCACCGGCACTTCGCCGGACGGGACGCCCTGGTCAGGGCGTTGGAGAACCTCGGAATCCAGGAGGTCGGAGCGGCTCTGGACGCCGCCGTGCTCGACGAGGGAACCTCCGAGGAGGTGCTGCGCCGACTGATCGCCGCGATCGAGCCGAGCGCCGGACTCCTTTCCTTCCTCGTCACGGAGAACCAGCTCTTCGAGGGCGACGAGGTGAATGAGGGCTGGAACAGACTCGACGCCCGGGTCTCCGCCTTCTTCAGGCGCGGCCAGGAGCGCGGCGAGTTCCGTATCGATCTCACCCCCGCCTGGCTGACCGAGGCCCTCTACGGGCTCGTCTCCAGCGGAGCCTGGGCCGTCCTGGAGGGCCGGGTCGCAGGGAAGGACTTCCAGTACATGATCGTCGAGTTGCTGCTCGGCGGCGCACGCCGGAGCGTAGAGCAATGAGCAGTCTCGAACAGCAAGTGGAATCCGCCCAGGAGCTTCGTCGGCCGGGTCGGTGGGTAGCCCTGGGCGTCCTCGTCCTCGCGGTGCTGCTCGTGGCCGTCGATGCCACGGTGCTCGGCCTCGCCACCCCTTTCCTCACCGAGGACCTCAAGCCGTCCGGCACCCAGCTGCTCTGGATCGGCGACGTCTACTCCTTCGTCATCGCCGGGCTCCTGGTCTCCATGGGCAGCCTCGGCGACCGCATCGGCCGCAAGAAGCTGTTGCTGACCGGTGCCGTCGCCTTCGGTGCGGTCTCCGTGCTCAACGCGTACGCGAGCAGCCCCGAGATGATGATCCTGGCGAGGGCGCTGCTCGGTGTCGCGGGCGCCACCCTCATGCCGTCCACGCTCGCTCTGATCCGCAACCTCTTCCACGATCCGCGCGAACGCAGTCTCGCCATCGGCCTCTGGGGAGCCATGGCCTCCGCGGGCGCGGCCGTCGGCCCCGTCGTCGGCGGGTTCCTGCTGGAACACTTCTGGTGGGGTTCGGTCTTCCTGATCAACCTGCCCGTCATGGCCGTCCTGGTGATCGTCGGCGCCAAGATGATCCCCGAGTCGAAGAATCCGGCGCGGGGCCCCTGGGACCTGCTCAGCGTGGCGCTCTCCTTCATCGGCATGATCGGCGTCGTGTACGCCATCAAGGAGCTGGCCGCGCACGGTACGAGCTGGGGCGTCGCCGCCGCCGGCATCGGCGGCCTGGTCGCGCTCGGCTGGTTCGTACGCCGTCAACTCACGCTCCCCGCACCCCTGCTGGACATGCGGCTCTTCCACCACCGGGGCTTCTCGGGCGCCGTTCTCGCCGACCTGCTGACCATCCTCGGCCTGTCCGGGCTGGTCTTCTTCCTCTCCCAGTTCCTGCAACTGGTCCAAGGGCGCGGACCGTTGGAGGCGGGGCTCGCCGAACTGCCCGCGGCCGTCGGCGCGGTCACCGCGGGGCTGATCGCCGGTGTGGCGGCCCGCCGCTACTCCGTACGGTCCGTGGTCTCCGGCGGCCTGGCGGCGATCGGCCTGGCGCTCGCCGCGGTCACCGTGATCCACCAGGAGACCGCCTACCCGCTGATCGGTGCGGTGCTGCTGGTCGTCGGCGTCGGCGCGGGCTTCGCCTTCACCGTCACCTCCGACGTGATCCTCTCCAGCGTCCCGAAGGAGCAGGCGGGCTCCGCGGGCGCGGTCTCCGAGACGGCGTACGAACTCGGCGCGGCCCTCGGCATCGCCCTCCTCGGGTCCGTCGTCACCGGCGTCTACCAGACCTTCCCCACGCCGAGGGGCATCCCGTCCGGCAGTGCCGCCGCGGCCCATGACTCACTGGGCGGCGCGGTCGAGGCGGCCCACGGCCTCCCGGCGGGGCAGGCGGAGGCACTCGTCGCCGCGGCGCAGGAGTCGTTCGTCGACGGGCTGCGGCTCGCGGCGGGCGGCGGCGCGGCGGTGCTGCTGGCGACGGCCGTAGCCGCCTGGTTCCTGCTGCGCGGTCAGAAGCTGGAGGAGGGCATCGTGCACGAGTAGCCGCCCGCCCGTACGGGCGGCGGCACGCGGAAGGGCCCGTACACCACAGGTTCGTGGGTACGGGCCCTTCCGTCTGCCCTGTGCCGCGCGCCCGATCAGAGGTCACCCGGCAGGCTCTCAGGCGGCCTTGGCCTTCGTGGCGTACATGTCGACGTATTCCTGACCGGACAGCCGCATCACTTCGGCCATCACGGAGTCGGTGACCGCCCGCAGCACATAGCGGTCGCGGTCCATGCCCTCGTAGCGGGAGAACTCCATCGGCTCGCCGAAACGGACCGTCACCTTGCCGGGACGGGGCAGGCCGGCACCACCGGGCTGCAGCTTGTCCGTGCCGATCATCGCGAAGGGCACCACCGGCGCGCCCGTCATCAGCGTCAGCCGGGCGATGCCCGTCCGGCCCCGGTAGAGGCGGCCGTCGGGGGAGCGGGTGCCCTCCGGGTAGATGGCGAAGGCCTTGCCCTCCTCCAGCACCCGACGTCCCGTCATCAGCGCCGCGACCCCGCCGCGGCCGCCGTCCCGGTCCACCGGGATCATGCCGCAGCCCGTGAAGAACCAGGCCATCGCCCGGCCCTTGAGCCCCTTGCCCGTCACGTACTCGTCCTTGCCGATGTAGTACACCGGCCGGTCGCAGCAGACCGGCATGATCATCGAGTCGATGAACGTCAGATGGTTGCCCGCGAGGATCACCGGACCGTCCCCGGGGATGTTCTGCACGCCCTCCACCTGGGGGCGGAACATCAGGCGCAAGATCGGTCCGAGCACTGCCTTGATGAGTGCGTGTCGGGACAACGGTTCCTCCGGTGTAGTGGCCGGGCCGGCCGAGGGATCGTGACGGTCCATGCAGGTGAGGACGATACTCGCGGGTTCTCGCTCACCGCACATCGGGTTCACCGAGTGGATACGCAGTGTTGACGTGTGTTTCCGCCATGTTCGTCCAGGAGCTGCTCCTGAGACGGTACGACTGCTTACGCTCGGGCCGCGTCCGACAGGTGCGAGACATCACACGCGAGGAGCATTCATGACAGAGCGCGCGCAGGCAGGTCCCGGCCGCAGAACCCTGCTCGGGGCGGGGGCCGCCGTACTGGGCACGGCCGCCCTCGGACTGGCCGGCGGCCCGGCCGACGCCGTCGGGAACGCCGGCGAACGGCCGGGTGGCCACGGCAGTGGCCACGGCTTCCGCCTCGACCTGCCGGTGCCCACCGTCATCGGGCACCGCGGCACCAGCGGCTACCGGCCCGAGCACACCCTCGGCTCCTACCAGCTGGCCCTCGACATGGGCGCGCACATCATCGAGCAGGATCTGGTGCCGACCAAGGACGGCCATCTCGTCTGCCGCCACGAGAACGACATCACCGCCACGACCGATGTCTCCGCCCACCCCGAGTTCGCGAGCCGGAAGACCACGAAGAAGGTGGACGGGGTCTCGCTCACCGGCTGGTTCACCGAGGACTTCACCCTCGCCGAGCTGAAGACACTGCGGGCCAAGGAACGCATCCCCGGCACCCGGCAGAAGAACACGCTCTACGACGGCCGCTGGGAGATCCCCACCTTCGAGGAGGTGCTGCGCTGGGCCGACCGCGAGGGACACAGGCGCGGCAAGCCGGTCTGGCTGTACGTCGAGACCAAGCACCCCACCTACTTCCGCGGTCTCGGCCTCGGCCTCGAAGAGCCCCTCGCCAAGCTGCTGCGCCGCTACAACCGGCACCGCAGGCAGTCGCCGCTCATCCTCCAGTCCTTCGAACCCGGCAGCATCCAGCGCCTGGCCGGACTCGTCGCCACCCCGCGCATCGTCCTGCTCTCCGGCGCGGGCGAGCGCCCCTGGGACTTCGTCGCCTCCGGCGACCCGCGCACCGTCGCCGACCTGGTGAAGCCCGAGGGCCTGAAGTGGATGGCCTCCTTCGCCCAGGGCATCGGGCCCACCCTGGACCTGATCATTCCCAAGGACGCCTCCGGGCGGCTCACCGCACCGACCGCCCTCGTGAAGGACGCGCACGCCCAGGGCCTGGTGCTGCACCCCTATACGATGCGCAACGAGAACACCTTCCTGCCCGCCGACTTCCGGCGCGGCACGGACCCCAACGCCTACGGCGACGCGTTCGGCGCGTTCCAGGCGTACTTCGCGACCGGCATCGACGGGATCTTCTCCGACAACCCGGACACGGCTCTTCTCGCCGCGGCGGACTTCGCCGCGAAGTGAGACCGGCGTCAGCACCCGGCCGGGGAGTGCCCCGGTCGGGTGGTGCGCGCCGGGTAGGGCAACGGCCGCGGGTGCGGACGCGTTTGCCGGAGCATGACGCTTCTCGATCTCGCCCCCGCCGGGCCCGAAGCCGCCGCCGCGGATGTCGTCCGAGCGCTCCGCCCGCTGGTGAGCGCCGAGGCCACGGCCGAGGCGGCCGCCTCGGCGACGGGCGCGGCGGTCGAACCGGCCGACCTCGAACAGGCCGTCTGGCTGCGGCTGCTGGAGCGGCTCGCACGGGGCGGGCTGCCGGCGGACACCGCACGCTGGGTGCGGGACGCCGTACGGGCCGAGGCCCGCCGGGCCCGCCGCACCGCCCGGCACGAACGCCCCTACCGCGACGGGACGGTCGCGGATCCGGCCGGCTGTCCCGAGCGGATCGCCGTCGGAGCCGACGAACGCCGGGTACTGCACGCCGCGGTGGACCGGCTGCCCGGCCGCTGCGCCCGGCTGCTGGCGGCGATGCTCGCGCCCGGAGATCCCACCTACCGGGAAATCGCAGGGAAGTTGGGTATGTCACAGGGGAGTTTGGGTCCAGTCCGTTCCCGATGCCTTGGATGTCTGCGCAGAATGCTCGCGGCGGAGGTTGTCGCTCCTGAACCGCGGGGAAGGGAGCGTTAGACAACCGGTGGATCAGGTGGGCGGAGGGCATGCGCACATGGGCATGAGTGTGATCATCTCGGCGGCGACGGCACAGGACGCCGAACAGATCTTGAAACTTCAGTACCTCTGCTTCCAGAGCGAGGCCGAGCTGTACGGGAACTACCGGATCGACCCGCTCGTCCAGACGCTCGATTCGGTGCGCTCCGAGATCGCCACGCAGCTGGTCTTCGTGGCGCGGCTGGGTGACGAAGTCGTCGGTTCGGTCCGCGGGTCCACCGATCAGGACGGCACCGGGCAGATCGGACGGCTCTGCGTCCACCCGCGGCTCCAGGGGCACGGCCTGGGTGCCCGGCTGCTGCGGGCCGCGGAGTCGGGACTCGCCGACGAGCGGTCGGCCACCCGCTTCCGGCTGCACACCGGACACCGCAGCGAGAGCAACCTGCGCCTCTACCAGCGGGCCGGTTACGCCCCCGTGGGCAACACGACCGGCCAGGACGGCGTCCGGCTGATCCTGCTGGAGAAGGACGCGACCGCACCCGCCTACGTGGCGAGCGCGTAGCACCGGTCGCGTGTCATCCGCCCGTCACGCGGCCGACGCGCCCGTCCTACGCGTTTTTTGCGCGGCGCAGCCACATCATCCCGGTGATCGGCAGAATCACCGGGATGAACAGATAGCCCATGCCGAAGTCGGACCAGACGGTGGCGTCGGCGAACGCCGAGGGTTCCACCATCGTCCAGGTCCCCACGACCAGCACACCCAGGAGTTCGGCGGCGCAGCACACCAGCGCCGACCTGCGCGCCCTCTCGCCACCGCGCACCAGCGAGTACGTGATGAATCCGTACACGACCGCCGCGACGGCCGACAGCACGTAGGCGAGCGGCGCCCTGCCGAAGTCCAGGATCATCTGGACGATCGAGCGGGAGGCGGCCGCGACGGTGAACACCCCGTAGAACCAGACCAGTACCCGGCCCGGACCGGTGCCGAGGTCGAAGGGCTGCTTCTGGCCGACGGCAGCGGCGGAGGTGCGATCGGTGTCGGTCACGGTCAGTTTCCCCAGATGTCGTAGAGCCGTACTTCGAGGACGGCCAGCACGACCGCGCCCGCCGCCACCGTCACCGAACCCCACCGGGTCCGTTCGGTGAGGGACAGGAAGCCCGCCGCGGGCACGGCGAGGAAGGACCCGATCAGATACGCGATGAAGATCGTCATGCCCTGCTCGGGCCGTTCGCCCCGGGACAACTGCACGATGCCCACCACCAGCTGGGCCAGCGCCAGCAGCGAGACCACGGCCATCCCGATGAAGTGCCAGTCCTTGGTCGGCTGGTCCCGGTATGCGGCCAATCCGCACCAGGCGGTGAGGGCGAGCGCGGTCACGGCGACCGCGACCGTCAGGGCGTCAAGCATGAGGTGAGGGTATTACGGACCGCACGACCCCCCGCGTGCGCCCCCGCACCCGGAGGGCGGGCCCGCTTCGGACGCCGGAGGCCGAAGCGGGCCCGCCCTCCAGGTGCGACGGCGCCATGCCCCGTCCGGTGCCGGTGAGCCCCCGGCCACGGGCGGGACCGTGGCCTTGACCACAGCGCACGAGGGCTCCGGGCCCGCCGCGAGATGCGTCATCGACGACTGATCAGGCGTATCGGTGCAGGTCACAGCTGGGAGGGCGGGAATTGCAGCATCCTGCCCAACCGGTCGGCACCACCATCCACGGCTGTCCGCTATTCGGACATGTTGGCCGAACGGAGCGTTACGTCTGTTTTACTTGCCGCATGACCACGACGAGCGACCGCACCCTTGCGACCGAGGCGATCACGACGCCCGGTGTTCGTTGTATGTGTCGAATGCGCACCTTCTGAGGGCCCCCGCCCGATCCTCGCGCCCCGAAGCGAGACCGAGCCCGAGCCGTCCGCACCCAGCGGAACGAGCCTGCCCGAGCACCGCTGCCCCGGCCACCCGCCGCGTACGGCCGTGCCGAGACCCCGCCCGGAATGTCCGATCGAAACGTCCGGACAGTCCCATTCAGACGAATGCCCCGTGCCCGGCGGACACCGCGCCGCGCACTCGACAGTGACGGAAACCCTGTGATCACCACTACGGGCCTCACGAAGGTCTACCAGTCGCGCGGCCGTGAGGTCACCGCCCTGGACGGCGTCGACCTGCACATCCGCGAGGGTGAGGTGTACGGCGTCATCGGACAGAGCGGCGCCGGAAAATCCTCCCTCATCCGCTGTGTCAACCTCCTGGAACGGCCCACTTCCGGCACCGTCACCGTGGCCGGCCAGGACCTCACCGCCCTCGCCGGACGGGGCCGCCGGGCCGGCAGGGAACTGCGCGAGGCACGCAGCCGCATCGGCATGGTCTTCCAGCACTTCAACCTGCTGGCCTCCCGCACCGTCCAGAACAACGTCGAACTCCCGCTGGAGATCCTCGGTGTCCCGGGCAGGGACCGCTCCCGCAAGGCCCTCGAACTCCTCGACCTGGTCGGCCTCGCCGACAAGGCCAGGGCCTACCCCGGCCAGCTCTCCGGCGGCCAGAAGCAGCGCGTCGGTATCGCCCGCGCACTGGCCGGCGACCCCAAGGTGCTGCTCTCCGACGAGGCGACCTCCGCCCTCGACCCCGAGACCACCCGCTCCATCCTCCAGCTGCTGCGCGACCTCAACCAGCAGCTCGGCCTGACAGTCCTGCTCATCACGCACGAGATGGACGTCGTCAAGACGATCTGCGACTCTGCCGCGCTGATGCAGAAGGGGCGCATCGTCGAGTCCGGAACCGTCGGCGAACTCCTTGCCACCCCCGGCTCGGAACTGGCCCACGAGCTGTTCCCCGTCGGCGGTACGGCCTCCGGCCCCGACCGCACGGTCGTCGACGTCACCTTCCACGGCGAGGCCGCCACCCAGCCGGTGATCTCGCAGCTCTCCCGTACGTACAACATCGACATCTCGATCCTGGGCGCCGCGATGGACACCGTCGGCGGCAAGCAGATCGGCCGGATGCGCATCGAGCTGCCCGGCCGCTTCGAGGAGAACGTCGTTCCGATCGGCTTCCTGCGCGAGCAGGGACTCCAGGCCGAGGTCGTGGAGCACGACACCGCCGCCGCCCCCGTACAGACCCCCGCCCCGCTCACCCAGGAGGTGGCGAAGTGACCTGGTCCGAAATGCAGCCGCTGCTCACCCAGGGAACCGTCGACACCCTTTACATGGTGCTCTGGTCAGCGCTCGTCACCGTTCTCGTGGGGCTGCCGCTCGGTGTTCTGCTGGTCCTCACCGACAAGGGCGGACTGCTCCGGAACACCCCGGTCAACAAGATCATCGGCGCGATCGTGAACATCGGCCGCTCGCTGCCCTTCATCATCCTGCTGATCGCCCTGATCCCCTTCACCACCTGGGTCGTCGGCACCTTCATCGGCCCGACCGCGATGATCGTGCCGCTCGCCGTCGGCGCCATACCGTTCTTCGCGCGGCTCGTCGAGACCGCCGTCCGCGAGGTCGATCACGGACTCGTCGAGGCCGTCCAGTCGATGGGCGGATCCATCCCGACGATCGTCCGCAAGGTGCTGCTCCCGCAGGCGCTGCCCTCGCTCGTCTCCGGCGTCACCACCACCGTCATCGTGCTCATCGGCTACTCGGCGATGGCCGGCGCGGTCGGCGGCGAAGGGCTCGGCTCCAAGGCCGTCACCTACGGATTCCAGCGCTTCGACAACCGGTTCATGCTCATCACCGTCGCGCTGCTGATCGTCATCGTGACCGTGATCCAGCTGATCGGCGACGGAGCCGTACGCCTGCTGGCCCGCCGGGGCCGCACCACCACCTGAGACTTCCTGTCCGCCCAAGCCCGAACTCCTTGTCCGGGCGCACCACCCTCACCACCGAAAGAGGCACTTTTCGTGCGCAAGAACATCAAGATCACCGCAGCTGCCGCCGCGACCGCCGCCCTGGCCTTCGGCCTCACCGCCTGCGGTACGGACTCCGACCCGGCCTCCAAGAGCGCGACCGGCGCCAAGGCCGACACTTCCAAGGCACTCGTCGTCGCCGCGTCCCCGACGCCGCACGCCGACATCCTGAACTTCGTCAAGAAGAACCTGGCGGCGAAGGAGGGCCTCAAGCTGGAGGTCAAGGAGTTCACCGACTACGTCCTGCCGAACACCGCCACCGAGACCGGCCAGGTCGACGCCAACTTCTTCCA
This sequence comes from Streptomyces sp. NPDC015032, assembly GCF_043080425.1. Lineage (NCBI taxonomy): Bacteria > Bacillati > Actinomycetota > Actinomycetes > Kitasatosporales > Streptomycetaceae > Streptomyces > Streptomyces sp. NPDC015032. Next base: position 112,409 of record NZ_JBIBVN010000020.1, on the reverse strand, counting down.
GCACCAGCCGTACCTCGACGACTTCAACAAGAAGAACAACACCCACCTCGTCTCCGTCGGCACCGTCCACCTGGAGCCCCTCGGCCTCTACTCCAAGAAGGTCAAGGCCATCGGCGACATCAAGTCCGGCCAGACCATCGCGGTACCCAACGACACCACCAACGAGGGCCGCGCCCTCCAGCTGCTCGCCGAGAAGGGCCTGATCACCCTCAAGGCCGGCGTCGGCACCGACGCCAAGCTGAGCGACATCACCGACAAGAAGGGCCTGGAGTTCAAGGAGCTGGAGGCCGCGACCGTGCCCCGCGCCCTGAACGACGTGGACGCCGCCGTCATCAACGGCAACTACGCCATCGAGGCCAAGCTCAAGCCCTCCGAGGACGCCCTCGCGCTGGAGAAGGCGGACGGCAACCCGTACGCCAACATCATCGCCGTGAAGAAGGGCAACGAGAAGGACGCCCGAGTCGAGAAGCTCGTGAAGCTCCTGCACTCCGACGAGGTCAAGAAGTTCATCGAGGACACCTACCAGGGCTCGGTCGTCCCGGCCTTCGGCAGCGCGGCCAAGTCCTGACACGCGCACGGCATTTGCCCGCCGGCCCCGCGTACCCCGCCACGGGGGCGCGGGGCTCCCTCGTACGGACCCGCCCATGCACAACGCCGGGCCGATGCTGCATGCTGTGCCTTTACACGGTCTTCGGCATGGAGCTGCGCATGACTTCCACCTTTCCGGACATCTCCATCAGCACGGATCGGTTGGTGCTGCGCCCGTTCGACATGGCGGACGTCCCCGCGTACATCGAGATGATGAACGACGAACTCGTCACCGCCTGGACCGATGCCCCCCACCCCTACACCCACGTCGACGCCGAACGCTGGGTCCGCAGGATCGCTCCCGCGCAGCGCACCACCGGCGACGGCATCGTCTTCGCCGTCACCGAGTTCCTCACCCAGCGACTCGTCGGCTCGGTCCGCCTGCACCACACCGACTGGCGCACCCTCGCCACCGAGGCCGCGTACATCACCGCCCCCTGGGCGCGCGGCGAGGGGTACGCCGTCGAGTCCGTGCTCGCGCTGGCCCAGTGGCTCTTCCGCGACCAGGGCTTCGAGCGCATCGAGCTGCGCACCGCCGCCGACAACACCGCCTCGCAGCAGGTCGCCCAGAAGCTCGGCTGCATCAGCGAGGGAGTCCTGCGCAACGCCCGCATAGCGCGCACCCAGCGGGAGGACGGAAGCTGGACCGACATCAGGACCGACCTGATCGTCTGGGGCCTGCTCCCCGAGGACCTCGAAGGGGTCGCCGAGCAACTCGCCGACGCGGGTGGCTACGGCGCCTACAACGACTGGAACTGACCCCCTCCGAAGGGGCCCCGGCGCCCCGCTGGTACGGATCCGGGTACTCTCACCCTGCCCGCCTTCACGGGCAGCCCCGCCTGCGACAACTCCAGGAGACTGACGACAGATGGCCGATCGGGTCACCGTGATCGGCTGGGACGGCTCGCCACTGACCGAAGCGGCCACGGCCGCCCTCTCGGCCGCCACGCTCGTCGCCGGAGCCGCCCACCACCTCGCCTTCCCCGAAGTCCCGGCGCACGCCGAACGGATCCGCCTGGGCTCCATCGACCTGGCCGCCCGCCGGATCGCCGGACACCGCGGTAGCGCCGTGGTCCTGGCCGACGGAGACCCCGGCTTCTTCGGAGTCGTACGCAGCCTCCGCGCGCCCGAGCACGGCCTCGAAGTCGAAGTGGTCCCCGCCGTGTCCTCCGTCGCCACCGCGTTCGCCCGCGCCGGAATGCCATGGGAGGACGCCCAGATCGTCGTCGCCCACCCCCGCACCCTGCGCCGCGCCGTCAACGTCTGTCGTGCCCACCACAAGGTCGCCGTTCTCACCTCTCCCGGCGCGGGCCCCGCCGAACTCGCCCTGCTCCTCGAAGGCGTCCACCGCACCTTCGTCATCTGCGAGGAACTCGGCACCGCGCGCGAACAGGTCAGCGTCGTCACCTCCGAGAAGGCCGCCGACCACGTCTGGCGCGACCCCAACGTCGTGATCGTCATCGGCGGCGGCCCCGAACCGCAGGCCACCGGCGCCTGGATCGCCGGCCGCCACCCCGTCTGCGCCCGTGACGTACGCGGCTGGGCACTGCCTCCGGAGGCCTACCCGGGCGGGCCCGCCGCCCCCGGGGGCGAGGGCGACGAGGGCGGCGAGGGCGAGTCCCCGGGGCTGCGCGCCGCCCAACTGGCCCACCTGGGCCCCCGTACCGGCGACCTCCTGTGGGACATCGGCTCCGGCAGCGGGGCGCTGGCCGTGGAGGCCGCCCGCTTCGGGGCGGCGGTCCTGGCGGTCGACAGCGACCCGGCGGCCTGTGCCCGCACCGCGGCGGCGGCCCGGTCCTTCGGGATCCAGCTCCAGGTCGTCGAGGGCCGGGCACCGCATGTGCTGGAGCGGCTGCCGGAGCCCGACGTCGTGCGGATCGGGGGCGGCGGAGTCCCCGTCGTCACCGCCGTCACCGAACGCCGTCCGGAACGCATCGTGACCCACGCCTCCACGCGCGACGAGGCCGAGGCGCTCGGCGCGGCACTCGCCGGGAACGGGTACACCGTCCGGTGTTCGCTCCTCCAGTCCGTCGAACTCGACACGGCCGCGTGGTCGGAGCGCGAACGTTCGGTCGTGTTCCTGCTCTCCGCGCTGCGTTCCGACCTCGCCCCCTGACCCGGCCGGCACGCGGCGCGAGGTAGGCTGGCCGATCGTTGCACCGCGGCTGGACGTTCGTCGCTTCGTTCTTCAATGTCCGGAAAAGGGGACCGTTTTGGCCCCCGTTGTGGTACGGCAGAACCGGGGGACGCGCGACGTGGCGCAGTCCACAGCGGGCCGTGGCGAAATGAGCTGCCGCGGCGGCGAACGGCCGCGAGAATGCAGTATGTCCGCGACCGTTTCGTGCCGCGCGGCGCGCCCGCTCGTTCTTGTTGACGAGCGCCGGCGTGGCGTGTTCGGGCGTCCCGGGCGAAGGGCCGAAGGAGCACTGACGATGGGCGAGGGGTACGCATGAGTGACACCGGCCAGATCCCGGGTGAGGGACTGCCGGAGAACGCAGGCATGGTGGAGCAGCCGGGCGTCGCCGCCCCGGATGCCTACACCTTCCTCGCTCCCTCCGAGCATGTGCCCGAGGACGACGACGTCCTGCTGATGCCGAGCCCCCAGGGTGCCTGGAGCGACCCGCAGACGGTACCGGCCCCCGGCCAGTACCCCGAGGGCGTCGCTGCCCAGGCAGCACTGCCCGAACAGGGTGCCCACCGGAGCCCTGCCGCGGCACAGGCGGCCCACCCCCAGTCCGCCTTCGAGGCTCCCGGACAGCCCCAAGGGCCCGTGCAGGTACAGGTGCAGGAGCCCGTCCAGGTCGCGGAGGTGTACGAGGCGCAGCAGCCGACGGCCGGGCCGTTGCCCGAGAGCGGCCACGGGACGCACGAGTCCGGTGGCCGCGACTCCGGTTCGGTCGACCTGGGGGGTGTACGCATCCCCTCGCCCACCCCGGCCCCCGCTCCGGCGGCCCAGCCGCAGCCCCAGGCCCCGATGCGTCGCCCGCTGCACCGCGGCCCGGTCGTGGCCGACGGCGGGCCGTCCTTCGGCGGATCGCCGACCGGCCAAGTGGTCCGTTCGCTGGCCGACCGGGGACCCGCGGACGCACCCCAGGCGCAGGCCCGGACCCAGGCGCCCGCACGCCACGTCGGGCCGCCCGCCGTCGGGCCCGAGTACGTCGAAGCGCCGGGTGACGAGGCGGCCGCACTGCCGGGCCCGCAGCTCGGTGAGATCCTGCCGCAGGTCGGAAGCCCGTGGGCGGCCCAGGCACCCGAGCCGGTCGTCGCCCCGGCGGCGGCAGAACCGGTCGTTCCGGAGCCGGTCGCCGAGCCCGTGTCCGCGGCGCAGCCCGTGCAGGTCGCGCCGGTGGCGTCGGCGGAGGCCATAAGCGCTCCGGTGGCCGACGCGGTGCCGGCCGCTGCCGAGACTCCGCCCGAGGTTTCCGCCGGGGAGTCTGCCGGGGCTTCTCCCGGGGCGTCTTCCGGGGTGTCTGCCGAGGCTTCTCCCGGGGCAGGCGTCGAGGGCACGGCAGAGGCCGAGCCGGAGGTCCAGCCCGAGGCCGGGGCGAGGGTCGGGACAGCAGCCGAGGCTGCCGCCGAGGCGCCCGTCGCCGAGGCCGCCGCCGTCGTGCCGGAGGAGGTCGCGGCGGCGGAGGCCCAGGAACCCGCTCCCACGGGTCGGTCCGCGCCCGTGGAGGGCTCGGTGCCGCCCCCTCCGCACCTGGCACCGACGCCTGTCGTGGAGCAGGCCGCGGAGGCCGAACCCGAGTCCGAGCGCGTGGCGATCGTCATGGAGCCGGTCCGGCCCGCCCACCCCGGGACCGGCGAGGACGCGGCGCCTGCCGAGGTCGTCGCGCCTGCCGAGGCTGTTGCGGCTGCCGAGGCCGTGGCACCGCTCGCCCCTGCCGAGGCCGTCGCACCCGCCGAGGTTCCTGAGCCGGTCACCGTGCCGGTCGCCGAGGCCGAGGTGCCGGCGGTGCCCGAGCCCGAGCGGGGACCGGAGGCCATCGAGACCCCGGACATCGCGGTCCCCACGGATAGCACGGATGCCGCGCAGGCCGTACAGGCGGAGCCCCCGCAGTCCGAGGGCCTGCCCCGGCCCGGCGCCGAGGAGGCTAAGGCCACCGAGCCCCAGGCGCCCCAGGAGACCGAGGCCCCCGAGGCGTCCGGGCCTCAGGAGCCCCAGGAGCCCCAGGCCCCCGAGGCGTCCGAGCCTCAGGAGGCCGGGGCCCCCGACAGCCCGCCCGCTCCCGGTTACGACGACGCGGAGCGCGAGGCAGTGCTCCGTGTCATGCGCGAGCGCCGCGACATCCGCAACGGCTTCCGCAGCGACCCGATTCCGCACGAGGTCCTGCTCCGCGTCCTCGAAGCCGCGCACACGGCGCCCAGTGTCGGCCACTCGCAGCCCTGGGACTTCGTCGTCATCCGCTCGGCGGAGACCCGCCGGTCCATGCACGAACTGGCCCAACGGCAACGCGATGCCTACGCCAAGTCGCTTCCCAAGGGCCGGGCCAAGCAGTTCAAGGAACTGAAGATCGAGGCCATCCTCGACACCCCGGTCAACATCGTCGTCACCGCCGACCCCACCCGCGGCGGCCGCCACACCCTCGGCCGGCACACCCAGCCGCAGATGGCCCCGTACTCCTCGGCACTCGCCGTCGAGAACCTCTGGCTCGCCGCCCGCGCCGAGGGCCTCGGCGTCGGCTGGGTCAGCTTCTTCGACGAGCGCGAGATGGTCCGCGCCCTGGGCCTGCCCGAGCACCTCGAAGTCGTCGCGTACCTCTGTGTCGGTTACGTCGACGAGTTCCCCGAGGAGCCCGAGCTGATGCAGGCGGGCTGGTCCAAGCGCCGCCCGCTGTCGTGGGTCGTCCATGAGGAGACGTACGGCCGCCGCGCCCTGCCCGGCGAGGAGCCGCACGACCTTCTCCAGGAGACCATCTCCAGCATCCGCCCGCTGGACGCCAAGGCGCTCGGCGAGGCGTGGGAGCGGCAGAAGCGGATGACGAAGCCCGCCGGTGCGCTCGGCATGCTGGAGATCATCTCCGCGCAGCTGTCGGGGCTCTCCCGGATGTGCCCGCCGCCGATCCCGGAACCCGCGGCCGTCGCGATCTTCGCGGGTGACCACGGGGTGCACGCCCAGGGCGTCACCGCCTGGCCGCAGGAGGTCACCGGCCAGATGGTCGCCAATTTCCTCGGCGGCGGCGCGGTCTGCAACGCGTTCGCGGCCCAGGTCGGCGCCGAGGTGTGCGTGGTCGACGTCGGCGTGGCCATGGAACTGCCCGCGACGCCGGGGCTCCTTCCCCGCAAAGTGCGGGCCGGAACCGCCGACTTCACGACCGGCCCCGCGCTCACCCGCGAAGAGGTTCTCGCGGCCGTCGAGGTCGGCATCGAGACCGCCCGCGATCTGGTCGCGGCGGGCAACAAGGGTCTGCTCACCGGCGAGATGGGCATCGCCAACACCACCGCGTCGGCGGCTCTGATCTGCGTGTACACGGGCATGGACCCGGCGGAGGTGACCGGTCGCGGCACCGGCATCAACGATGAGATGCACGCCCGCAAGGTCGATGTGGTCCGTCGGGCCCTCGAACTCCACCAGCCCGACCCGGCCGACCCGATCGGTGTCCTGGCATCGGTCGGCGGCCTCGAACACGCGGCGATGGCCGGCTTCCTGCTGGGCGGTGCCTCGCTCCGGACGCCGGTCATCCTCGACGGTGTGAGCGCGGGCGCCGCGGCCCTGGTCGCCCGGGCGATCGCCCCCGAGGCCCTGGCCGCGTGCATCGCGGGCCACCGCAGCGCCGAGCCCGGCCACGTCGCCGCGCTCAACAAGCTGGGCCTGCGCCCGCTGGTCGACCTCGACCTCCGCCTCGGCGAGGGCACGGGGGCGCTGCTGGCGCTACCGATCGTGCAGAGCGCGGCGCGGGCGATGCACGAGGTGGCGACGTTCGACTCCGCGGGCGTCACGGAGAAGTAGCCCCGGCCGGGCCCCCGGCCCCGGACCTCCCGGCCCCTCCGGCGTTCTAGGGACGGGGGGCCGGGGCGCCGCCCCTTCCTGGAAGGGGCGGGGGAGGAACAGCCCGCCGCAGGCGCCTTTCCCGTTTCGCGCCACACCCACCGCGTATCGTGGACGCACCTCCACGAATCCGCACGTCACAGCCGCTCCGCCGCCGCAGCGGCCGCCGCACTCCGTCCCCCTGCACGAGGAGCCCGCACCGCCATGGCCGAGCACGCAGATCATCCCGATCGCGCCGATCACCCTGCGTACCCCGTCGGACTGCGCCTCGGCGGCCGCCGAGTCGTCGTGGTCGGCGGCGGCCAGGTCGCCCAGCGCCGCCTCCCCGCGCTCATCGCGGCGGGCGCCGACATCCTCCTGGTATCGCCGGCCGCGACCCCGTCCGTCGAGGCGATGGCCGACGCCGGGGAGATCCGCTGGGAGCGCCGCCGGTACACCGACGGCGACCTGGCCGACGCCTGGTACGCCCTCGTGGCGTCCGACGACACCGCGGCGAACGACGCCGCCTCGGCCGAGGCCGAGCGCACCCGCACCTGGTGCGTCCGCAGCGACGACGCCGACGCCGCCACTGCCTGGACCCCGGCCACCGGCCGCAGCGAAGGCGTGACCGTCGCCGTTCTCACCACCGACACCCACGGCCGCGACCCGCGCCACTCCGCCGCCGTCCGCGATGCCATTGTCGAAGGGCTGCGCGAGGGCACGCTCGCCGCGCCCCACCACCGCACACGGACCCCCGGCGTCGCCCTGGTCGGCGGCGGCCCCGGTGACCCCGACCTGATCACGGTGCGCGGCCGCCGCCTTCTCGCCGAGGCCGATGTCGTCATCGCCGACCGCCTCGGCCCGCGCGACCTGCTCGACGAACTCCCGCCGCACGTCGAGGTGATCGACGCGGCGAAGATCCCGTACGGCCGCTCCATGGCCCAGGAGGCGATCAACCAGGCGCTCATCGAGCACGCCAGGGCGGGCAAGGCCGTCGTGCGGCTCAAGGGCGGCGATCCGTTCGTCTTCGGCCGCGGCATGGAGGAGGCCCAGGCGCTCGCCGCCGAAGGCATCGCCTGCACCGTCGTCCCCGGCATCTCCAGCTCGATCTCCGTGCCCGGCGCGGCCGGAATCCCCGTCACCCACCGCGGTGTGGCCCACGAATTCACCGTCGTGAGCGGCCATGTCGCCCCCGACGACGCACGCTCGCTGGTCGACTGGCAGGCCCTCGCCAAGCTGCGCGGCACCCTCGTGCTCCTGATGGCCGTCGACAAGATCGGTGCCATCGCCCGCACCCTCATCGCCCACGGCAAGGCCCCCGGAACTCCGGTCGCCCTGGTCCAGGAGGGAACCACGGCGGCGCAGCGGCGGGTGGACGCGACGCTCGAGACCGTTGCCGAAAGGGCCGTCGCCGAAGACGTACGCCCTCCGGCCGTCATCGTCATCGGCGATGTCGTCGCCATCGGCGCGCGCGTCGCACCGCTGCCCGCCGTATAGCCGGCACGAACACCGCTCGCACCCCGCCGAGTAACCAGCGGTAACAGATCTTCCCCCAAGCCGTTGGCACCACACACCGGACAAGGCAGTATCAAACCCGTGGCTGAACTCATCACCGTCGACGACCCCGACGACCCCCGCCTGCGCGACTACACCGGACTGACCGACGTCGAACTCCGGCGCAGACGGGAGCCCGCCGAGGGACTCTTCATCGCCGAGGGCGAAAAGGTGATCAGACGGGCCAGGCACGCGGGGTACGAGATGCGGTCGATGCTGCTCTCGGCGAAGTGGGTCGATCTGATGCGTGATGTCATCGACGAGGTCCCCGCCCCCGTGTACGCGGTCAGCCCCGAACTCGCCGAGCGGGTCACCGGCTACCACGTCCACCGCGGCGCCCTCGCCTCGATGCAGCGCAAACCGCTGCCGACGGCCGACGAACTGCTCGCGACGACCCGCCGGGTGGTCGTCATGGAGGCCGTCAACGACCACACCAACATCGGAGCGATCTTCCGCAGCGCCGCCGCCCTTGGTATGGACGCGGTGCTGCTCTCGCCGGACTGCGCGGATCCGCTCTACCGGCGTTCGGTCAAGGTCTCGATGGGTGCGGTCTTCTCCGTTCCCTACGCCCGCCTCGACACCTGGCCCAAGGCCCTGGAGACCGTCCGGGAAGCGGGCTTCGAGCTCCTCGCGCTGACCCCGGACGAAAAGGCCAGCAGCATCGACGAGGCGGCACCGCACCGGATGGACAAGGTGGCGCTGATGCTCGGTGCCGAGGGTGACGGACTCTCCACCCAGGCCCTGGTCGCGGCCGACGAATGGGTGCGTATCCCGATGGCGCACGGCGTCGATTCGCTGAACGTGGGAGCCGCCGCCGCCGTCGCGTTCTACGCCGTGGCCTCGGGCCGCCCGCAGAGCTGACCGGCTACCGGAGCCCCGGATCCTGCGCCCGGATCCGAATCTCGTCCAGGCTCCGTGCCTGCCCCTGGCTCTCCGTCCGGACCTGCGGCCGGTCGGTGCCCAGCCCGCGGGCCGGCCCCTGGCAGCCCTGCGCCGCCGCGATGCCCAGTGCCACCAGCAGCGTCACCACGACGAAGACGACGAGCCGCTGGCGCAGCAGCCTCGGGTTGGCGGGACGCCGCCCCGCCGACGTCGTGCGGACCCCCGGTCGCGTTCCCGGCCGGCCGTTCGTCCCGTTCGTGCCCTGTGGGCGCTTGCCGGACCGCGTCGTGTTGCGCGGCGGCTGATGCTGCTGAGGCCGCGAACCACCGGTACGGGGCGCCCCGGCCCGCGACGGCGTGCCTTGCCGGCCGCTCTGCGACTGCCTCTGCTTCTGCCGGCGGGGCGACGGAGGCGCCGTACGACGGGTCTGCTGCTCGGTGTACGGGCCGTCGATACGGCCGGTCGGCCGGTCCAGTTCCTGCGCCGAACGCTGGACGGGCGGACGCCTCTCGTGCAGCCCCTGCGCCTCCCGTGCCGCGATCTCCTTGAGCCGCATGGAGAGTTGAAGCGTGCTCGGCCGCTCCTCGGGATCCTTCGCCAGACAGGCGCTCACCAACGGTGCCAGCGCGTCGTGCACGTTGTACAACTGCGGTTCCTCGTGCACCACGCGGTACAGCATCACCTCGGAACTTCCGTGTCCGAAAGGCGAGTCGGCCATCGCGGCGTAGGCCAGCGTGGCACCGAGCGAGAACACGTCCGTCGCGGGCGTCACCGCCGCGCCGCGCACCTGCTCGGGAGCCAGGAAGCCCGGCGAACCCACCGCCGTACCGACATGGGTGAGGGTGGACGCCCCGGTCGCCCAGGCGATCCCGAAGTCGATGATCCGGGGGCCCTTGGGGGAGAGGAGGATGTTCGACGGCTTCAGGTCGCGGTGGACGACACCGGCCTCGTGCACCGCCACCAGCCCCTCGGAGAGCGCCGCCCCGATCGAGGCCACCTCGGCCGCCGACAACGGGCCCTCCTCGGCCACCTTGTCGTGCAACGAGGGCCCGGGGACGTACTGCGTGGCGAACCATGGGCGGTCCGCCTCCAGATCGGCGGCCACCAGGCGCGCCGTGCAGCCGCCGCGGATCCGCCGGGCTGCGGACACCTCGCGCGCGAACCGCGAGCGGAACTCCTGGTCCTCCGCCAGATCCGGCCGGATCACCTTCAGAGCCACCCGCTGGCCCCGCCGGTCCGAACCGAGGTAGACGACACCCATGCCGCCTGCTCCGAGCCGCCGGTGCAGCCTGAACGAGCCGACGACACGCGGGTCCTCGCGCCGGAGCCGCATCATCGCCATGTCTGCCCATCCCCGCTGCCTGGTACGCCTGACGAGGCACAGCTTACGTACCCGGTGCCCGGGGCGCTCAGAGGCCGCGCCCTCGCCCGCAGATCGATTGTCGGTGCGTGGCACGGCCCATGACGCGGAGTGGGGCCGCAGCCGGTCGTGCACCGAACGGCGACCGGTTCTCAATGCGGGTGCGGTCACGAGGGGTTGGCGCCCGGAGGGCCATGGCACCGGCGGTGGCGGCGCGGCACGGGGACCCGGCGGGGACAGGGCCGCACCGGCCGGGACGCCATCGCACCGGCCCGTTGTGCGGGGGCCGGGGCGCGGGTGAGTGAGTGAAGTCACGGTCGTGGTCCGACCCGCAGACAGCCTCGTCCGGGCCCTGCGCCCCCGATCGCCGTCGCACCCGTCCGCCCACCGGATCCGCACCATTGCGGGCACCCTTCCGGGATGACCCCGGAATGCAGGCGCCCGATCTCCACCCAGGGGAGTACGCCGGTGATCCACGGCTCATCCTCCGGGAGGCCCGGCATTCGGTACGAGGGCATGACGTCGTACGTCCTTCGTGTCCCTAGTGTTGAGGTCAAGCGGCGGGCGCAGCACTCGTCCCCCGAGGTCACACGCTCGCCGCCCCACATACGGTCAGGAGAGGAACCATGGCGGACACGGCAACGCGGACCATGATCCGCACGCGGGGACGCAGGGTTCATGCCGCGTTCGGCAGCCGCCCGTCGTCCGATACGCGTCACCCGCTGGTGGCGACGGCGATGGTTCTTCCTCTGGCGGCCCTGCTCGTAGTCGTCTTCGGCGGCTGGGACGCGGTGGTCACACAGGCGTCGTCCGTGGGCGTGATGCTGGGGCGCTGAGCGGCGCCCCGGGTCCGGAAGAGCGGTCCGGACCGGGACATCCGGCCAACAACCCCGTGGGGACGGGGGTGCGGCGGACGGCAGCGTTTGTCCGGTCAGCTGGGGAGCTGACCGGACATCGCGCTGTCCGGGCCCTTTCCGCGGCGCGCGTACGCTCGTCGACGGGACCGGAGCGGACCGGCCCCGCCCGCACCCGCCCGCCACCGGGGGAGACCGTGACCACGGCAGTCGTACGCGCGCTGGGCGCTCTCGCCCACCGGGCCGCCCACACCCGATCCGAGGCCGACTGTGCCTGCCCGCCACCGGCCGTGCTCGCGGACCGCGCGGACGGCACGGTGGTCCGCAGCGGTCCCGTCGTCGCCAAGGCCCACGCCCCCGGTACGGACACCTCCGACCTGCTGACCCGCCTGACCCTCGCGAACGACCCCGGCCTGACCGGCATCCTGCTCGCCCCGCTGGGCCCCTGCGGCTCCGCGCCCGCCACCACGCTCCACCGCCGCCCGGTCACCCTGTGGCCCCATGGCCGGCCCGTCGACCCCGGTGACCCCGACGCCGCCCCCTGGGAAGAGGCCGCCGTCCTGCTCGCCGGACTGCACCGGACCCCGCCCCCGCCCGCCCTCGCGCTCCCGCCCATGCGGGGCCCCGCCAAGGCCGCGCTCGCGGTTGCGCGGATGCGTGCCGCCCGGCCCGCCGACCCGGCCACCGCCTCCGTACTCGAAGCCTGGCACCGCCTGCCCGGCTGGGCCCGCGGCGAAGCCGTCACACCGCCGCACCGCGCGGGCTTCCTCTGCCACGGCGATCTGCACCTCGGCCAACTCGTCCGCCACCCCGCGCCGCACGGCCCCTGGCTGCTCATCGACATCGACGACACCGGTCTCGGCGACCCCGCCTGGGACCTCGCCCGCCCCGCCGCCTGGTACGCGGCCGGGCTGCTGCCCCCCGATGTCTGGCTCCGCTTCCTGGACACCTACCGGGCGGCGGGCGGACCCGCCGTACGGGCCGAGGGCGACCCCTGGCCCGAACTGGACGTCCCGGCCCGCGCCCTGACCGTTCAGACCGCGGCCCTCGCACTCGCCAAGTCCGCGGCGGAGGACCGGACTCCGGATGAGGCGGAGCAGGCAATGATCGATTCCTGTGCCCGCATTGCGTCTCTCCCTCCCGAGTTGGCCGCCGAACACTCGTCGTAGGCTGAACCGACCGCCGCCGGGCATGCATTCCGGCGACGGCGACCCGACGGCGAGGAGTGAGCCGAACCATGCAGTGTCCCAAGTGCCACGCGCAGATGCAGACGTACAACCGCAATGGCATACAGATCGAGCAGTGCAGCGGCTGCCGGGGGATCTTCCTCGACTACGGCGAACTGGAGTCGCTGACCCGCATCGAGGCCCAGTGGACGCAGCAGGCCCCGCCCGCGCCGCCCGCCCCGCAGGCGTACCCGCCGGCCCCGCAGGGCTACCCGGCCGCCCCGGCGCCCGCCTGGGGCGCGCCGCAGCATCACGGCGGCCACTACCGGCGCAAGAGCTTCGGCCACATGCTCTTCTCCTCCTGAGCGAAACGCGCCGCGGGCCCGGACGTGAAGTGTCCGGGCCCGCGGCGCGCCGATGCGCGGGCCACCGTTCAGTGCGGAAACGACGAAGCCCCGGTCGCCGAGACGACCGGGGCTTGTGCTGGTGCGCGATACTGGGATTGAACCAGTGACCTCTTCCGTGTCAGGGAAGCGCTCTCCCGCTGAGCTAATCGCGCAGGGTGAACCTGCGTGTACTGCGTGCGCGATACTGGGATTGAACCAGTGACCTCTTCCGTGTCAGGGAAGCGCTCTCCCGCTGAGCTAATCGCGCGGGGATCCTTGTGGATCAGTGGACGATACTGGGATTGAACCAGTGACCTCTTCCGTGTCAGGGAAGCGCTCTCCCGCTGAGCTAATCGTCCTTGGAGGTGGAGACGGGATTTGAACCCGTGTAGACGGCTTTGCAGGCCGTTGCCTCGCCTCTCGGCCACTCCACCAGGAGCGAGGGTTCGGGAAGATCCCTCACTTTCTGCGAGCGGACGACCAGGTTCGAACTGGCGACCTCAACCTTGGCAAGGTTGCGCTCTACCAACTGAGCTACGTCCGCTTGTCTTTCCCGGTCCGCTTGCGCGTCCCGGCGACGTGTTGAACTCTAGCGGATTCCCGGGCCAGTACAAAAACGCGTTTGTGCAGCGTGCTGAGGTGCGTTCGCCCCGGCGCAGGTCATCACGCGCCGTCCTAGACTCAACGGCGTGCACGACCTCGCTCCGATGGCCCGCTTCGGCGGCCTCGTCGCGTCCGATCTGCAGGACGTGACCAGTGATCCCACCGCCCTCGACTCGTCCGGCTTCTGGGCCGTGTCCGCCGATTTCGAGGGCCGACTCGTCTGCGCGCGCTTCGGCACCGTACATACGGACGCGGTGCCCGCCCCGGTGCGCGGCGGCTGGCGCGGGCCCGGGGCCGGTGACTGGAGCTCGTCCCTGGGCCGTGCCGCGTACACCGCGGGCGTGCGGCGGATCCGCGAGTACATCGCGGCGGGCGAGGTCTACCAGGCCAACCTCTGCCGGGTGATGACCGCGGCACTGCCCGACCCCGCCGCCTCGGACGTGGACGCGCTGACCGCGCTGCTGGCGCGCGGCAATCCGGCCCCCTACGCGGGAACGGTCCGGCTGCCCGCGCACGGTGTGGAGATCGCCACCGCCTCCCCCGAACTCTTCCTGCGGCGGGACGGCCGGACCGTCGAGTCGGGACCGATCAAGGGCACCGGACGGACCGAGGACGATCTGCTGGAGAAGGACCACGCCGAGAACGTGATGATCGTCGACCTGGTCCGCAACGACCTCGGCCGGGTCTGCGCCACCGGATCGGTCACGGTCCCCGACCTCTGCGCGGTGGAGAAGCACCCCGGCCTCGTCCATCTCGTCTCCACCGTGCGCGGCGAACTCGCCGAGGGCGCCGGCTGGCCCGAACTCCTCGACGCCGCGTTTCCGCCCGGCTCCGTCACCGGGGCGCCCAAGTCCAGCGCCCTCCGCATCATCGAGGACCTGGAGACCGCACCGCGCGGGCCCTACTGCGGCGGCATCGGCTGGGTCGACGCCGACCGCCGTACCGCCTCCCTGGCCGTCGGCATACGCACGTTCTGGATCGACCGGACCGGTGCCGCCCCGGTCCTCCGCTTCGGCACCGGCGCCGGCATCACTTGGGGCTCCGACCCGGAGCGCGAATGGGACGAGACCGAACTGAAGGCATCCCGGCTGCTCGCGGTAGCGTCGGGTGCTCACGAAGAGACGGGAAGGACCGCGTGATGAGGATGTGGGTCAACGGCGGGCTGCGGGACGCCGACGACGCCCGGGTGTCCGTACTCGACCACGGGCTCACCGTGGGGGACGGCATCTTCGAGACGGTCAAGACCGTCGACGGCAGGCCCTTCGCCCTCACCCGCCACCTCGACCGGCTGACCCGCTCGGCCCGCGGTCTCGGCCTCCCCGCCCCCGACCTCGACGAGGTGCGCCGCGCCTGCACCGCCGTGATCGAGGCCAACCCGATGGCACTCGGCCGGCTGCGCATCACCTACACCGGAGGACTCTCCCCGCTCGGCTCGGACCGCGGCCACGCCGGCCCCGGCCTCGTCGTCGCCCTCGGGGAGGCGCGGCGCCGCTCCGACACCACCGCCGTGATCACGGTCCCCTGGACGCGCAACGAACGCGGTGCGCTCGCCGGTCTCAAGACGACCTCGTACGCCGAGAACGTCGTCGCCCTCGCCCGTGCCCGCGAGCACGGTGCGTCCGAGGCGCTCTTCGCCAACACCGTCGGACGGCTCTGCGAAGGCACCGGGTCCAATGTCTTCGTCGTGCTCGACGGGCAGCTGCACACCCCGCCGGTTGCTTCCGGCTGCCTCGCCGGGATCACCCGCGCGCTGGCCGTGGAGTGGACGGGGGCGAAGGAGACCGACCTGCCGTTCGATGTCCTGGAGCGGGCCGAGGAGATTTTCTTGACCTCCACCCTGCGTGATGTACAGGCCGTCCACCGGGTGGACGGCCTGGAGCTGCCCGGCGGGCCCGGACCGGTGACCCTCAAGGCCATGCGGATCTTCGACGAGCGGGCCGGGAACGACCTCGATCCGTAGAACCCGTGCCTCGAACCGGTAAAACCGGGTGACGCGGCGGAGCTCACCGGATAGAACGTCCCCGATGACCACGACCCTCCGGCCGACCGGGCCGATTCAGCAAGACGCCGACGGCGTGAAGAACCGCGCCTATGACGTGTGCGACAACGGGCAGCCCGTCGGGGCCGTCGAGATCGGCACGGATCCGGGTTTCGGTGCGCAGGCGGGCGTGCTCCGCTCCCTGCGCATCGATGAACCCCGGCGCAGGCGCGGTCGCGGCACCATCGCGGCGCTGGCGGCCGAAGAGGTGCTGCGCGGATGGGGCTGCACCCGGGTTTCGGTGTCGGTCCGGGCGGACGAGACGGCGGGGCAGGGGCTGGCCGCCGCGCTGGGCTATGCCGAACGCAGCCGGAACATGGTCAAACAACTGCCGCAGGCTCCGCCGGGGCTGCCGGACGGAGTCATGGGCCGCCCGATGACCGAGGACGAGTTCGCGCACTGGGAGCGCGACGCGGTCACCGCGTACGCGCAGACCTGGATCGAGCGCG
The DNA here is from genome assembly GCF_043080425.1 of Streptomyces sp. NPDC015032. Taxonomy (NCBI): domain Bacteria; kingdom Bacillati; phylum Actinomycetota; class Actinomycetes; order Kitasatosporales; family Streptomycetaceae; genus Streptomyces; species Streptomyces sp. NPDC015032. The sequence goes on along the minus strand of NZ_JBIBVN010000020.1, from coordinate 96,561 downwards.
GCGTCCCCGCGGAACAGGCCCTGAGGAAGGCCGAGAGGAGTCACGCCCAGAATCTGCCGGACGGCCTCGCCTCCGAGGGGGCGCATCTGCACGTCCTCGTTCACGAGGGCGAGGTCGTGGGCCATGTCTGGGTGGCGCGATTCGAAATGCACCCGGGAATGGTGGTGGGGTACGTCTTCGACGTCGAGGTGCGTGAGGAGTTCCGGGGGCGGGGGTACGGCCGGGCGCTGATGCTCCAGGCCGAACGCATCGCGCTTCAGGCGGGCGATGACCGGATCGGTCTGCATGTCCTGGCCTCCAACACACCGGCCCTGCGGCTGTACGAGTCGCTCGGCTACCGGACGACTCTGCACAACCTGGCCAAACCGCTCTAAGGGCTTTCGCCCGGATCGCGCCGAGCTCACGGGGTCCGGCCCGATCCGGACGAAAGTCCCTGGTGGTCCCGTCGGCTCAGCCCTCCCCGCCGAGCAGCCGGTCGGCGATCTCCTCGATGCGCTCGCGCAGCCCGTCCTGGCTCTTGCCGCCGTCCAGTCGCTCGTCGCCGATCACGTACGTCGGCGTGCCGGTGACCCCGATCGCCTTGCCCTCGGCCTGGTCGGCGTCGACGACCAGCAGGTGGCGTCCGTCGATCAGGGCGGTGTCCATCTCCTCGGCGTCCAGGCCGAGTTCCCGAGCGACCTCGATCAGCAGCGGTTCGCCGGTGCGGCCGAGTTCGGCGGTGCGGGCCAGTACCGCCTCGATGTACGACCAGCCCTTGCCCTGGACCGCCGCCTCCTCGGCCGCCTGCGCGGCGGCGTAGGCGTGCTTGTGCTTCTCCAGCGGGAAGTGCCGCAGTCGCACCTCCAGACGGTCGCCGTACCTGGCCCGCAGGGCGTGTACATCGGTGAGGGCCTGGTGGCAGTCGGGACACTGGAGCTCGCACCAGAGGTCGAGGACGACCGGCGCCGCGGGGGTGGAATCGCTCATGAGGCCAGTCTCCCAGGCTCCCTGCGAGCGTCCCAATCCGTGTCCGGCCCGCTTCGCCTCTGCGCGGCCTCAATGCTTCGGGATCGGCACCTGGGGAGGATCCCGGCCCTGAAATGTCCCTGATGTGGTCCCTGATCATGGCCGTCCGCGCGGTGAGCGGTGCAGGATGGAAGGGACGTTTCCCCTTGCGCCTGGAGGACCCGATGCTTGCCGAGACCATTTGCTCAGCGGTGTCCGCGGCAGGCTTGGGCATCGCCGCCGTCACCGCGTACCGGAAGCGCTTCCTCGCCGCGGCCCGGATCGCCGCCTACTCCCTGGTCCCGATCGGGCTGGTGCTGACCGGGATCGTGGACTGGGTCGCCGGGATCGCCTTCAAGCCGAGTGTCTGGCTCGGCTTCGGGCTGCTCGCCGTGGCCTGGCTGCTGTTCATGACGACACGGGCGGTCGAGCGCCGGGGCGTCGGTACCCGCAAGGAACGCAAGGCCGCCGCACGGGCCGAGCGGGGCGGGGCCGTCGCCCCCGCGGCCTCGGCGCCGTCCCTGGGGTCCGGGCTGCCGGCGACCCGGGCGCAGGCAGGCCCGAGGGCGAAGGAGCAGTCCACGTCGTCGGGCGAGGACTTCAGTGACATCGAGGCCATCCTGAAGAAGCACGGCATCTGACCCGCGCCCCCGTCCCCTCCCGGCGGGGGTGCGTTCTTCAGGCAGCGAACGAATCGGTTCATGCGGTGCCTCGAAGGTGCTGCGGGACGGGACCGGCGCCGAGGGGCGCCCTGTCGGCCCTCGCCGACGCCGGACTGCCGCCGGAGGCCCTCGTCGAGATCCCCTCCGGCCGTCTGGACGTGGCGTCGGGGCGCGACGCGGGAGCCAGGCTGCTCGGACTGGTACCCCGGCCGACCGCGGTGTTCTGCGCCAGCGACCTGCTCGCCCTCGGCGTGCTGCAGGCGCTGTACGCGGCGGGTGTGCGGGTGCCGCACGACATCGCCATCGTCGGCTACGACGACATCGAGTTCGCCGCCGCAGCCGCCTAACCGCTGACCTCGGTCCGTCAGCCCGCGGGCGTGATGGGCCGGATAGCCGCGGAACTCCTGCTGGAGGAGGCGGACGACGAGCACGGTACCCACGAGCACCGCGACGTGGTGCTCCAGCCGGAGCTCGTGGTGCGCGCCTCCAGCGCGACGCCGCGCTGAGGGCGCGGCCCCGCCCGCTCCCGTTTTCCTCGCGCCGTTCCCGGCCCGACTCCCGTACCGGAGCGCGGGGTCCGGCGAACGAGGCGGCTCGGAGATCCTCCGGCGGCGCGTCGCACATGGCCCGGCCCCGTGCTCGCCGGTCCCGAACTCCGAGCCGGAGCTGCGATGTTGTGATTCGTCTGTGTCGACGACGGTCCGTTCAGGGGCTGTCGTACCGAAAATCCGACGACGGATCGGACGTCGGAGCGAATCGAGCCCCGGGAGGGGTGAACTCCCGGCGAATCAAGGCATCTTGATCGCCAACGGGGCCCGGTCTGCGTCATGATCGTCCCGAGATGGTGGACACCTCCCGGGGCGATGCCCCCGCAAGCCCTGCCGAAGAGCCGCGTGGTTGCCTCTTCGCGCTTTCCCAGCCCCCTTTGATGATCTTCCTCGCGGTGATCGGCAGTCTTCTGCTGATGGCCGCGGTGCATGATCTCTTCATGCTGTGAGCGGTCAGCCGGCCGCTTCCTTGCGGCGTGCCCGGTACGCGGCCACATGCAGTCGGTTTCCGCAGGTGCGGCTTGAGCAGTAGCGGCGGGAGCGGTTGCGGGAGAGGTCGACGAAGGCGTGCCGGCAGTCCGGCGCCTCGCAGCGACGCAGACGTTCCTGCTCGCCCGCCACCACGATGAACGCCAGCGCCATGCCGCAGTCGGCCGCGAGATGATCGGCGACCGAGGCGTCCGGAGCGAAGTAGTGCACATGCCAGTCGTAGCCGTCGTGGTTGCTGAGCTGCGGTGTGGTGCCGGCGGCGGCGACGAGGGCGTTGACGAGCGAGGCGGCGGTCCGGGCCTCGTCCGTCGCGAAGATCTCGGCGAAGCGCGTTCGTACGTCCCGTACGGCGTACAGGTCCTTCTCGTGGAGATCGCCCACACCACTGATGCGGTGGCGGCGTGCGAAGTCGTACAGCGCTGCGATGTCGGCGAGACCGTCGACCGGCCCGGCCCCGGGCTCCCCGCTCGTCGGCGGTTCGCTCTCCGGCGCCGTGTTCAGCAGATCGATCACCGTGTCGAGGGCGATCCTGGTGTCGTGGGGGATCAGCACGCTTTCGCTCCCTGGCCTCCGGCGGGCGGGTGCCCGCCGATGGCGGCTGACTCTACTGGCTCGGTGTCGCCGCACAGGGGCCCGAGAGGGCCCATGAAGGGTGCGGGGAGCGCTTACCGGCCACCTGCGGGCCCGTCCTGCCGGTGGCCGCCTGCCGGGGCGGCCACCGGGCGCCTGGGCCGACGGGACGTGCGCCGGTGCGCGGAGCGGGCGGGTGCCGGTATCAGGAGTACGCGCGCCGACGCCGTCACCACGGTGGATTCCGTGAGGACGGCGTCGGTGCAAGCCTTGTGAGGTTGTCCGCGCGGCGCCGTCTCCCCGAGTCGGACGGCGCCGTGCAGCTCTCGGCCTGGCTCAGCTCTCGGCCAGGATGTGTGAGAGTTCCGTGTCGAGGTCGAAGTGACGATGCTCGGTGCCCGGTGGAACCGCGGCGTCGGTCCGCTTCAGGAACGACTCCAGGGCCCTCGCCGGGGCTTCGAGCAGGGCTTCGCCCTCTGGGGAGCTCAGTGCGATGCAGACGACGCCCTGGCCGTGACTACGGGATGGCCAGACGCGGACGTCTCCGGTGCCGGTGGGCCGGTGCAGCCCCTCGGCAAGGAGGTCGCGGGCGAAAACCCATTCGACCGTTTCCTCCGCTCCGGTATGGAAGGTGGCGTGCACGGCATAAGGATCGGCCGTGTCATACCGCAGGCCCGCGGGTACAGGCAGTGAGGACTCGCTCGACACAACGAGGCGCAGGTGCAGCTCGCAGCTGACCGTGGTGTTCATAAGCGCCAGGGCCTTTCGCTCAGTGTGCGCTCGGGGATTCGCACGTCGGCGAAATCGACATGCCACCTACGGTGGCGTTGTAAACCCCTCTGACCTTTTTGTGTCCCTTCGGGTAGCTCGTACGGCGGTGTGTAACTTTCGGTTATACGCCCATTCCGGTGATGAAGGGCGTTCCGGTAGGTTGGCGACCATGAGCGCGGACAGTGACGAGCGGGACGGGGGCGCCGTACGGGCGAATCCGGTGTCCGCCACGGGGGATGTGACGGGAGACGTCACGGAGGGTGTGACGAAGGAGGACCGGGTGCTCGGCTCCCGGGCGCCCGGGTTCATCAAGGCATCGCGGACGCTGCACCTGAGCTGGCAGGTCGGGGTCTTCGTGGTCGGCCTCGCGGTGGTCGTGGCGGGGATCATCATGCTCCCGCTGCCCGGCCCCGGCTGGCTGGTGATCTTCGGCGGCATGGCGATCTGGGCGACCGAGTTCGTCTGGGCGCAGCTGGTGCTGCGCTGGACACGGCGGAGGGTCACCGAGGCCGCTCAGCGCGCGCTCGACCCCAAGGTCCGGCGGCGCAACATCATCCTCACGGTGATCGGTCTGGTGATCATCGTGGTGCTCGTGGGGATCTACGTCTGGAAGTTCGGCATCACCATGCCGTGGAAGATCCACGAGTGACCGGGGGATGGTCATGGGGCCCCGCTGACATGCGGTAATGTTTGGCCTGCGCCCGGGCGATTAGCTCAGTGGGAGAGCGCTTCGTTCACACCGAAGAGGTCACTGGTTCGAACCCAGTATCGCCCACCCAGGGACAGAGGGCCCGTGAGACCACAGAGTCTCACGGGCCCTCTGCGTTTCCTGCTCGGGACGGGTGCTGCTCCCCGTACGGCCGCTGTGAGCACCCCGGCCCCGTCGTCCCGTGCGTTCCACGGCCTCCGTACGCATCCCTGCCCGCACCTCGGGCCGCGCTCGGCCGCGCCCTCCTGGGCGGCGGATGCCGTCCGTCGGGGGAGGTGACCGCAAGCCGGCCCGGCGTCCCCGAGGACGTTCCGGGCCGGCATGCGGCACACCGTCAACGCATCCGTCCCAGGGCGTCCTTCAGGCGCCGTGCGTCGCGCAGCCGCTGCTCGTATGTCGCTCCGACCGCCAGCAGCAGGACCCCGGCCAGCGCGGGCGGCAGCCAGCGCGGCAGTGCGCCGACGACCTGCACCACGTACGGCGCGAGTTCGTGCAGGCCGTCCAGCGCCAGCACCGCGCCACCGAGCAGCAGCAGAGCCTGGAGCCGCAGCCGCGCGCCCACCAGGGTGATCCCCAGTGCCACCGTACCGAGCAGCAGCGGCCGCACCCAGTGCGGATCGGCCCACGCCGCGAAGAGGCTCGGCACCAGAGTCGCCGACAGGCCCGCTCCGTACGCCGTCCACGACGACGCCTCCCGATCACGGCGCCGACGCAGCACCCCGACCACCAGAGCGGGCACCGTCACCGGCAGGGTGTACGCCTCCGGGGCGGACACCCCCGAAGCCGACAGCCGCAGCCAGGCCGCCAGGACGAAGAGTGCTGTCGCCAGGTACCCGGCCGGCGGCCGACGCTCGGCCCGCACGGCCGTACCCGCCGCCAGCACCCCGCACAGCGCCAGCACCAACGCCAGGAACGGCCGGTCGGGGACTGCCATGCCCACCGCCACGACACCCGCCGCCGCACCCGTCAGCTCGACCGGCAGAGCCGACGGGCGACCCCGCAACCGTGCCCCGAGCAACACCGTCACCGCAGGGACGACCAGCACGACCGGTGCCGCCCGATACCCGGCCAGTCCCCACGACGCCGCCAGCGCCCGGGCCAGCACCAGCCCGCACACCACCGCACCGCAGGCCGGCACCGCCTGCACGGTTCGCAGCACCCCTGCCGCGCGCACCGCCCGGACAGTTGGCAGCGGCGGCAAGGACCGGGCCGCCTGCGCAGCGACGCCTCCGAGTGCCACCGCAGCGGCCCCGGACATCACCAGCAACCATGTGAACACCGCATACGTGGCGGCCTCCGTGGCGAGCGACAGCATCCCCACGCTCACCGCACCGGCCACACCGCACACCGACGCGGCCGGCCCCACCCCGTCCGTCCCCCGGCGCCATCCCCGCACCGCCACCGCGAACGCCCCGGCGACCAGCACCGAATGCACCGACACGGCAGCCGCGTACGACAGCCCCAGCACCGCGGGCAACGCGGTGAGCCCCGCCCAGCCGAGCACCACCGCGGCGGCCCCCGCCGCACCCCGCCACGCCACGCCCGGCACCAGCACCGGCCCGGCCACCCGTACCAACTGCGCCCACCACCGGTACGCCGCCCCCGACAGGCCGGCCACCGCGAACAGCACCACCGGGGCCGAAGTCATGGCGGACCATGCCGGACCCTCCACGCCCAGCGCGCCCCGGACACCACCGTCCGGCTCACCCGACCACACGCGGACCAGCTGCGACACCGTACCCGTCAACGACAGACCGACGGGCGGCACCGCGGCCAGCACCGCCCCCGCCGTCACCGCCGACGAGGCCCACACCACTCCCTGTCCGACCCGGCGCGGCAGCGGAGCCCGCACCGCGGCCAACAGCACGACACCGCACAGCAGATACAGCGGCACCGACCATCCCCCGGCCACCCCGGCACCCAGCACACCGCCCACGGCGGCCACCCCACTGAGCCCGGCCACCACGCCGCCGGCCACCGCGAGCCCCTCCGGCGCACGCCGCGCCCCGGACACGGCGACCGCCGCACCCACGAGCAACAGCGCACCCGGCGCCGCCGCGGCGGACACCGTGTCGGCGGACACCGACCGTCCGAGAGCCACCAGCAGTCCTGGCAGACCCGTCGCCCAGCAACAGACGCAGGCCGTCACCCGAACCGCGACGCCCTTGCCCCGCACCGCGATCGCACAGTCCAGCGCGGCCGTCACCAGCAAGGCCCAGCCGAACGTCATGACCCCCGCGCCCGCCGACCACGCCCACAGCAACAGCGGCAGCTGCGCGGTCACCACCGCCAGCGGCAACGGCAGCCGGAGCCGGTCGAGCAGCAGCCCGTACGCACTCCAGAGCACGGCCAGCACCGCCGAGGCGGCCGCGGCGAAACCGGGACCGTCGGCCTCCGGAACCGCCACCCGGTGCAGCGCGTACGCGTCCAGCACCATCAGTACCGACGCCAGAGCGGCGAGCGCCTCGGCCGTCGAGGGCAGCCCGCGCCGCACCAGCACGGCGGGAACGGCGAGAGCCGCGAGCGTCATCACCCCGAGCACCGCCGAGCGGCCACCGATGCCCATGTGACCCCAGCTGACCAGGGTGAACGCGATCGCGGCGACCGTCAGCAGCAGTCCGCCCAGGGCGAGCAGCACGTTCTGCGTGCCGCGCGGCCCGGCGGACGGCGCGGGAGGTCCGAACGGAGCCGTGAGCGGGGACGGCGGGGCGAACGGGGGTGCCGGCGGGACGGCGGGGGACGCGACGGGCTGCGTCAGCACGCTCACCAGCCAGGCACGGCGGGTCAGCAGCTGGGACCGGCGGGCGTCCAACCGGGCCAGCTCGCGATCGAGGAGCACCAATTCCTCGGCGGGCGGCGGCACATGTTCCATGGACGGGAGTGTGGTCCGAGCCACAGGATCGGACATGCGCTCGGATACTCAGTTCCCCGGCTGAGTACGCGCAGACTGGGGCCATGGACTGGAGCCACTACCGCTTTGTGAGCATCTGGGACCTGCCGGGGCCGCCCGACAGCGTCTACGAGATCCTCGGACGAGCGGACGACTACCCGCGATGGTGGCCGCAGGTCCGCGAGGTCACCACGGTCGACGCCCTGACCGGTGCGACGCGCATCCGCTCCTTCCTCCCGTACGACCTCGTCATGACCGTCCGCGAACGCCGCCGCGACCCCGGGGCCCGGATCCTCGAAGCGACCCTCGGCGGCGATCTCGTCGGCTGGGCCCGGTGGACGGTCACCGCGCACGGCACCGGCAGCCGCGCCACGTACGAGCAGGAGGTCGAGGTGCACAGACCGCTGATGCGGCTTCTCGCCGTGCCCGGACGCGCTGTGTTCCGGGCCAACCACGCCCTGATGATGCGCGCCGGACGCCGGGGCCTCACGGCCTGGCTGGAAGGAGTTTGAACCGGACCCGCCGTGCCCTGTATGGTTCAACCCGTTCCCGGGCGATTAGCTCAGTGGGAGAGCGCTTCGTTCACACCGAAGAGGTCACTGGTTCGAACCCAGTATCGCCCACCCGGGAGAGGCCGGTCCGTCAGCAGAATCGACGGACCGGCCTCTGCGTGTCCGGGGCGGAGGCCGTGCCGGTGTCCACCGGCCCCGCCCGTCCGGTCATGCCACGGCGGGAAGTTCCGGGCGCAGCGGCCACGCCGGGTCCACCGCCTCCACGGTGCCGCTCTTCGCGAACCACGCCTGGAGACCGCGCGCCTGCGCCGCATGCCACACGGCCTGCAAGGTGTGCAGCTCCGGCGGGGTCAGCCGCTCCAGACGTGACGAGAACCGCCGCCCCACCGCCCGTACCAGCTCCAGCGAGGCCGCCGCGTCGGCCGCCGCGTCATGCGCGCCGTCCAGCGCCACCCCGTACAGCTCGCAGAGATCGGTGAGGGTCCGCCGCCCTTTGCGGTACCGGTCGAGATGCTTGTCGAGCACGCGCGGATCCAGCACGCACAGCGGTGCGTTCTGCAGGTACCCGGCGAGCGACGAGGCGCGATGGCGCCTCAACTCCCGGTCCAGCAGCGTCAGATCGAACGGCGCGTTCATCACGACGAGCGGCCGGCCGGCCGCGCACTGCTCGGTGAGCGCACGGGCTATCTCCTCCACCACCGGCGCCGGCCAGCGGCCGTTGCGCTGAAGGTGATCGTCGGTCAGACCGTGGATCGCGGTCGCCCCCACGGGCACCGGAATCCCCGGATTCACCAGCCAGCGGGTGACCCGCGCCCGCCCGCCCGCCGTGTCCTGGACGACCAGGGCGGCCGAGACGATCCGGTCCTCCTCGACGTCCACTCCCGTTGTCTCCGTGTCAAAAGCGGCCAATGGCCCTTCGTACCAGTGAGTCATCCCCGAACTCCTCGTGCCCGAACGGCAGATGGCGTGATTCCCCTGCCCGGTCCGGTGATACCCGCGCCCTTTGCCTGGTACGCCGTTTGCGCGCTGTTCGGTGCGGTGACAACACAGTTGACGGGAAAGGAAGTTGTCCCTCGCCCTTCTCCCGGCATCCCACCGTCGAAGAACCGATCGGCACAGCCCGGAAGGCACCCGCAGCCATGGCGCTCGCGCAGCCAGACCCGAGCGGGCTGCTGCCCCAGCGGATCGCACCGCTGCGCGGCACACTCGCCACCACCGCCTGCATGGAGACGCTCCAGGTGGGCTACCTGCACGCGGTCGCGGCCGCGGCGGGGTGCTCCCTGTCGCAGCCCTTCCCCGACAACGGCATCGACTGGCACGTCAGCCATGGCGCCCCCGGCCACGCCGTGGACGACGAAGTGACCATAAAGGTGCAGCTCAAATGCACCTATCAGATCCCGCCGCACCCGCCGGGCCCGACGTTCTCCTTCACACTCGACAACGCCCACCTCGTGAAGCTCGCCCGGACCCCCGTATCGGTGCACAAGATCCTGGTCGTGATGATCGTGCCGCGCAGCCAGGACGACTGGCTGCGCGCCGGACACGACCGGCTCGATCTGCGGCACTGCTGCTACTGGACCAACCTGGCCGGCCACGTGGTCACGGGCCGGCACCGGACCACCGTGCGGATCCCGACCTCGCGCATCTTCGACGACCGGGCGCTCTGCGAGATCATGACCCGCGTAGGGGCGGGAGGGAGACCCTGATGCACCGGCCGATGGACGAGTCCGTCAATGAAGCGGTCCCGTCAGCCACACGCCCGCACCCCGGTGAATCCGCAGGACCGTGGAGCACGGCGCCCCGGCCGTCCGGAGGCATCCCCGACCCCGCCCGGGTCGACCCCGCGGTCCTCGGCGTCCTGCTCGACCGGCACGGCTGGCGCCGCCGCGGCGGCCTGCCCGGACGGTACAGCCGCTGGACCCCACCGGGACCACCGGCCCCGCCCGGCGGCGGTACGAGCCTCCTCGTCCCGGACACCACCGCCTTCCCGGACGGCGAGGACCTCCTCGGCGAGGCACTGACCGCCCTCGCCCGCAGCGCCGCACCCTCGGCCCGCGAAGTCCTCGTCTCCCTCGCCGTCCCCAGCGACGAGATCCGCTGGTGGCGCGGGGTCCCCGAACCGGTCGCGGGAGCGGCCGGGGCCGCCGGCTGGACGGGCGCGGAGCGGCTGCACGGTGCGGCCGGGCAGTTCCTGCTCGCCGGCGCCCTCGCCGTACGGGGACGCGCCGGCTACCACGGCGCACGCCACCGCCGCAGGGCCCGGGCGGCCCTCGACGGCGTCCTCGTCGGCCCCGCACCAGGCGGCCGTCATCTCACCGCGTTCGTTCCCGTCGAGCCGGGCCGGGCCCTCACCGTACGGCTCCATCACGCCCTGCACGCCACTCGTGACGCAGTGGACTACCAGCGGGCCACCGGCGGCCTCGAAGCCTTCGACGCCGCTGTCGAGGCAGGCGTCAGCCGGGAGCTCACCGAGGCCCTCATCGCCTTGGTCCGGGGTTCGGAGGGGGCCGGGATCGCCCTGGAATGGGCGCCCGCCGCCGGGGCCCCCGAGGGCTGCCCGGCCCGCCCCGAGCCGGTGGAGTTCTCCCCCGGCGACCTGCCCGCCCTGCGCCGGGCGGGCGCCCGGTACCTCCGGGACGAACCCGCCGTGACGGTACGGATCACCGGCACCGTCGAACGGCTGCGGCGCCCGGCTCCGCGTGGCGCCGGGATCGTACGGCTGCGGGTGCTGGCCGGCGCCGAGGTACCGCACGTACGGCTGGAGCTGGACGAGGAGGCGTACCGGATCGCCGGCCACGCCCACCTGGTGGGGCTGCCGATCAGGGTGGAGGGCAGGCTGGAGAGCCGCGGCGGCTTCCGGCGGCTGACCCGGACCGCGCAGGTGGTGCCCGTGCAGGTGGACGAGGCGGAACGGGACCGGCTGATGAAGTCGCTCCAGGAGAACGTCGACCATTTCGAGGAGGCGTGCACGGGCGAATAGGGGTGCAGCGGGCGGGCCGCCGGGGAGTCGCGGGCCTTCACGGCTCCACCGTTTCGCAGAGGGGGCCCGCGGCTCGGTACGATTCGTATCGCACGCGCACCACACATGCGTGCGTACCCCCTGAGTCAGGAGAGACCGGTGTCAGACGTCCGTGTGATCATCCAACGCGATTCCGAGCGGGAAGAGCGCGTGGTGACGACGGGCACTACGGCAGCCGAGCTCTTCCCCGGCGAGCGCACCGTCGTCGCCGCCCGGGTCGCCGGTGAGCTGAAGGACCTCGCGTACGTCGTCGCCGACGGCGAGATCGTCGAGCCCGTCGAGATCTCCTCCGAGGACGGCCTGAACATCCTCCGGCACTCCACCGCGCACGTCATGGCACAGGCCGTGCAGCAGCTCTTCCCCGAGGCCAAACTGGGCATCGGTCCGCCGGTCAAGGACGGCTTCTACTACGACTTCGATGTCGAGAAGCCGTTCACTCCCGAGGACCTCAAGGCCATCGAGAAGAAGATGCAGGAGATCCAGAAGCGGGGGCAGAGGTTCTCCCGGCGGGTCGTGACGGACGAGGCCGCCCGTGAGGAGCTGGCCGACGAGCCGTACAAGCTGGAGCTCATCGGCATCAAGGGCTCCGATTCCGTCGAGAACGCCGGCGACGGCGCGGACGTCGAGGTGGGCGGCGGCGAGCTGACCATCTACGACAACCTCGACCCGAAGACCGGCGACCTGTGCTGGAAGGACCTCTGCCGTGGTCCGCACCTGCCGACCACCCGGTTCATCCCGGCGTTCAAACTGATGCGGAACGCCGCGGCGTACTGGCGGGGGAGCGAGAAGAACCCCATGCTCCAGCGCATCTACGGGACGGCCTGGCCCACCAAGGACGAGCTGAAGGCGCACCTGGAGTTCCTGGAGGAGGCCGCCAAGCGCGACCACCGCAAGCTCGGCAACGAACTGGACCTCTTCTCCTTCCCGGACGAGATCGGCCCCGGTCTCGCGGTCTTCCACCCCAAGGGCGGCATCATCCGCCGCGCCATGGAGGACTACTCGCGACGGCGTCACGAGGAGGAGGGCTACGAGTTCGTCTACTCCCCGCACGCCACCAAGGGCAAGCTCTTCGAGAAGTCCGGCCACCTGGACTGGTACGCCGACGGCATGTACCCGCCCATGCAGCTGGACGACGGGGTGGACTACTACCTCAAGCCGATGAACTGCCCGATGCACAACCTGATCTTCGACGCGCGCGGGCGTTCGTACCGTGAACTGCCGCTGCGGCTCTTCGAGTTCGGCACGGTATACCGATACGAGAAGTCCGGCGTCGTGCACGGTCTGACCCGCTCGCGCGGCTTCACGCAGGACGACGCGCACATCTACTGCACCAAGGAGCAGATGGCGGAGGAGCTCGACCGGACGCTCACCTTCGTCCTGAACCTGCTCCGCGACTACGGTCTGACCGACTTCTACCTGGAGCTCTCCACCAAGGACCCGGAGAAGTTCGTCGGCCCGGACGAGGTGTGGGAAGAGGCGACCGAGACGCTGCGCCAGGTCGCCGAGAAGCAGGGGCTGCCGCTGGTCCCGGACCCGGGCGGCGCCGCGTTCTACGGCCCGAAGATCTCGGTGCAGTGCAAGGACGCCATCGGCCGTACCTGGCAGATGTCGACCGTGCAGCTCGACTTCAACCTGCCGGAGCGCTTCGACCTGGAGTACACCGGCCCGGACGGCACCAAGCAGCGCCCGGTCATGATCCACCGCGCCCTGTTCGGTTCCATCGAGCGCTTCTTCGCGGTGCTCCTGGAGCACTACGCGGGTGCCTTCCCGGTGTGGCTGGCCCCGGTCCAGGCCGTCGGCATTCCGATCGGCGACGCGCACATCCCCTACCTCCAGGAGTTCGCGGCCAAGGCCCGGAAGAAGGGGCTGCGGGTCGAGGTCGACGCCTCGTCCGACCGGATGCAGAAGAAGATCCGGAACCAGCAGAAGGCCAAGGTGCCCTTCATGATCATCGCGGGCGACGAGGACATGGCCAACGGCGCCGTCTCCTTCCGCTACCGCGACGGATCGCAGGAGAACGGCATCCCCGTCGAGGACGCTCTCGCCAAGATCCAGAAGGCCGTCGAGGACCGCGTCCAGGTCTGACGGGCAGGAGAAGAGGCCCCCGGAGAGTCAGTGCCCCTCCCGGCACTAACGGCTCTCCGGGGGCCTCTTCTCGTCCTCCCGCCGGAACACCTGCAACAACCAGGACGAGAACGACCCCGTCACCGCTCCCAGCAGTGCCAGTCCGCAGGCCATCAGTCCCGATGCCACGACCCGGCCGCCCGGTGTGACCGGCACCGTGTCCCCGTACCCCACCGTCGTGAGCGTCTCGCAGGCCCACCACGCCGCGTCGCCGAACGTGCGGATCGACGTGCCCTTCGCGCCACGTTCCTGGTCGTACACGGCCAGCGCGGCGGAGAAGCCGAGCAGCAGGGCGCTCGCACCGGCATACGCGATCACGCGGGCGTAGAGGCTCAGCCGTGGCCGTTCCCGGCGCTTCTGGACAGCCGTGTAGACCCGGATCAGGCGCAGTGGGCGCAGCAGGGGAAGCAGCAGTACCACCGTGTCGAGCCAGTGCAGACGGAAGAAGCGGTGGCCGAGGCCGCTGAGGTGGAACCGTACGGCGTAGTCCGCGGCGAAGACCAGCCAGGTGGCGCCGACCAGCACGAGGGCGAGGGTGCCCCAGTGTCCGGCCTGGTGCGGGGCGAGCACGCGGACCGCGTAACCGAGCAGGAAGAGCAGGGACGCGCCGAAGAGCGGCACCTCCGTGCGCTGTTCCCAGCGCCTGAGACGAGGCAGGGTGGAGTCCGCGGGCTGGTCGCTCATCGCCCCAGCATCGCCGGGCGCCGACGGGGGCGGCCCCGGCGACACGCTTGCCAGGAGTGAAGCAATATGCTGATCGGCATGACGAGTGAGCCGGAGCAGCAGATCGGAGTGGGAACGCCCGACGCGTTCCAGCGCCTGTGGACGCCCCACCGGATGGCGTATATCCAGGGCGAGAACAAGCCGTCCGGTCCGGAGGCCGGCGACGGCTGTCCGTTCTGCGCGATTCCGTCGCAGTCGGACGAGGACGGCCTTGTCGTCGCGCGCGGCAGCAACGTCTATGCCGTGCTGAATCTGTATCCGTACAACGGCGGGCACCTGATGGTGGTGCCGTACCGGCACGTCGCGGACTACACGGAGCTGGACGCTCCGGAGACCATGGAGCTGGCCGACTTCACCAAGCGGGCGATGGTGGCCCTGCGGACGGCGTCGGGAGCACACGGGTTCAACATCGGTATGAACCAGGGCTCCGTGGCGGGCGCCGGTATCGCGGCCCATCTGCATCAGCATCTGGTGCCGCGCTGGGGTGGTGACACCAACTTCATGCCGGTGGTCGGGCACACGAAGGTGCTGCCGCAACTGCTCGCCGATACGCGCAAGATGCTGGCGGACGCCTGGCCGGTGGACTGATCCGGGCCGTCGTCTGCGCCTGTTTCCGAGAGGCCGCCCCGGCCTCCGTGATGTGCCGGGGCGACCTCTAATTTCGTTTGGATCACGCCGGGCTCGCGGGGCCTGGCATGATCCAAACGAAAGGCCCTGGCTGTCTATGCGTCGTACAGGTCGGCCTTGCGCGGGGTCGGGTCCTGGACCGCTCCGCTCAGCATCATCGATCGGTTGTCGAAGCGTTCGGTGTCGACGCCGTTCTCCTCCAGGACGCGCAGGGCGGCGCTGTGCACGGCGCGCAGGACGGGGGTGGCGGCGCGCATCGCGTCGTCGGCCATGAAGCGGTGGCGCCACGGCTTCTCGGCCCAGGCGTGGCGCAGGCCGAACGGCTCGGGCAGGGCGATCTTGCCGCCCAGGTAGTCCAGGAGCGGCGGGTACCAGGTGAACGGCGCGCGCAGGGCGAGGCGGACGACTTCGCGGGGTTCGACCAGCGCGAGGGTGATGTCGCGGGTCTCCCAGAACCGGACGGTCTTGTTGACCGTCCTGGTCTTGGCCGCGGGCTTGCTGGTGAAGAGCGAGTGGACCGGGCCGAGCGCGTGTCCGGTGACTTCGATGCGCAGGGTTTCGTAGAGCACCGTGACCGTGATCATCATGGTGATGACCAATTGGCCGTCCCAGAGAGTGAACTGGACGCCCAGGTAGTGCCGGTCGCCGCCACCGAACTGCTGGTGGTTGCAGATTCGCTGTATCTCGTGCGGCTTGACCTGGAAGGTGGCGACATCGTCTCCGTCGGGGCGGGAGACCGAGTCCGCGTTCTCACCGACGGGTGAGACGATCCAGTGGGTGACCGACGGGGTGGGGAACCCGCCGGTGTTCAGCGGGCCGCGTTCGAGCACCTTGAGCTGGTCGTGGATGGCCCGTATCAGGTCCCAGCTGCGGAACTGGTGGAATTCCTTGCCGGGTTCCCTGGGGGCGAGCTCTTCGGCGAGCTGCCAGCTGCCCCAGCGGGTTCCCATGCCGAGGATTCCCTTGGGGCCCGCATAGAAGACCGAGTTGGACTGCTGCTCGGCGGAGAGTTTCTCCAGGCTCTGGCGGAGTGCCTCTCGGGAGGTCTCGTTGGGGTTCTTGGGCACGGCCTCGGGGATCTTGGCGATGACGCCGCCACCGGAGAGCAGCCCCTCCCAGCGGGCCCGCATGTCCTTGGCGGAGGATTCCGCGATCCGTCTGGCGATGAGCCAGCCGATGACGGGGGCCACGATCATCGCCCGTACGTAGAGCGCCAGGAATCCGGTGACCGGCAGTTTGACCAGGAAGAACAGGGCCACGATGCCGATGACCGGGAGCAGCACGTTGCCCAGGGTGGCGAGGGCCTTGTCCTTGGTGCCGCCGAGCCAGTCACGCAGCCGGAAGGCGATGACCCACATGATCATGCCGGGCAGGAAGAGAAAGCCGAACAGGGCGGTGACCGCGGTCAGTTTGGTGTCGCGCGTCCTGCGGAGGCGGTTCGCGGACAGACAGTGTTCGACCACGGTCCGAGGGTCGGTCCCGAAGGACTGGACGAGGGCCTTCCGGGCGCCGCCCAGCGCGCGTTCCTGGACGGCGCGGGAGAACGCCTCACCGAGATTGGGCTTGAAGTAGTCGGACTTGAAGAGCTTGGAACGGCCCGTTTTGACTTCGGACTTGTGCCACTCGCTGTTGGCTTCAAGGATCTTCTCCACCGGGCTGTCGCGGTACGCGGCGGAGGCGAGGGCGTTCGTCGCCACCGCCTGCCCGCCCGTGCCCTGGAGCGGGATCTGCGCTCCGGGAGAGAAATCGAATCCGTCGTTGGCCACTGCCGCCCCCACTCGCCGCCAAGGAACTGCTCCTGCGGCTGTTTCCCAACTGCCGTGCCCGGCACACCTTCTGAGCTGGGACCACAGCGTATCGTCCGGATCACTTTGCCGCCCTCCCTTGTGGACAAGGGAGGGCGGCACAGTCGATTACGCATCATTCGGGTTGGTCTGCTGCCGTTCGTGGAGGCGTTCCGCGAGCTGTGGGGGCATGGCTTCGTGCCGGGCGTACGCCCGGTCGAAGCGCCCGGCGCCATGGGAGAGGGAGCGGAGCTCGATCGCATACCTGCCGATCTCCAGCTCGGGTACTTCGGCCCGTACGAGGGTGCGCCCGGGGCCGGACTGTTCGGTTCCGATCACCCTGCCCCGCCGCCCGGACAGATCGCTCATCACCGGTCCGACGTAGTCGTCGGGGACCAGGACCCGGATCTCGGCGACGGGTTCGAGGAGCTGGATGCGGGTGTCCGAGGCCGCTTCGCGCAGGGCCAGCGCGCCCGCCGTCTGGAACGCGGCGTCGGAGGAGTCCACGGAGTGGGACTTCCCGTCCCGCAGGGTCACGCGTACGTCGACGAGCGGATGCCCGGCCGCCACTCCGCGGGCGGCCTGGGCGCGCACGCCCTTCTCGACGGACGGGATGAACTGGCGCGGTACCGCTCCGCCGACCACCTTGTCGACGAATTCGATTCCCGATCCCGGCGGCAGCGGCTCCACGTCGATCTCGCAGATGGCGTACTGGCCGTGGCCGCCGGACTGTTTCACATGCCGGCCGCGCCCGGTCGCGGGGGCGGCGAAGGTCTCGCGCAGCGACACCTTGTGGGGCACGGCGTCGACCTGGACTCCGTAGTGGTTGCGCAGCCGGTCCAGTGCCACGTCCTGATGGGCCTCGCCGAGGCACCACAGGACCACCTGGTGGGTGTCCTGGTTCTGTTCGAGGCGCATGGTCGGGTCCTCCGCGACGAGCCGGGACAGGCCCTGGGAGAGCTTGTCCTCGTCGGCCTTGCTGTGTGCCTCGATGGCGAGCGGCAGCAGCGGGTCGGGCGTGGCCCAGGGGTCCATCACCAGTGGCCGGTCCGTGGCGGAGAGGGTGTCCCCGGTCTCGGCGCCGGCCAGTTTGGCGACGCAGGCCAGGTCTCCGGCGATGCATGCGGTGAGGGGGCGCTGCTGTTTGCCGAACGGGGAGGAGAGCGCTCCGACGCGTACCTCCGCCTCGTGGAAGGGGCGGGTCTCGTGGCCGGGGTCGGTGAGGCCGTGTCCGAAGACGTGGACGGTTTCGTCGGGGCGCAGGGTGCCGGAGAAGACGCGTACGAGCGAGACCCGGCCGACGTACGGGTCGGAGGCGGTCTTGACGACCTCCGCGAGGAGCGGGCCCCGCGGGTCGCAGGTGAGGACCGGCCGAGGTGCTCCGTGCAGCGGGGTGACTTCGGGGAGGGGGCGCTCCAGCGGGGTGGGGAAGCCACCGGTGATGAGGTCGAGGAGTTCGACGGTGCCGACGCCCTGGCGGGCGCCCTCGGCGGCGGGGGCCGCGGCCAGGACGGGGTGGAAGGCGTCCCGGGCGATCGCGCGTTCCAGGTCGTCGACGAGTGTCTTGATGTCGATGTCGGCCCCGTCGAGGTAGCGGTCCATCAGGGTCTCGTCCTCGCTCTCGGCGATGATCCCCTCGATGAGCCGGTTGCGGGCCTCCTGGAGCGGGGCCTGCTGGGCGTCGGTGGGCGGGTTCTCCCGCCGCTCCCCCGACGCGTAGTCGAAGATCCGCTGGGTGAGGAGCCCGGTGAGCCCGGTGAGCGGGGCGTGTCCGTCGGGGCCCTCGGGGCCGTGGACGGGCAGGTGGAGCGGGAGCACCGCGTCGGGGTCGTCGCCGCCGAAGATCTCGCCGCAGATCCGGGTCATCCGGTCGAACGAGGTGCGCGCGGTGTCGAGGTGGGTGACGACGATGGCGCGCGGCATGCCGACGGCGGCGCACTCGTCCCACACGGCGCGGGTCGTACCCGCCACGGCGTCGGCCTCCTGGGCGGCGGACACGATGAACAGCGCCGCGTCCGCCGCCCGCAGACCGGCCCTGAGCTCCCCGACGAAATCCGCGTATCCGGGGGTGTCCAGAAGATTGATCCGGTACCCGCCCCATTCGACGGGGACGAGCGAGAGCTGTACGGAGCGTTGCCGGCGGTGTTCGATCTCGTCGTAGTCGGAGATCGTCGCGCCGTCCTCGACCCGGCCCGCCCGGTTGACCGCGCCCGCGGTCATCGCGAGAGCCTCGACGAGGGTGGTCTTGCCGGAGCCGCTGTGGCCGACCAGCACCACATTCCGTATCGATGAGGGCTGGTCGGCCGTCGCCGCCCTGCCGGCGGCCCCGGTGTGTGCATGTGCCTTGTCGCCCATGATGCGTGCCTCCCAGGTAGTGGCGCGGAGCGGGAAGAAAAGCCGGCGCGGTGTGGGGAGAAGGGTGCACGGGCACGGGGGAGCCGCCGCGGCGGCTACGGCGACGCCCGCGGTATTTCGAGCTTTGCACTCACACCGGGTCGCGTCCATACGTCGGGCGCCGCCGCGCGCGGCCGGGTGCCCGGAGGGTGGAGTCCGGCGGGCGTGACTACGATGGGCCAGCCGGTGGCCGAAGGGGCCGCTCGGCCCACCGACCCTCGGGAAGGCCATGCTGAACAAGTACGCGCGTGCATTTTTTACGCGTGTCCTCACACCGTTCGCCGCACTGTTGCTCCGTCTCGGCGTGAGCCCTGACGCGGTCACTCTGACCGGTACGGCCGGGGTGATGGCAGGTGCGCTGGTCTTCTTCCCCATGGGGGAGTTCTTCTGGGGCACGATCGTCATCACGATCTTCGTCTTCTCCGACCTCATCGACGGCAACATGGCCCGGCAGGCCGGTATCTCCAGCCGCTGGGGCGCGTTCCTGGATTCCACCCTGGACCGGGTCGCCGACGGGGCGATCTTCGGTGGATTCGCGCTCTGGTACGCGGGCAAGGGCGACGACAACGTGCTGTGCGCGGTCGCGATCTTCTGCCTGGCGAGCGGCCAGGTGGTCTCGTACACCAAGGCGCGCGGCGAGTCGATCGGACTGCCGGTCGCGGTCAACGGGCTCGTGGAGCGCGCCGAGCGACTGGTGATCTCGCTGGTCGCGGCCGGTTTGGCGGGGCTTCACACATTCGGTGTCCCCGGGATCCAGGTCCTGCTGCCGATCGCGCTGTGGATCGTCGCCGCGGGCAGCCTGGTGACGCTCGTGCAGCGGGTCGTGACCGTACGCCGCGAGTCCGCCGAGGCCGACGCCGCCGACGCCGCCGAGGCAGCCGCCGCGGACCGGGGGAGGGGGGCCGCGCAGTGAGCGGCGCACCGGGTGCCGCGCGCAGCGGCCTGCGGGACCGGCTGACCGACGGGCTGTACGGGCTCGGCTGGGCCGCCGTGAAGAAGCTCCCCGAGCCGGCCGCCCGGACGCTCTTCCGCACCATCGCCGACCAGGCGTGGAAACGGCGGGGCAAGGGCGTTCTGCGGCTGGAGGCGAATCTGGCGCGGGTCGTGCCCGGGGCGTCCCCGGCCCGGCTCGCCGCGCTCTCCAAGGCCGGGATGCGCTCGTACATGCGCTACTGGATGGAGTCGTTCCGGCTGCCCACCTGGAGCCCGGCGCGGATCAAGGCGTCGATAGAAGTGACGGACGCGCACCGGCTGACCGAGGGCCTGGGCACCGGCCGCGGCGTCATCCTCGCCCTGCCGCACCTGGGTAACTGGGACCTGGCGGGAGCCTGGGTCACCACCGATCTCCAGGTGCCCTTCACCACGGTCGCCGAGCGGCTCAAGCCGGAGACGCTGTACGACCGGTTCGTGGCCTACCGCGAGGGGCTCGGCATGGAGGTCCTGCCGCACAGCGGCGGCGCCGCCTTCGGCACCCTGGCCCGGCGGCTGCGCGCGGGCGGCCTGGTCTGTCTGGTCGCCGACCGCGACCTGTCGGCATCCGGCGTCGAGGTGACGTTCTTCGGCGACACCGCGCGCATGCCCGCGGGACCGGCACTGCTGGCCCAGCAGACCGGGGCACTGCTGCTGCCGGTGATGCTCCATTACGACGAGACGCCCGTGATGAAGGCGCGTATCCATCCGCCGGTCGAGGTGCCGGAGTCGGGGAGCCGTACGGAGAAGACGTCCTCGATGACGCAGGCGCTCGCCGATGCCTTCGCCGTCGGGATCGCCGACCACCCGGAGGACTGGCACATGCTGCAGCGGCTCTGGTCGGCCGATCTGGAGAACCGGGAGGACCGGCCGTGAAGATCGGCATCGTGTGCCCGTACTCCTGGGACGTCCCGGGCGGTGTGCAGTTCCACATCCGCGACCTGGCCGAACACCTGATCCGTCTGGGGCATCAGGTCTCGGTGCTGGCGCCCGCCGACGACGAGACACCGCTGCCGCCGTACGTGGTCTCGGCGGGCCGTGCCGTGCCCGTCCCGTACAACGGCTCCGTGGCCCGGCTGAACTTCGGCTTCCTCTCGGCCGCCCGGGTGCGCCGCTGGCTGCACGACGGCACCTTCGACGTGATCCACATCCATGAGCCGACGTCGCCGTCGCTGGGGCTGCTCGCCTGCTGGGCCGCGCAGGGGCCGATCGTCGCCACGTTCCACACCTCCAACCCGCGCTCCCGGGCCATGATCGCCGCGTACCCGATCCTGCAGCCCGCGCTGGAGAAGATCAGTGCGCGCATCGCGGTCAGCGAGTACGCGCGGCGGACCCTGGTCGAGCACCTCGGCGGTGATGCGGTCGTCATCCCGAACGGGGTCGATGTCGGCTTCTTCGCCGGAGCCGAGCCCAGGGCCGAGTGGCAATCGGAGGGAGCGCGAAGCTCGGTCGAGGGCGGTGGTGGGGGGCAGGAGGGCGGCACCATCGGCTTCATCGGGCGCATCGACGAGCCCCGCAAGGGCCTGCCCGTCCTGATGAGGGCGCTGCCCGCGATCCTCGCCGCCCGTCCGGGCACCAGGCTGCTGGTGGCGGGCCGTGGCGACGAGGAGGAGGCGGTCGCCTCGCTGCCCGCAAAGATGCGCGGGCGCGTCGAATTCCTCGGCATGGTGAGCGACGAGGACAAGGCGCGGCTGCTGCGCAGCGTCGATGTGTACGTCGCGCCCAACACGGGCGGCGAGAGTTTCGGGATCATCCTGGTCGAGGCGATGTCGGCCGGCGCGCCGGTCCTCGCCAGCGACCTGGACGCGTTCGCGCAGGTGCTTGATCTGGGCGCCGCGGGCGAGCTGTTCGCCAATGAGGACGCGGACGCGCTGGCGGCGGCGGCGGTCCGGCTGCTCGGCGACCCGGAGCGGCGTGCGGAGCTGCGCGAGCGGGGAGCCGCACACGTGCGGCGCTTCGACTGGTCGACGGTCGGGGCCGACATCCTCGCGGTGTACGAGACGGTGACGGACGGCGCGGCGTCGGTGGCCGCCGACGAACGCACGGGCCTGCGCGCGCGCTTCGGACCGGCGCGGGACTAGGGCCTTTCGTTCGGATCATGCCGGGCTCGCGAGGTCCGGCGTGATCCGAACGAAAGGTCCCGAGGTCCGGCGTGATCCGAACGAGAGGTCCCAGGGACGTTCGCCGGGCCGGGGGCGCGGCGCCCGGCGGACAAGGCCGCGGCGCAGCCGGAACGGCTGGACAGCCCCGCTGCGAGGGTGCTCCGGCGTGTTGCGGCGCACCGGACCGGGTGCCCCGACCGGCCGGACGGACCCCGCCCCGGACCCCGGTCTCCGGACGGTGCCCCGACCGGCGTCCCACCCAGCGCTGGGGCGGCGGTCCGGATGCCCCGCCCCGGGCCGGGCGGCCGCACCGTCCGCGCCTCGGCGGTAGCCTTGCCGCCCGTGATCGAAACCCTCATCTGGATCGCCGTCGCGATCGTCGCGATCGGTATGTACCTCAGCTGGACCGCCGGACGGCTGGACCGGCTGCACGCCCGCATCGACGCCGCTCGCGCGGCCCTCGACGCGCAGCTCCTGCGTCGCGCCTCGGTCACCCAGGAACTGGCCACATCGGGTGTTCTCGACCCGGCAGCCTCCATCGTGCTGTACGAGGCCGCGCACGCCGCCCGCCAGGCGGAGGAGGAACACCGCGAGGTCGCGGAGAGCGAGCTGAGCACCGCCCTGCGGGCGGTCTTCGGCGAGACGGCGCAGGTGGAGACCGTGAAGGAGATCCCCGGCGGCGAGGAGGCGGCGTCCGAACTCGCCGCGGCCGTACGCCGGGTCCCGATGGCCCGGCGGTTCCACAACGACGCGGTGCGCGCGGCGCGTGCGCTGCGCAGGCACCGTACCGTGCGGTGGTTCCGGCTGGCCGGGCACGCTCCGTTCCCACTCGCCTTCGAGATGGACGACGAACCGCCGGTCGCCCTGGCGGACCGCCCCGTCAGCTGATCCGCCGGCTCAGCTCGCACACGTGCGTGAGCGGGGTCACAACCCGTCCCGTACGCGTTCAAAACGATCCACCGGCCTCCCATTGGCCCTTGCTGTGGACTGGTCCCGAAGAGTTTGCTCACCACTGCACCCGATCGGTGCTCCCAGCAACTCTTTCTCCGAGTGAGGTCGATCCGTGTCCACGCTTCCCACCACCCCGCAGTCCGCCGACTCCCCGGCCACCGGCACCGCCCGCGTCAAGCGAGGCATGGCCGAGCAGCTCAAGGGCGGCGTGATCATGGACGTCGTCAATGCCGAGCAGGCGAAGATCGCCGAGGACGCGGGCGCCGTGGCCGTCATGGCCCTGGAACGGGTGCCGGCCGACATCCGCAAGGACGGCGGCGTGGCCCGGATGTCGGACCCGAACATGATCGAGGAGATCATCGAGGCCGTCTCCATCCCGGTGATGGCGAAGTCCCGGATCGGGCACTTCGTCGAGGCCCAGGTCCTCCAGTCCCTCGGTGTCGACTACATCGACGAGTCCGAGGTCCTCACCCCGGCCGACGAGGTCAACCACAGCGACAAGTTCGCTTTCACCACCCCGTTCGTCTGCGGCGCCACCAACCTGGGCGAGGCCCTGCGCCGTATCGCCGAGGGCGCGGCCATGATCCGGTCGAAGGGCGAGGCCGGCACCGGAAACGTCGTCGAGGCCGTCCGTCACCTGCGCCAGATCAAGAACGAGATCGCCCGGCTGCGCGGCTACGACAACAACGAGCTGTACGCCGCCGCCAAGGACCTCCGCGCCCCGTACGAGCTGGTCAAGGAGGTCGCCGAGCTCGGCAAGCTGCCCGTCGTGCTGTTCTCCGCGGGCGGCGTCGCCACCCCCGCCGACGCCGCGCTGATGCGCCAGCTGGGTGCCGAGGGCGTCTTCGTCGGTTCCGGCATCTTCAAGTCCGGCGACCCGGCCAAGCGCGCCGCCGCCATCGTGAAGGCCACCACCTTCTACGACGACCCGAAGATCATCGCGGACGCCTCCCGGAACCTGGGCGAGGCCATGGTCGGCATCAACTGCGACACCCTGCCCGAGGCCGAGCGCTACGCCAACCGCGGCTGGTAGTCCCTGATGAGCGACACCCCTGTGATCGGAGTCCTGGCTCTCCAGGGCGACGTACGGGAACACCTGATCGCCCTGGCCTCGGCGGACGCCCTGGCCAGGCCGGTCCGGCGGCCCGAGGAACTCGCCGAGGTCGACGGCCTGGTCATTCCCGGCGGCGAGTCCACCACGATGTCCAAACTGGCTGCCCTGTTCGGCATGCTGGAACCGCTGCGCGAGCGGGTCCGGGACGGAATGCCGGTCTACGGCACCTGCGCCGGAATGATCCTGCTCGCCGACAAGATCCTCGACCCGCGCGCGGGCCAGGAGACGGTCGGCGGGATCGACATGATCGTGCGCCGTAACGCCTTCGGGCGACAGAACGAGTCCTTCGAGGCGGCCGTGGAGGTGGCCGGCATCGAGGGCGGCCCGGTCGAGGGTGTGTTCATCCGCGCCCCGTGGGTGGAGTCGGTCGGAGCGCGGGCCGAGGTGGTGGCGGAGCATGGCGGTCACATCGTCGCCGTACGCCAGGGGAACGCCCTGGCGACGTCCTTCCATCCCGAACTGACCGGGGACCACCGGGTTCACGCCTTGTTCGTGGACATGGTGCGCGCAGTCGGCTGACTCGATCCCGGTAGGATCTCTCGGGTTCGAATCGATTTTGGTGACGCGAAGGAGAAGGCAGATGTCCGGCCACTCTAAATGGGCTACGACGAAGCACAAGAAGGCCGTGATCGATGCCAAGCGCGGCAAACTCTTCGCGAAGCTGATCAAGAACATCGAGGTTGCCGCGCGCACCGGCGGTGTGGACCCTGATGGAAATCCGACCCTTGTGGACGCGATCCAGAAGGCCAAGAAGAGCTCCGTACCGAACAAGAACATCGACTCCGCGGTCAAGCGCGGTGGCGGTCTCGAAGCGGGCGGCGTCGACTACCAGACGATCATGTACGAGGGTTATGGCCCGAACGGTGTCGCGGTGCTCATCGAGTGCCTGACCGACAACCGCAACCGTGCCGCCTCCGACGTGCGTGTCGCCATGACCCGCAACGGCGGTTCGATGGCCGACCCGGGTTCGGTCTCGTACCTCTTCAACCGCAAGGGCGTCGTGATCGTCCCCAAGGGCGAGCTGACCGAGGACGACGTCCTGGATGCCGTCCTGGACGCGGGCGCCGAGGAGGTCAACGACCTCGGTGAGAATTACGAGGTCGTCAGCGAGGCCACCGACATGGTCGCGGTCCGTACCGCGCTCCAGCAGGCCGGCATCGACTACGACTCCGCCGAGGCCAACTTCCTGCCCACCATGCAGGTCGAGCTGGACGAGGAGGGCGCGCGCAAGATCTTCAAGCTGATCGACGCGCTGGAGGACAGCGACGACGTGCAGAACGTCTTCGCCAACTTCGACGTCTCGGACGAGGTCATGGAGAAGGTCGACGCCTGAGCCGGCATCGGCACAGCCTTCAGGGACGGGCCGACGGGGACACACCCCGTCGGCCCGTCGCATTGTCAGTGCGAGCCGATAGCCTGCGGGAACAGTTGACCGATCGGTACGGAGGGGGCGCCCCATGCGGGTACTCGGCGTCGACCCGGGGCTGACCCGGTGCGGTGTAGGCGTCGTCGAGGGCGTCGCCGGGCGGCCCCTGACGATGCTCGGTGTCGGCGTCGTCCGCACCCCGGCCGACGCCGAGCTCGGCCACCGGCTGGTCGCCATCGAGCGCGGCATCGAGGCATGGCTCGACGAGCACCGGCCCGAATGCGTGGCCGTGGAGCGGGTGTTCAGCCAGCACAACGTCCGTACGGTGATGGGTACCGCCCAGGCCAGCGCGGTCGCCATGCTCTGCGCGTCCCGCCGTGGCATACCGGTCGCCCTGCACACCCCCAGCGAGGTCAAGGCGGCCGTCACCGGCAGTGGCCGGGCCGACAAGGCGCAGGTCGGTGCCATGGTCACCCGGCTGCTGAGGCTCGACGCCCCGCCGAAACCGGCCGACGCGGCCGACGCCCTCGCGCTCGCCATCTGCCACATCTGGCGCGCGCCCGCCGTCAACCGCCTCCAGCAGGCACACGCGGCAGCCGCCGTGGCGGCCCGCACCCCGCGCGTTCCCCGTACACCCGCAGTTCCCGTCCGGAAGGTCCCCCGATGATCGCCTTCGTCAGCGGCCCCGTCGCCGCGCTCGCCCCGACCACGGCCGTGATCGAGGTCGGCGGCATCGGCATGGCCGTCCAGTGCACACCGAACACCCTGGCCGGCCTCCGGATCGGCCAGGAGGCCAGGCTCGCCACCTCCCTCGTCGTACGGGAGGACTCGCTTACCCTCTACGGCTTCGCCGACGACGACGAGCGGCAGGTCTTCGAGCTGCTCCAGACCGCCAGCGGAGTCGGTCCCCGGCTGGCCCAGGCCATGCTCGCCACCCATACGCCGGACGCCCTGCGGATCGCGGTCGCCACCGGCGACGAGAAGGCGCTCACCGCCGTCTCCGGCATCGGCAAGAAGGGCGCGCAGAAGCTCCTCCTCGAACTGAAGGACAGACTCGGCGAGCCGGTCGGCGCACAGATCGGCCGACAGGGCATCGGCACAGCCGTCACCTCCTCCTGGCGCGATCAGCTGCAGGCAGCCCTGATCGGTCTCGGCTATGCCACCCGCGAGGCCGACGAAGCGGTCACCGCGGTCACCCCGCAGGCAGAGGCGGCACTGGCCGAGGGCGGGCAGGCACCCGTGCCGCAGCTGCTGCGCGCCGCGCTGCAGACCCTCAACCGCGCGCGCTGAGCGGAGCGCGACACCCCGGGGACACCGACACTCCGACGCCGGGCCGGGCACCGCACGGCACCGAAACACCCGAGGCGGGACAGACTGAATGAACTGGGACGAGACCGGACCCGACACCGACGAGCGTCTCGACGAGCGCCTTGTCGACGCCGACGCGGACGGCGAGGACACCGCGGTCGAAGCGGCGCTGCGGCCGAAGGACCTCGACGAATTCGTCGGCCAGGAGAAGGTGCGCGAGCAGCTGGATCTGGTCCTCAAGGCGGCCAGGGCCCGCGGCGCCACCGCCGACCACGTCCTGCTCTCCGGCGCCCCCGGCCTCGGCAAGACCACCCTTTCCATGATCATCGCGGCCGAGATGGGCGCGCCGATCCGGATCACCTCGGGCCCCGCCATCCAGCACGCGGGTGATCTCGCCGCGATTCTCTCCTCGCTCCAGGAGGGTGAGGTCCTCTTCCTCGACGAGATCCACCGCATGTCGCGGCCCGCCGAGGAGATGCTCTACATGGCGATGGAGGACTTCCGGGTCGACGTCATCGTCGGCAAGGGGCCCGGCGCCACCGCCATCCCGCTGGAACTGCCGCCCTTCACCCTGGTCGGGGCCACCACCAGGGCCGGCCTGCTGCCGCCCCCGCTGCGCGACCGCTTCGGCTTCACCGGGCACATGGAGTTCTACGCGCCCACCGAACTGGAACGCGTCATCCACCGCTCCGCCCGCCTGCTCGACGTGGCGATAGACACGGACGGCGCCGCCGAGATCGCCGGGCGCTCCCGCGGCACCCCCCGGATCGCCAACCGGCTGCTGCGCCGCGTCCGGGACTACGCCCAGGTCAAGGCCGACGGGCGGATCGACCGCGCCGTCGCCTCCGCGGCCCTCGGGGTGTACGAGGTCGACGCGCGCGGTCTCGACCGGCTGGACCGGGCGGTGCTCGGCGCCCTGCTGAAGCTCTTCGGCGGGGGGCCCGTCGGGCTGTCGACCCTCGCGGTGGCCGTGGGAGAGGAGCGCGAAACGGTCGAGGAGGTCGCTGAGCCCTTCCTGGTCCGGGAGGGGCTGCTGGCCAGGACTCCGCGGGGGCGCGTCGCGACACCCGCGGCCTGGGCCCACCTCGGCCTCGTGCCTCCGCAGCACGGCGGAAAGGGACAACAGGGCCTGTTCGGGGCGTGATGGGTCACAGGTTCACCCGGACAGGAACCACCGAGCGATGTCGGGCGTTGTTCCATCGATGCGGACTCGCTTAGACTCCGCCGATGCCGCCCTTACAGGTCGGTGTACCCACCCCCGTAGACCAGGCCGCCCTCCACAGTGCGGTCGTGCGAAGGAAACTCGTCCCGTGAATCCCGTGACTCTCCTCCCCTTCATCGTGCTCATCGGGGCCATGTTCCTGATGACGCGGTCCGCCAAGAAGAAGCAGGCGGCCGCCGCCCAGATGCGCAATGAGATGCAGCCCGGCACCGGCGTCCGGACGATCGGGGGCATGTACGCCACCGTCAAGGAGCTTCACGACGACACGGTTCTCCTTGAGATCGCGCCCGGCGTCCACGCCGTCTACGCCAAGAACGCCATCGGCGCCGTCCTCGACGACGCCGAGTACAACCGCATCGTCCACGGCGACGACGACGAGAACGCCCTGGACATCGACGGCGCGGTCGTGCCGGACGACGCCTCCTCGCTGACCGGGGCCGACGCCGACGAGGACACCTCGGACGACGCGAAGATCGACCTGGGCAAGAAGGCCGACGCCGACGACGCCGAGCCGACGGACGCCGAGCCCGGCAAGAAGTCCGAGGGCAAGACCGACGGCGAGGCCGACGCGAAGTAACCCACGACCCGGGGATGCCATGAGCCCACCGGCATCCGGCACTCCCCGGACCGTGCGATCTTCTGCGGGGGCGGGTCCCCACTACACTTCGTGGCCGCTTGGGCGCGTACCCGGCGCGGGGCGGTTGGACAGGGAGAAACGAGAAGGTGGCAGCACCGAAGAAGAGCCGGGGGCCGGCCGGCGGTCAGGGCAGGCCGGGGCGTTCCCTGGCTCTGATCCTGATCGCCATGGTCGCGCTCACCGGCGGGATGTTCCTGGCTGATCAGCCGGCCCCACGTCTGGGCATCGACCTGGCGGGCGGCACGTCCATCACGCTCGAGGCGAAGAGCGAGCCGGGCCAGGAATCGGCGATCAACAAGACCAACATGGACACGGCGGTCCAGATCATGGAACGCCGTGTCAATGGTCTGGGTGTCTCCGAGGCCGAGGTCCAGACGCAGGGCGATCGCAACATCATCGTCAACATCCCCAAGGGCACGAATTCCGCCCAGGCCCGTGAGCAGGTCGGTACGACCGCCAAGCTCTACTTCCGGCCGGTGCTGACCGTCGCCCAGGGCACGCCCACGCCGACGCCCGACGCAACGTCGTCCGGCAAGCCCAGCCCGGGCGCCTCGGCGGGGGCCGACGGAAAGGCGAAGCCGAGCGCGAGCGCCACCACCCAGGGCCGCGCGGTCACCGACGGCCTCAAGGCCGATTCCTCGCCCACCCCGGGGGCGAGCAACACCCCGAAGGCGGACACCCCGCCGTCGGCACCCGCCGCCGACAAGGCTGCCGCCGCCAAGCTGAAGAAGCAGTTCGAGGAGCTCGACTGCTCCAGCAAGGCCTCCCGGTCCAAGGCCGCCCAGGGCGCCACGCCGACCGACGCGGTCGTCGCGTGCAGTTCCGAGGGCGACGCCAAGTACATTCTGGGCCCGGCCGAGGTGTCCGGCACCGAGGTCGACAACGCCAAGGCCGGCTTCGATCAGCAGCGCGGCATGTGGCTCGTCAACATGGAGTTCACCAAGAAGGGCTCCAAGGAATTCCAGACGATCACGAAGAAGCTCTCCGCGCAGCCGTCCCCGCAGAACCAGTTCGCCATCGCCCTGGACGGCGAGGTCGTCTCCGCCCCCCAGGTGAACACGACGCTCAGCGGCAGCGCCGAGATCTCCGGCAGCTTCACCCAGCAGTCCGCCGAGGACCTGGCCAACGTGCTCTCCTACGGTGCGCTCCCGCTCTCGTTCAAGGAGCAGAGCGTCACCACCGTCACCGCCGCGCTCGGTGGCGAGCAGCTCCGGGCCGGCCTGATCGCCGGTGCCATCGGTCTGGCCCTGGTCGTCATCTACCTGGTGGCCTACTACCGCGGCCTTGCGTTCATCGCGCTCCTGAGCCTGCTGGCCTCCGGCATCCTGACCTACACGCTCATGTCGCTGCTCGGCCCGGCCATCGGCTTCGCGCTGAACCTCCCGGCGGTCTGCGGCGCCATCGTGGCCATCGGCATCACCGCGGACTCCTTCATCGTGTACTTCGAGAGGATCCGCGACGAGATCCGCGAGGGCCGTACGCTCCGCCCGGCCGTCGCGCGTGCCTGGCCGCGTGCCCGGCGCACCATCCTGGTCTCCGACTTCGTGTCGTTCCTCGCTGCCGCGGTGCTCTTCGTGGTCACCGTCGGCAAGGTCCAGGGCTTCGCGTTCACGCTGGGGCTCACCACCCTGCTCGACGTGGTCGTGGTCTTCCTCTTCACCAAGCCCGTCATGACGCTGCTGGCCCGGACGAAGTTCTTCTCCAGCGGTCACCCGTGGTCCGGACTGGACCCGAAGCGGCTCGGCGCCAAGCCGCCGCTGCGCCGCTCGCGCCGTGTCAACGCCCCCACTGACCCGAAGGAGGCGTGAGATGTCGCGACTCGGCAATCTCGGCGCCCGTCTCTACCGAGGCGAGGTCGGCTACGACTTCATCGGCAAGCGCAAGATCTGGTACGGGATCTCGATCCTGATCACCATCACGGCCATCGTCGGCCTCGCGGTCAGCGGCCTGAACATGGGCATCGAGTTCAAGGGCGGCGCGGTCTTCACCACCACGAAGACGAGTGTCAGCGTCGCTCACGCGGAGGACCTGGCCACGGAGGCCTCCGGTCACCAGGCGATCGTCCAGAAGCTCGGCAACGGCGGTCTGCGCATCCAGATCAGCGAGGTCGACACCGCGAAGTCCGACCAGATCAAGAACCAGCTCTCCAAGGACCTCGACGTCCCGACCGAGAAGATCGCCGCCGACCTGGTCGGCCCCAGCTGGGGTGAGCAGATCGCCAACAAGGCCTGGACCGGCCTCGGCATCTTCATGGTCCTGGTCGTGATCTACCTGGCCATCGCCTTCGAGTGGCGCATGGCCATTGCGGCCCTGGTCGCGCTGATCCACGACATCACCATCACGGTCGGTGTCTACGCCCTCGTCGGCTTCGAGGTCACCCCGGGCACCGTGATCGGTCTGCTGACCATCCTCGGTTACTCCCTCTACGACACGGTTGTCGTCTTCGACAGCCTCAGGGAGAGCACGGACGGCATCACCAAGCAGACCCGGTGGACGTACAGCGAGATCGCCAACCGTTCGATCAACGGCACCCTGGTCCGCTCCATCAACACCACGGTCGTGGCCCTGCTCCCCGTCGCCGGTCTGCTCTTCATCGGCGGCGGCGTCCTCGGCGCCGGCATGCTGAACGACATCTCGCTGTCGCTGTTCGTCGGCCTCGCCGCCGGTGCGTACTCCTCGATCTTCATCGCCACCCCGCTCGTCGCCGACCTCAAGGAACGCGACCCGCAGATGAAGGCCCTGAAGAAGCGGATCCTCGCCAAGCGTGCGGCAGCCGCCGCCAAGGGTGACTCCGCCGAGGACGAGCAGCCGGACGACGGCTTCCCGGTGGACGCCGCACCGGCCGCCGCGGTCGTCGGCCAGCGCCAGCAGCCCCCCAGGGGCCACGGCCGGACCCCGGGGAACCGTCGATGACCAGCAGCACCACCGGGACCACCCGCGAGCTTCTGCTCAGCCGGATCCGCGATGTGCCGGACTACCCCAAGCCGGGAGTGATGTTCAAGGACATCACCCCGCTGCTCGCGGACCCGACGGCGTTCACGGCCCTCACCGAGACCCTGGCGGAACTCTGTGTACGCCACGGCGCCACGAAGGTCGTCGGCCTCGAGGCGCGCGGTTTCATCCTGGCCGCCCCGGTCGCGATCCGGGCCGGGCTCGGCTTCGTACCCGTCCGCAAGGCCGGGAAGCTGCCGGGAGCCACGCTCAGCCAGGCGTACGAGCTGGAGTACGGCACCGCCGAGATCGAGGTCCACGCGGAGGACCTGTCCGCCGACGACCGGATCATGGTCATCGACGACATTCTCGCGACCGGTGGCACCGCCGAGGCCTCGCTGGAACTGATCCGGCGTGCCGGCGCCGAGGTCGCGGGCGTCGCGGTTCTCATGGAGCTCGGATTCCTGCCCGGGCGCGCCCGTCTGGAGCAGGGCCTGCGCGGCGCCCCGCTGGAGGTTCTGATCACGGTCTGAGCGGCAGCGGACCGTACGTGGCAACGGCTCATGTGCGAAGGACGGGCATCCGGGAACAACCGGGTGCCCGTCCCGCGTTGTGAGGGGTCTCACGGTCCCCGGGGGAGGACCGGCCACAGGGTCGATACGATGGCCTTTCCGGGTATCCGGATTCGCACGAGGAGCGCTCTTGCCAGACGAGGCCCAGCCAGTCGCCGCCCCGCAGCCCGACAAGCCCGCGGCGGCCTCAGCCATGCCCGGGAAGAAGCAGCCCGCGCAGAAGCCGAAGCCCCCGGCACCCGAGCCCGGTGCGGGCGCGGCGCCGGCCGGTGCGGCGGTGCTGCGGCCCGCCCCCGCCTCGCCCGCGCAGCCGACTGCCCCCGCCTCCCCGGCCGCGTCCGCCCCGAAGCCCCCGGCGAAGCCCGCCGTCCGGCCCGTCACCCCGGCGGCTCCCATGACCCGCTCCGGCGGCTCCTCCAATCGGGTCCGGGCCAGGCTCGCCCGCCTCGGTGTGCAGCGCTCCAGCCCGTACAACCCGGTGCTCGAACCGCTGCTGCGCATCGTCCGCAGCAACGACGCCAAGATCGAGACGGCCACGCTGCGCCAGATCGAGCGCGCCTACCAGGTCGCCGAGCGCTGGCACCGCGGCCAGAAGCGCAAGAGCGGCGACCCCTACATCACGCACCCGCTGGCCGTCACGACGATCCTCGCCGAGCTCGGCATGGACCCGGCGACGCTCATGGCCGGGCTGCTGCACGACACGGTCGAGGACACCGAGTACGGCCTGGACACCCTGCGACGGGACTTCGGCGACCAGGTCGCCCTGCTGGTCGACGGTGTCACCAAGCTGGACAAGGTCAAGTTCGGCGAGGCCGCGCAGGCCGAGACCGTGCGCAAGATGGTCGTCGCCATGGCCAAGGACCCCCGGGTCCTGGTCATCAAGCTCGCCGACCGCCTGCACAACATGCGCACCATGCGCTACCTCAAGCGGGAGAAGCAGGAGAAGAAGGCCCGCGAGACGCTTGAGATCTATGCCCCGCTGGCACATCGCCTGGGCATGAACACCATCAAGTGGGAGCTGGAGGATCTCGCCTTCGCGATCCTCTACCCCAAGATGTACGACGAGATCGTCCGCCTCGTCGCCGAGCGCGCGCCCAAACGCGACGAGTACCTCGCCATAGTGACCGACGAGGTCCAGGCCGACCTCCGAGCCGCCCGGATCAAGGCCACCGTCACGGGGCGGCCGAAGCACTACTACAGCGTCTACCAGAAGATGATCGTGCGGGGCCGGGACTTCGCCGAGATCTACGACCTGGTGGGCATCAGGGTCCTCGTCGACACCGTCCGCGACTGCTACGCGGCGCTCGGCACCGTCCACGCGCGATGGAATCCGGTACCCGGCCGGTTCAAGGACTACATCGCGATGCCCAAGTTCAACATGTACCAGTCGCTGCACACCACGGTGATCGGCCCCAGCGGCAAGCCCGTCGAGCTGCAGATCCGTACGTTCGACATGCACCGGCGCGCCGAGTACGGCATCGCCGCGCACTGGAAGTACAAGCAGGAGGCCGTCGCGGGCGCCTCCAAGGTGCGCACCGACGTACCCAAGAACACCGGCCGCGGCCAGGACACCGTCAACGACATGGCGTGGCTGCGCCAGCTCCTGGACTGGCAGAAGGAGACCGAGGACCCCAGCGAGTTCCTGGAGTCCCTGCGCTTCGACCTCTCCCGCAACGAGGTCTTCGTCTTCACTCCCAAGGGCGACGTCATAGCGCTCCCCGCGGGTGCGACGCCGGTCGACTTCGCATACGCCGTGCATACGGAGGTCGGCCACCGGACCATAGGGGCACGGGTCAACGGGCGGCTCGTCCCGCTCGAATCGACCCTCGACAACGGCGACCTGGTGGAGGTCTTCACCTCCAAGGCGGCCGGCGCCGGCCCGTCCCGGGACTGGCTGGGCTTCGTCAAGTCGCCCCGCGCCCGCAACAAGATCCGCGCCTGGTTCTCCAAGGAGCGCCGCGACGAGGCGATCGAACAGGGCAAGGACGCGATCGCGCGCGCCATGCGCAAGCAGAACCTGCCGATCCAGCGCATCCTGACCGGCGACTCCCTGGTCACCCTCGCCCATGAGATGCGCTATCCCGACATCTCGTCGCTGTACGCGGCAATCGGCGAGGGCCATGTGGCCGCCGCCGGCGTCGTACAGAAACTCGTCCAGGCGCTCGGTGGCGAGGACGCCGCCAACGAGGACATCGCGGAGAGCTCGCCGCCCTCGCGCAGCCGCAGCAAGCGCCGCTCCAACGCCGATCCCGGTGTGGTCGTCAAGGGCGTCGAGGACGTCTGGGTCAAACTGGCCCGCTGCTGCACGCCCGTCCCCGGCGACCCGATCATCGGCTTCGTCACCCGCGGCAGCGGCGTCTCCGTGCACCGTGCCGACTGCGTCAACGTCGACTCGCTGTCGCAGCAGCCCGAGCGGATCCTGGACGTCGAATGGGCACCGACCCAGTCCTCGGTCTTCCTGGTCGCCATCCAGGTCGAGGCGCTGGACCGGTCGCGGCTGCTGTCGGACGTCACACGCGTCCTGTCCGACCAGCACGTCAACATCCTGTCGGCGGCCGTCCAGACCTCTCGGGACCGGGTGGCCACCTCGCGCTTCACCTTCGAGATGGGCGACCCGAAGCACCTGGGACACGTACTGAAGGCGGTGCGGGGTGTGGAGGGCGTCTACGACGTCTACCGCGTCACCTCCGCCCGCAGGCCCTGAGGGCCTGTCGGGTGACCTCTGATCGGGCGGCCACGCCCTGGCACGCACGCTTCCCGCGTTGCCGGAATGCCCAAGTAGCTCCTTCCCCAAGCTCTCGGCTTCGTTCGAGCAGGGGAGACCCCATCCCAGGACATCCCGGCGCCTTGGAATCGCACGCACCAGACCGCGTCCGCTACCCGATCGAAGGTCACCCGACAGGCCCTGACCGGCGACTGCGCGCACACGAGAGGCCCCCTGCACACGTCCCTCGGGACGCGTGCAGGGGGCCTCGTCACAACAGCTGATCAGCCGCCGAATTCCTCCAGGCCCTTCAGCGCCTGGTCCAGCAGTGCCTGTCGGCCTTCGAGCTCCTTGGCCAGCTTGTCGGCCCGGGCGTTGTTGCCCGAGGCGCGGGCCGTGTCGATCTGCGTACGCAGCTTGTCGACGGCCGCCTGCAGCTGACCGGTCAGACCCGCGGCGCGCGCACGCGCCTCCGGATTCGTCCGGCGCCACTCCGACTCCTCGGCCTCCTGGAGGGCCCGCTCCACGGCGTGCATCCGCCCCTCGACCTTCGGGCGGGCGTCACGCGGCACATGGCCGATGGCCTCCCAGCGCTCGTTGACGGCCCGGAACGCGGCCCTGGCCGCCTTCAGGTCCTTCACCGGCACCAGCTTCTCGGCCTCGGCCGCGAGTTCCTCCTTGAGCTTGAGGTTCTCGCCCTGCTCCGCGTCCCGTTCGGCGAACACCTCGCCGCGGGCGGCGAAGAAGACGTCCTGGGCACCGCGGAAGCGGTTCCACAGATCGTCCTCGGCCTCGCGCTGGGCGCGGCCGGCCGCCTTCCACTCCGTCATCAGGTCGCGATAACGGGCGGCCGTGGCTCCCCAGTCCGTGGAACCGGACAGTGACTCGGCCTCCGCGACCAGCTTCTCCTTGGCCTTGCGGGCCTCCTCGCGCTGGGCGTCCAGCGAGGCGAAGTGGGCCTTGCGGCGCTTGGAGAACGCCGAGCGGGCATGCGAGAAGCGGTGCCACAACTCGTCGTCGGACTTGCGGTCGAGCCGTGGGAGGCCCTTCCACGTGTCCACGAGCGCGCGGAGCCGCTCGCCCGCGGAGCGCCACTGCTCGCTCCGCGCCAGCTCCTCCGCCTCGGCGACCAGCGCCTCCTTGGCGTGCTTCGCCTCGTCGGTCTGCTTTGCCTTCTGGGCCTTGCGCTCCTCGCGCCGCGACTCGACCGTCGTGCCCAGCGCGTCGAGCCGCTTGCGCAGCGCGTCGAGGTCACCGACGGCGTGATGCTCGTCCACCTGCAGACGCAGATGCTCGATGGCGGTCGTCGCGTCCTTCGCCGACAGGTCGGTGGTCTTCACCCGCCGTTCGAGGAGGCCGATCTCGACCACAATGCCCTCGTACTTGCGCTCGAAGTAGGCCAGAGCCTCCTCGGGGGAACCCGCCTGCCACGATCCGACGACCTGCTCGCCATCGGCTGTACGCACGTACACGGTGCCTGTCTCATCGACACGGCCCCACGGGTCGCTGCTCACAGCGCCTCCTCCACCTGATGCCCGCGAGGGGGTTCGCCCCCCTGGCATCGTCCACAGTTTCCTGGGGCGGGCAGCGCCCGCCCTGCACAACGCCAATCTAGGCGACCGGCCGCCCGGCTGTCCGCACTCAGCGCGGCTCAAAATATTCCGGCCCGCGCTTCGCCGCCATCACCGGACGGCCGGGTCCGGCCGCCCCGGCCGTCACGACTCCGCGACGGCGGCCTTCGAGATGTCCACGGCCTTCTTCGGCGCACCGTCGGCCGCGCCGCCGGCCACCCCCGCCGCACCGATGTCCTTGACGGCCTTCAGCGAGGCGTCGTCCATCGTGCCGAACGGGGTGTAGGCGGGCGGAAGCTTGCTGTCCTTGTACACCAGGAAGAACTGGCTGCCGCCGGTGTGCGCCTGGCCGGTGTTCGCCATCGCCACGGTGCCCGCCGGGTAGGTCACCGTGCCGTCCTTGCCCGCCTTGCCCAGCGCGGTCAGGTTCTCGTCCGGAATGGTGTAGCCGGGGCCGCCCGTGCCGTCGCCCTTGGGATCACCGCACTGCAGCACGAAGATGCCCTGTGTGGTCAGCCGGTGGCACTTCGTGCTGTCGAAGAAGCCCTTGTCGGCCAGCGACTTGAACGAGTTCGTGGTGTGCGGGGTCTTCGCCGCGTCCATCGTGAACGCGATGTCGCCCTGGCTCGTCTTGATCGACATCGTGTACTTCGACTTCTTGTCGATCTTCATCGCGGGCTCGGGAGTGCTGCTCTCGCTCTCCGACGGCGAAGGCGTGGGGCTCTTGCTCGCGGCCGCGTCGTTCTTGTCGTCGCCGTCGAGGGCGATATACGTACCCACCCCGATGACCGCCACCACGGCCACCGCGGACGCGATGACGACCGTCAGCCGCCTGGTCCTGCGGCGGGCCTCCTCCCGGCGCTGCTGCTGCCGCTCGAACTTCTCCCTGGCGAGCTGCCGCCGCCGCTGATCGCTGCTGACCACCGGGTGATCTCCTTGTAGGTCGTGTGATGGGGCCTGGGCTGCCCGTACCGTATCTGGGTTAGCTGTGGAATGAGGAGCGCCGGTAGGCTCTGAACTGCCGCGACCTTCTCAGTCGCAATCCGCTGTCGGACGACCAGTAAGGACGATCGTGCTCATTGCCGGGTTCCCCGCCGGGGCCTGGGGGACCAACTGTTACCTGGTCGCCCCGGCCGCAGGCGAGGAGTGCGTGATCATCGACCCGGGCCACCAGGCCGCATCCGGAGTCGAGGAAGCACTCAAGAAGCATCGGCTGAAGCCCGTCGCCGTCGTCCTGACCCACGGCCACATCGACCATGTCGCCTCGGTCGTCCCGGTGTGCGGCGCGCACGACGTCCCCGCCTGGATCCATCCGGAGGACCGGTACATGATGAGCGACCCGGAGAAGGCACTCGGCCGCTCCATCGGGATGCCGCTCATGGGTGAGCTGACGGTGGGGGAGCCGGACGACGTCCAGGAACTGAGCGACGGCGCTCTGCTGAAGCTGGCCGGTCTGGAGTTCGGTGTCGCGCATGCGCCCGGCCATACCAAGGGGTCGGTGACGTTCAGGATGCCCGAGGCCGCGGATGTTCCGCAGATCCTCTTCTCGGGCGACCTGCTCTTCGCCGGCTCCGTCGGACGCACCGACCTGCCCGGCGGCGACCACGCCGAGCTGCTCGAGTCGCTGGCGCGTGTGTGCCTGCCGCTCGACGACTCGACCGTGGTGCTGTCCGGCCACGGCCCCCAGACGACCATCGGCCGCGAGCGCGCTTCGAATCCCTACCTGCACGGTATGGACGCGCCCCGACGAGGAATGTGACGAGAGAAAATCCGTGAGCACCTTCAAGGCCCCCAAGGGCACGTACGACCTGACCCCGCCCGACTCCGCGAAGTACCTCGCGGTGCGTGACGCGATCGCCGCACCTCTGAAGAACTCCGGCTACGGCTACATCGAGACCCCCGGTTTCGAGGACGTCGCCCTCTTCTCGCGCGGTGTCGGCGAGTCCACCGACATCGTGACCAAGGAGATGTACACCCTCACCACCAAGGGCGGCTCCCAGCTGGCGCTGCGCCCCGAGGGCACCGCGTCCGTGCTGCGCGCCGCGCTGGAGGCCAACCTCCACAAGCTCGGCAACCTGCCCGTGAAGCTCTGGTACTCCGGCTCGTACTACCGCTACGAGCGCCCCCAGAAGGGCCGTTACCGGCACTTCTCGCAGGTCGGCGCCGAGGCGATCGGCGCCGAGGACCCGGCGCTGGACGCCGAGCTGATCATCCTGGCCGACCAGGCCTACCGCACGTTGGGCCTGCGGAATTTCCGCATCCTGCTCAACTCGCTGGGCGACAAGGAGTGCCGCCCCGTCTACCGGGACGCGCTCCAGGGCTTCCTGCGCGAGCTCGACCTGGACGAGGAGACGCGTCGCCGCATCGAGATCAACCCGCTCCGGGTCCTCGACGACAAGCGGCCCGAGGTGCAGAAGCAGCTGGTCGGCGCCCCGGTGCTGCGCGACTACCTGTGCGACGCCTGCAAGGCGTACCACGAGGAGGTGCGCGACCTGCTCTCCGCGGCCGGTGTGGTGTACGAGGACGACGAGAAGCTCGTCCGCGGCCTCGACTACTACACCCGCACCACCTTCGAGTTCGTCCACGACGGACTCGGCTCGCAGTCCGCGGTGGGCGGCGGCGGCCGTTACGACGGCCTGTCCGAGATGATCGGCGGGCCGGCGCTCCCGTCGGTGGGCTGGGCGCTCGGCGTGGACCGCACGGTGCTCGCGCTGGAGGCGGAGGGCATCGAGCTCGAACTGCCCGCGGCGACCAGTGTCTTCGCGGTACCGCTGGGCGAGGAGGCCCGGCGGGTGCTCTTCGGGATCGTCACGCAACTGCGTCGCGGGGGCGTGGCGGCGGATTTCGCGTACGGAAACCGTGGCCTCAAGGG
The DNA here is from genome assembly GCF_043080425.1 of Streptomyces sp. NPDC015032. Lineage (NCBI taxonomy): Bacteria > Bacillati > Actinomycetota > Actinomycetes > Kitasatosporales > Streptomycetaceae > Streptomyces > Streptomyces sp. NPDC015032. The sequence continues at coordinate 57,436 of NZ_JBIBVN010000020.1, read as the reverse complement.
CGCCATGAAGAGCGCGAACCGTTCGGGCGCCCGGTTCACCCTCGTCGCGGGGGAGCGGGACCTGGCGGAGGGCGTCCTCCAGCTCAAGGACATGGAGTCCGGCGAGCAGACGGCGGTCCTGCTGGCAGACGTGGCGGAGACGATCCGCGAGCGCCTCGCCTAGGGGCTTTGGACCGGATCAGGCCGGATCGGGGAGCGGGGTCCGGTGCTGTGGACCACAGGCCGGGCCACACCTACCGAGGGCGATGCTCGCCGAGGGTGGCCCGGTGGCGCAGCCGTTCGGCACCCGGACCCACCGACGCGATCACGTCCTCGCGGTCGCGGTCGCGCGGCCTGGGGCAGCGGCGGGCTACGGGCGTCACCATGTCGCACACCGTCAACTTGGCGGTTACGGATTCACCCTGCGGGGCGACTCCAATTCGGGCACGCCGACGACGGTCGGCGGACGCCGGGTCCGCACCGAGCGCCGGTCCGGTTCCCTGGTCGCGGCCCCGGTGGTCCTGCGGGGAATTTTGCGGTCGTGCTCTTCCCCGCCCCGTTCGGCCCAAGCATCCCGAACGCCTCGCCCCGCCGGATCCCCGCAGGTCCGGGCCGTCGACCGCGGCTGCTTCGCCCCGGCGCCCGCGCGGTCCGCCCACCGCCACCGCGCATTCGGTCCTGGCCCGGACGGTCCCACGGACCCGCGTGTTCCCCGCCGTCCCAGCCGTCCCTTCGCGAAATGTCACGCACGTCTTTATGTCCATCGAACAGAAGACCAGTGATGCTGTGCGGCACAATGACCGTGCCCAGCAGGCCACTCACTGATGGAACGGCGATATGACGACTGCAGCGGTTGACCACCCCTCCTCCGACCAGGACGAGGAGGGCGGGAAGAGGACCATCGGCGGCAGCCGTGCGTTGGCGCTGCTGCTGGTGATCACGGGCGCTGCCGGACTCCTCGCCGCCTGGGCCATCACGATCGACAAGTTCAAGCTGCTGGAAGACCCCGACTTCACACCGGGATGCAGCCTCAACCCGGTCGTCGCGTGCGGCAACATCATGACGAGCCAGCAGGCGGCCGCCTTCGGTTTCCCGAACCCGATGCTCGGTCTCGCCACCTACTCGGTGATCATCGGCATCGGCCTGGCGCTGCTCGCGGGTGCCCGCTTCCGCAGCTGGTACTGGCTCGGCATGAACGCCGGCACGTTGTTCGGCGTCGGGTTCTGCACCTGGCTCCAGTACCAGTCGCTCTACCAGATCAACTCGCTCTGCCTGTGGTGCTGTCTGGCCTGGGTCGCCACCATCTTCATGTTCTGCTACGTCACCACACACAACATCAAGCACCGGATCCTGCCCGCGCCGAACTGGCTGCGCAACGGGCTGACGGAGTTCCACTGGGTGCCGCCGGTCCTGTGGGTCGGCATCATCGGCATGCTGATCCTGACCCGCTGGTGGGACTTCTGGACCAGCTGACCGGAGCGCCGCTGCTGCCGGGAGACCGGCCCGGCAGGGCTGTCGGTGCCGTGGCATAGGCTTCGAAACGTGGAGCCCGACCTCTTTACCGCAGCCGCCGAAGACCGCCAGGAGAAGGACCCGTCCAGCAGCCCACTGGCTGTCCGGATGCGGCCTCGCACTCTCGACGAGGTCGTCGGCCAGCAGCATCTGCTCAAGCCGGGCTCGCCGCTGCGTCGCCTCGTCGGCGAGGGGAACGGCGGGCCCGCGGGGCCCTCGTCCGTGATCCTCTGGGGCCCGCCCGGTATCGGGAAGACGACTCTGGCGTACGTGGTCAGCAAGGCCACCAACAAGCGCTTCGTCGAGCTCTCCGCGATCACCGCGGGCGTCAAGGAAGTGCGGGCCGTCATCGAGGGCGCCCGCCGCGCCACCGGCGGGTACGGCAAGGAGACCGTCCTCTTCCTCGACGAGATCCACCGCTTCTCCAAGGCGCAGCAGGACTCCCTGCTTCCGGCCGTGGAGAACCGATGGGTGACCCTGATCGCGGCGACCACCGAGAATCCGTACTTCTCGATCATCTCGCCGCTGCTGTCGCGCTCGCTGCTGCTCACGCTGGAGTCGCTCACCGACGACGATCTGCGCGGTCTGCTCCGTCGGGCGCTGGCCGACGCGCGGGGGCTCGGCGGCGCGGTGGCGCTGCCGGAGGACGCCGAGGCGCATCTGCTGCGCATCGCGGGCGGGGACGCCCGCCGGGCGCTGACCGCACTGGAGGCCGCGGCCGGTGCGGCGCTGTCCAAGCAGGAGACGGAGATCAGCCTCCAGACCCTGGAGGAAACCGTCGACCGCGCGGCCGTCAAGTACGACCGCGACGGCGACCAGCACTACGACGTGGCGAGCGCACTCATCAAGTCGATCCGCGGCTCCGATGTCGATGCCGCGCTGCACTACCTCGCCCGGATGATCGAGGCGGGGGAGGACCCCCGGTTCATCGCCCGGCGGCTGATGATCTCGGCCAGCGAGGACATCGGTCTCGCCGATCCCACGGCGCTGCCCACCGCCGTCGCGGCCGCCCAGGCGGTCGCCATGATCGGTTTTCCGGAGGCGGCGCTCACCCTGAGCCACGCCACGATCGCCCTGGCCCTCGCTCCCAAGTCCAACGCGGCGACGCTGGCGATCTTCGCCGCCCAGGAGGACGTCCGGAAGGGGCTCGCGGGCCCCGTCCCGGCCCATCTGCGGGACGGCCACTACAAGGGCGCCGCCAAGTTGGGCCACGCACAGGGCTATGTGTATCCGCACGACGTCCCCGGTGGCATCGCCGCCCAGCAGTACGCCCCGGACGCGGTCCGCGACAAGCACTACTACCAGCCCACGCGCTACGGCGCGGAGGCGCGTTACGCGGATGTGGTGGAGCGGGTCCGCGAGCGCCTCGGCCGCGCGGGCTCCGATGGCGCCGCGAGCCCGTCCGCGGAGTGAGGATCACGTACGGCGCCCCAGGGCGCAGGGCCTGAGGGAGCGCGCCGGGGTGGTCCCGCCGTCCCAGAGGTCACCCGGCAGGCTCTCAGCCCGCCGCTGCCTCGAAGAGCGTGTGCAGGGCGTGGCGGAGTCCGCCGATGTCGCGCACCGGCTCGGGAAACTCGAAGCGCGCGTCGAAGCAGCGCCCCCGGTCCTCGCAGAGGCGCACGCGCAGCCCGTACCGGTCCAGCGCGAGCGGTACGACGGAGGGCCGGTGGGCCGCGCAGCGGCGGGCCGAGAGCTCGCCCAGCAGTCCGCACAGCGTGCCCAGCCGGTCGCCGTGCGCCGCGTGCAGATGCTGGAGCAGTTCCGCCTCGTGTCCGACGAGCGGGTCGGGCAGCGCGTCCCGGAACTCGTCCGGTTCGATCTCCTCGGCGCCCCACAGATCGTCCACGTACGCCTCGCCCGTCTCCAGCCGGAGCGTCATCCGGCCGGGCCCCGACACGCCGGGTACGGTGGTGAGCCGGCCGGAGATCCGGGCGCGGCCGCGTACCCGGTGCGGCACGGAGACCGGAGCGACGTCCGTGATCTCCAGCACAGCGGTCAGCTCGTCGCCCACGGCGTGCGTCGCGGCCCGTACAGCCGGGGAATCCGCGGGGAGTTCGAGGAACAGATCCCCGTCGGGCCCGACGTTCCTCGCCGACGGCATCAGCTGATGCGGTTCGGCCGCGTTCAGCCCGGGCACGAGCAGTACCGCCGAACAGGTACTCTGTACGAGAGTTCGTGTGCGCTCGGCTGCTGACGGCATCCGAGTGGTTTCAAGCCCGCCGGGACGCGGCTGACCACGATCTGATCGGTCCTCCGTCGTATCGGCACCCCGAGGGGTGTCGACGCTGTCAGTGCTGTCCGTGACGTGTGTGGTGTTCCCCGGGCGAGACATGCGATCTCCTCAAGTAAGGTAAGCCTAACCTAACCTACGATGGAGGTCTGGAGAACGTGCCTAACCAGTCGCGTCCCAAGGTCAAGAAGAGCCGCGCGCTCGGCATCGCGCTGACGCCGAAGGCCGTCAAGTACTTCGAGGCCCGCCCCTACCCGCCGGGCGAGCACGGCCGTGGCCGCAAGCAGAACTCGGACTACAAGGTCCGTCTGCTGGAGAAGCAGCGTCTGCGTGCCCAGTACGACATCAGCGAGCGTCAGATGGCGCGTGCCTACGACCGCGCCAAGAAGGCCGAGGGCAAGACGGGCGAGGCGCTGGTCGTCGAGCTCGAGCGCCGTCTCGACGCTCTGGTTCTGCGTTCGGGCATCGCCCGCACCATCTACCAGGCCCGCCAGATGGTCGTGCACGGTCACATCGAGGTCGACGGCCGCAAGGTCGACAAGCCGTCGTTCCGCGTCCGTCCCGACAACGTCGTGATGGTCCGCGAGCGCAGCCGCGACAAGCACCCCTTCCAGGTGGCCCGCGAGGGTGGTTACGCCCCCGACGGCGAGACCCCGCGCTACCTGCAGGTGAACCTGAAGGCCCTGGCCTTCCGCCTTGACCGGGACCCGAACCGCAAGGAAATCCCCGTGATCTGTGACGAGCAGCTCGTCGTCGAGTACTACGCCCGCTGATCCAGGCGTAGCCGCTCTCACCAGCGCTCCGGCCCGCCCCTCCCCGTCGTACGGGAGGTGGCGGGCCTCTGCGTTTTCCCGGAGTCCGGCAGTGATCCGGAGAAACGTTCCGGCGCTTGCAGTCGGCCCGTGGGTCCGCCCGTCAGCGCCCTGGCCACCGCCGCGTCCAGATCCAGCTGTCCGCCCGCACGCAGCCCGGATTCGTAGGGGTCGTCGCCCAGCTCCCGGCGGGCCAGCTGCTCGCACCGGGCCCGGGGCTGCCCGTAGTACGCCGAACCGAACAGCGGCAGCCCCACCGACGGCCAGATCCGGTCGGCGGCCCCCTGCAGCACCGCCGCCTCCACCGCGTCCCCCTCGACCATCGTGACCAGTGCCATCAGCTCCAGGGCGAGGACCGAGCCGAGCAGGTCGTGGAAGGCGTGGCCGATCGCCAGGGACTCCACGAGCAGCTCCCGGGCGTGGTCAGGCCGGTCCTGTTGCAGCGCCGCGAAGGCCAGTACGTACAGCGCGTACGAGAGGGCCCACCGCTCCCCGTGGTCCTCGCAGATCTCCCTGACCTCCTCGCAGATCGCGGCGGCGCTCTCCAGGTCCCCGTGGAACCCGACCGCCATCGCCAGCTCGATCTGGGCCATCAGCACATTGCTGTTCAGCTCGCCGAGCTCCCGGTAGCGGCCGAGCGCGTCGGCGAGCAACTCCTGCGCCCTGACCATGTCGTCCGTGACGAGCGCCAGACACCCCATCCGGTGCACCGCGTATGCGAGCGCCGTGGAGTCGTCGGTCCGGTCGGCCTCGTCGCGGCACTCCTGCAGCGCGGAGATCGCGCCGACCGGGTCGCCCTGCAGTACGGCGACATGGCCCAGCACCCACAGCGCCTTGAGCCGTGAGGAGTCGTACGGTGTCTCCTCCTCCAGCACGTGGTCCAACCAGTGCCGGCCCTCCGAGAGACGTCCGCAGCCCACCCAGAGGAACCAGAGGGTGCCCGCGAGATACTGCGCGAGATGGGCCTCGTCCGGGCTCTCCAGCGAATATTCCATCGCCCGCCGCAGATTCGGCAGCTCGCTCCCGGCCCGGGCGGCCACCTCGCCCTGCCGCGGGCTGAACCAGTCGAGCTCGCACCAGGTGGCCAGACCCAGGAACCAGTCCCGGTGGCGGCGTCGCAGCCGGTCCGTGTCGCCGGTGGCAGCCAGCCACTCGGCTCCGTACTCCCGCACCGTGTCCAGCATCCGGTAGCGGGTGCCGTCCGCCGAGTCCTCGCGCACGACGACGGACTGCGTCAGCAGTCCGCAGAGCACATCGAGGAGCGACTCGGCCGGCAGATCGGTGCTGCTGCAGACGTACTCGACGGCTTCCAGATCGAACTGCCCGGCGAACACCGACAGCCGCGCCCAGAGCAGCCGCTGCTCCGGAGCGCAGAGTTCGTGGCTCCAGCCGATGGCGGTGCGGAGGGTCTGGTGGCGTGCCAGGGCGCTGCGGCTGGAGCCGGTCAGCAGCCGGAAGCGGTCGTCCAGGCGTTGCAGCACCTGCTCGGTGGAGAGGGCGCGCAGCCGTCCGGCGGCCAGTTCGAGCGCGAGCGGGATCCCGTCCAGCCGACGGCACAGCTCCCGCGCGGTCACGCGATTGCGGTCGGTCAGCCGGAACCCCGGCCGTACCGCGGCGGCCCGCTCCGCGAAGAGCAGCACCGCGTCCTCCTCCGTCATCGGCGCGAGCGGGAAGGTGAGCTCGCCGTCCAGCTCCAGGGGCAGCCGCCCGGCGGCCAGCACCCGCAGCCGCGGGGCCCGGCACAGCAGTTCGCGCACGAGCGCGGCGCAGGCGTCCACGAGATGCTCGAAGCCGTCTATCACCAGGAGGAGTTGGCGCCCGGCAAGGTGTTCGACGAGCGTCGCGCGGGGCGGTCTGCTGGTGTGATCGGTCAGCCCGAGAGCGTCGACCAGTGCGTGTTCCAGCAGCTCGGGATCGTGCACGGCGGACAGCTCCACCATGCGGACACCGTCGCAGTACCGTTTCTCCAGGAGCGCCGCGATCCTGGTGACGCAGCGGGTTTTGCCCACCCCGCCCACCCCGAGCACGGTGACGAGTCTCGACTCGCTCAGCTGTCGTCCGAGGTCGGCCAGTTCGTTCTCCCGGCCGATGAATCTGTTGAGTTCCGCCGGGAGATTGCCGGGGGCGGCTGTGGGGGTTCCCGGACCGTGGGGGGAAGGGAAGAAGCGCTGGGGGCGTCGCATGAAACACGCAGAGTACTGGTATGGATGCTCTCCGTACAATCGCCTTATGGCAACTCCGGTCCTTCCCGCCGGTAATGCGGTACGGGGTGCGACCACCGGCGCGATAGGCTCGGGAGACGACGACTGGCTGTTGTGGCAGCGGTCGCCGGACCGAGCAGAGACAGACAGTACAGAGACAGCAACAAGCTAGAGAGCGGTGCACTGTGTCCGGTGGAGAGGTGGCCGGGATCCTGGTGGCCGTCTTCTGGGCGATCCTGGTTTCGTTCCTCGCCGTCGTACTGGTGAGGCTGGCCCAGACGCTCAGGGCGACCACCAAGCTCGTGGCGGATGTGACCGAGCAGGCGGTCCCGCTGCTTGCCGACGCCTCCGCCACCGTGCGCTCCGCGCAGACCCAGCTCGACAAGGTCGACGCGATCGCCACGGACGTCCAGGAAGTCACTTCCAACGCCTCCGCGCTCTCCACCACCGTCGCCTCGACCTTCGGCGGGCCGCTCGTCAAGGTGGCCGCGTTCGGTTACGGGGTGCGCCAGGCCATCGGCCGCAAGGCCGGCCCGGAACCGGAACCTGCTCGAGCCGGTCGTACGGTGATCGTCGGCCGTACCGTGCCGTCCGCGCGCGGCAGGAAGCGCAACGGCAGAAACTCCCGCGGATCGAAGGACTGACGCAGCGATGTTCCGCCGTACGTTCTGGTTCACCGCCGGCGCCGCCGCCGGTGTCTGGGCCACCACGAAGGTCAACCGCAAGCTCAAGGAGCTGACCCCCGAAAGCCTCGCGGCGCAGGCCGCGGACAAGGCGATCGAGACCGGCCACAAACTCAAGGACTTCGCTCTGGACGTCCGTGAGTCCATGGCCCGGCGCGAGGCCGAACTGGGCGAGGCGCTGGGCCTGGAGGCGCCGGTCGGCACCGAGCTCCCCGTGCGCCGCCACTTCGCCGTCGAGGCGGCCGAGCCCGTCGGGCCCGACCGGTCCCTCGAAGCCCCCCGCTACCGCAAGCTTCCCTACAACTCGTACAACCGGAATGAGGACCACTGATGGAGTCGGCTGAAATTCGTCGCCGCTGGCTGAGCTTCTTCGAGGAGCGCGGTCACACCGTCGTCCCTTCGGCGTCGCTCATCGCGGACGACCCGACTCTGCTGCTCGTCCCGGCGGGCATGGTTCCCTTCAAGCCGTACTTCCTCGGCGAGGTCAAGCCGCCCGCCCCGCGCGTCACCAGCGTGCAGAAGTGCGTCCGGACGCCGGACATCGAGGAGGTCGGCAAGACCACCCGGCACGGCACGTTCTTCCAGATGTGCGGCAACTTCTCCTTCGGTGACTACTTCAAGGAAGGCGCCATCAGCTACGCCTGGGAGGCTCTGACGAGCTCCGTGGCGGACGGCGGCTTCGGTCTCGACCCCGAGCGGCTCTGGATCACGGTCTATCTGGACGACGACGAGGCCGAGCAGATCTGGCGGGACAAGATCGGCGTACCGGCCGAGCGCATCCAGCGTCTGGGCAAGAAGGACAACTTCTGGTCCATGGGCGTCCCCGGCCCCTGCGGTCCTTGCTCCGAGATCAACTACGACCGCGGCCCCGAGTTCGGTGTCGAGGGCGGCCCGGCCGTCAACGACGAGCGCTACGTGGAGATCTGGAACCTCGTCTTCATGCAGTACGAGCGGGGCGCCGGTGACGGCAAGGAGGACTTCCCGATCCTCGGTGACCTGCCGTCGAAGAACATCGACACGGGTCTCGGCCTGGAACGCCTCGCCATGATCCTTCAGGGCGTACAGAACATGTACGAGACGGACACCCTGCGCGTCGTCATGGACAGGGCCACCGAGCTGACCGGCGTCCGGTACGGCGCCGAGCACGGTTCGGACGTCTCGCTCCGCGTGGTCGCCGACCACATCCGTACCTCCGTGATGCTCATCGGCGACGGCGTCACCCCCGGCAACGAGGGCCGCGGCTACGTGCTGCGCCGCATCATGCGCCGCGCCATCCGCAACATGCGGCTGCTGGGCGCCACGGGCCCGGTCGTCAAGGACCTGGCCGACGTCGTGATCGACACGATGGGACAGCAGTACCCGGAGCTGATCACCGACCGCAAGCGCATCGAGACCGTCGCCCTCGCCGAAGAGGCCGCCTTCCTCAAGGCGCTCAAGGGCGGCACCAACATCCTCGACACCGCCGTCACCGAGACCAAGGCCGCCGGCGGCAGGGTCCTCGCCGGCGACAAGGCATTCCTGCTCCACGACACCTGGGGCTTCCCGATCGACCTCACCCTGGAGATGGCCGCCGAACAGGGCCTCTCGGTGGACGAGGACGGCTTCCGCCGTCTGATGAAGGAGCAGCGGGAGCGGGCCAAGGCCGACGCCAAGGCCAAGAAGACCGGCCACGCCGACCTGTCCGCCTACCGCGAGGTCGCCGACCACTCCGGCATCACCGAGTTCACCGGTTACTCCGCCACCGAGGGCGAGTCGACCATCGTCGGCCTGCTCGTCGACGGCGTCCCCTCGCCCGCCGCCACCGAGGGCGACGAGGTCGAAGTCGTCCTGGACCGCACCCCGTTCTACGCCGAGGGCGGCGGCCAGCTCGCCGACCAGGGCCGCATCCGGCTCGACAGCGGAGCCGTCATCCAGGTCCGCGACGTCCAGCAGCCCGTCCCCGGCGTCTCCGTCCACAAGGGTTCGGTGCAGGTCGGCGAGGTGACCGTCGGCGCCTCCGGCTACGCCGCCATCGACACCACCCGCCGCCGCGCCATCGCCCGTGCCCACAGCGCCACGCACCTCACGCACCAGGCGCTGCGCGACGCACTGGGCCCGACGGCCGCCCAGGCCGGTTCGGAGAACTCGCCGGGCCGTTTCCGCTTCGACTTCGGCTCGCCCGCGGCCGTGCCCGGCACGGTCCTCACCGACGTCGAGCAGAAGATCAACGAGGTTCTCGCCCGCGAACTCGACGTGCAGGCGGAGGTCATGCCGATCGCCGAGGCCAAGAAGCAGGGTGCCATCGCCGAGTTCGGCGAGAAGTACGGGGAGCGGGTCCGGGTCGTCACCATCGGTGACTTCTCCAAGGAGCTCTGCGGCGGTACGCACGTCCACAACACCGCCCAGCTGGGCCTGGTGAAGCTGCTCGGCGAATCGTCCATCGGTTCCGGCGTGCGCCGTATCGAGGCCCTCGTCGGCGTCGACGCGTACAACTTCCTCGCGCGGGAGCACACGGTCGTCGCCCAGCTCCAGGAACTGGTCAAGGGCCGTCCCGAGGAGCTCCCGGAGAAGATCGCCGGAATGCTCGGCAAGCTGAAGGACGCCGAGAAGGAGATCGAGAAGTTCCGCGCGGAGAAGGTCCTCCAGGCCGCCGCCGGACTGGCCGAGTCCGCCAAGGACGTACGGGGCGTCGCCCTGGTCACCGGCCAGGTCCCCGACGGCACGTCGGCCGACGACCTGCGCAAGCTCGTCCTCGATGTCCGCGGACGCATCCAGGGCGGCCGTCCGGCCGTCGTGGCCCTGTTCACCACCGCCAACGGCCGGCCGCTGACCGTGATCGCCACCAACGAGTCCGCCCGTGAGCGCGGACTCAAGGCCGGCGACCTGGTCCGTACGGCCGCCAAGACCCTCGGCGGCGGTGGCGGCGGCAAGCCGGACGTCGCCCAGGGAGGCGGCCAGAACCCCGAGGCCATCGGCGCCGCGGTGGCCGCTGTCGAACGTCTCGTCACCGAGACGGCGTGACGGCGGGGATGACGCGGATGCGCCGCGGCCGTCGACTCGCGATCGACGTCGGGGACGCCCGGATCGGGGTCGCCTCGTGCGACCCCGACGGGATCCTCGCCACGCCGGTGGAGACCGTTCCGGGACGCGATGTCCCGGCAGCCCACCGGCGGCTGGGACAGATCGTCGAGGAGTACGAGCCGATCGAGATCATCATCGGTCTGCCGCGCTCCCTCGGCGGAGGCGAGGGCCCCGCGGCCGCCAAGGTCCGGGGCTTCGCCCAGGAGTTCGCCCGTTCGGTGTCGCCCATCCCGGTACGGCTCGTGGACGAGAGGATGACCACAGTAACGGCCGGCCAAGGGCTGCGCGCTTCGGGCGTGAAGTCCAAGAAAGGCCGTTCCGTCATCGATCAGGCTGCCGCTGTGGTGATCCTTCAGAACGCTCTGGAGTCTGAACGGGCGTCGGGCAAAGCTCCGGGCGAAGGCGTCGAAGTGGCTCTCTGATCGCGATACGGTAACGTTCCGCGCGATGCGGCGGGGTTCGAACAAACACCGCACAGCAAAGAGACGGAATGTCGTCTCGCGGCTCTAGGGGATCGATGACTGAGTATGGCCGGGGCCCCGGCTCCGAACCGTGGCATCCCGGGGACCCCCTGTACGGGGACCAGGGATGGGAAGGGCAGCAGCCCAACCACGGTCAGAACCAGTACGGCGGCGGCCAGCAGCCCCACGCCCAGGATCCCTACGCTCAGCAGCCGCAGCCCCAGGCCCCGTACGTGCAGCAGCCGCAGCCCCAGTACGCACAGCAGCCGCAGTCGCCGGATCCGTACGCGCAGCAGCACTCCTACCAGCAGCAGCCCCCGTACGGACCCCCGCTGGACCCGTATGCGCAGCAGCAGCCCCAGCAGCCCCAGCAGCCCCAGCAGCCCCAGCAGCCCCAGTACAACAACGGCGGCTGGGACACCGGGCAGCAGTCCGCCGCGATGCCCTACGACGCCCAGCAGGCCGACCCGTACGGCGGCCGGCAGGTCGGCTACGGCGAGACGCACGACTACTACGGCACGCCGGAGGCCTACCCGCCGCCGCAGCCCCCGGGCCGCCGGGAGGCCGCTCCCGAGCCGGCCCCCGCGCAGAGCCCCGACTGGGACCCGGAGGTCCAGCCGGAGGAGACCCACCCCTTTTTCACGGGCACGGACGACGGGGGCGACAAGGGCGACGAGTACGACGACGACCCGGGTGAATCGCGCAGTGGTGGTCGCGGTGGCAACGAGCGCCGGGGCAAGGGCAAGAAGAAGGGCCGCAGCGGCGTTGCCTGCCTGGTCGTAGCGGTGGTCCTGGTCGGGGGCCTCGGGGGAGTGGGCTACCTCGGATACTCGTACTGGCAGGACAAGTTCGGCGCGGCGCCCGACTACACCGGAACGGGCACGGGTCAGGTCGAGGTCGAGATCCAGAAGGGCGCCCTCGGCTACGACATCGGCAACATCCTGAAGCAGAAGGGTGTCGTCAAGAGCGTCGACGCGTTCGTGGCCGCGCAGAACGAGAACCCCAAGGGCAAGGCGATCCAGGCAGGCGTCTATCTGCTCCACGAGAAGATGTCCGCGGCCGAGGCCGTGAAGATGATGGTCGACCCGAACAGCCAGAATCTTCTGGTGATTCCCGAGGGTTACCGCAATGTCGACATCTACGAGATGGTCGACAAGAAACTGGGCCTCAAGAAGGGAACGACCAAGGGCATCGCCAAGTCCGATGCCTCCGACCTCGGTCTGCCCGACTGGGCGAGCAAGAACAAGGACATCAAGGACCCGCTGGAAGGCTTCCTCTACCCGGCGGCGTATCCGGTGGCCAAGGGCATGGAGCCGGAGGCCGTCCTCAAGAAGATGGTCTCGCGGGCCAACGACGAGTACGGCAAGGTCGACCTCGAAGGAACGGCCAAGAAGTACCATCTGGACGGCCCATGGCAGGTGGTCACTGTCGCGAGCCTGGTCCAGGCGGAGGGCCTCACGCACGACGACTTCCGCAAGATGGCTGAAGTCGCGTACAACCGCTTGAAGCAGGACAACACGGTCACGAACCGTAAGCTTCAATTCGACTCCGCGTTCAATTACCTCAAGAATCAGAGCAAGATCAAGATCGGTTCCCAAGAGATCGTGACCAATCCGGATCCCTACAACACCTATTATCATGCGGGCCTTCCGCCGGGTCCGATCGGTAATCCGGGTGACGAGGCCCTGCGTGCGACGCTCAATCCCACCAGTGACGGGTGGATGTTCTTCATCTCGCTCGACGGCAAGAAGACCGAGTTCACCAAGACGGCCGCCGACCACGAAAAGCTCAACAAGAAATTCAAGGAACAACATGGCCTCGGCTGACCGGCGCCACCGGGCAGCCGTCCTCGGCTCGCCCATCGCCCATTCGCTCTCCCCGGTTTTGCACCGGGCCGCGTACGCCGAACTGGGCCTCACCCACTGGACGTACGACCGGTTCGAGGTCGACGAGGCGGGCCTGGCCGCCTTCATGGCGGGGCTCGACGCCACCTGGGCCGGGCTCTCGCTGACCATGCCGCTCAAGCGCGCGGTCATCCCGCTGCTCGATTCCGTCAGCGAGACCGCGGCTTCCGTGGAGGCCGTCAACACGGTCGTCCTCACGGAGGGCGGACGACGCATCGGCGACAACACCGATATCCCCGGCATGATCGCCGCGCTGCGCGAACGGGGTGTGGAGAAGACCGAGTCCGCCGCCGTGCTCGGTGCCGGAGCGACCGCCTCCTCGGCGCTTGCCGCGCTGTCCGAGATCTGTACGGGACCGGTCACGGCGTACGTCCGCAGCCGGGAACGGGGCCAGGAGATGCGCGGCTGGGGCGAACGCCTCGACGTCGACGTACGGATCTCCGACTGGGCGGAGGCCGAGCAGGCGCTGCGCGCCCCGCTGGTCGTCGCCACCACACCGGCCGGTGCCACGGACGCGCTGGCCGGCGCCGTACCCGACCGGCCGGGCACGCTCTTCGATGTGCTGTACGAGCCCTGGCCGACCGGACTGGCCGCCGCCTGGACGGCTCGCAACGGCACAGTCATCGGAGGTCTCGACCTTCTGGTGCATCAAGCCGTTCTTCAGGTCGAGCAGATGACGGGCCGCTCGCCGGCGCCGCTCGCGGCCATGCGGCGGGCCGGGGGAGCGGCACTCGCCGCCCGCTGACCCCTCCCGCCCGGTGAACGGGAGGCGTCCGTCTGCTGGACCGGCGGCCGGTTCACGCCCCCGGTCGTGGGAGGATCGAAAGCGGCGGGCCAGGGCCGCGCACCCGGTCGCGCCGTCGCAGTTCCAGGCGCGAGCATGAGGAGCACCGTTGAGCAGGTTGCGCTGGCTGACCGCGGGGGAATCGCACGGCCCCGCACTCGTGGCGACGCTGGAGGGTCTTCCCGCCGGTGTCCCGATCACCACGGAGATGGTGGCGGACGCACTCGCCCGGCGGCGGCTCGGTTACGGCCGCGGTGCGCGGATGAAGTTCGAGAAGGACGAGGTCACCTTCCTCGGCGGGGTGCGGCACGGTCTCACCATGGGATCGCCGGTCGCCGTGATGGTGGGCAACACCGAGTGGCCCAAGTGGGAGCAGGTCATGTCGGCCGACCCGGTCGACCCCGACGAACTGGCCGCGCTGGCCCGCAACGCCCCGCTGACCCGCCCCCGTCCCGGTCATGCCGACCTCGCCGGGATGCAGAAGTACGGCTTCGACGAGGCACGGCCGATCCTGGAACGCGCCAGCGCCCGGGAGACCGCGGCCCGGGTCGCGCTCGGTGCCGTCGCCCGGTCGTACCTCAAGGAGACCGCGGGCATCGAGATCGTCAGCCATGTCGTCGAGCTGGCCGCGGCCAAGGCGCCGTACGGCGTCTACCCGACGCCCGCCGATGTCGAGCGGCTGGACGCCGACCCGGTGCGCTGCCTGGACGCCGCCGCGAGCAAGGAGATGGTCGCCGAGATCGACCGGGCCCACAAGGACGGCGACACCCTCGGCGGCGTCGTCGAGGTGCTGGCCTACGGGGTGCCCGTCGGCCTCGGTTCGCACGTCCACTGGGACCGCCGCCTCGACGCCCGGCTCGCCGCGGCGCTGATGGGCATCCAGGCCATCAAGGGGGTCGAGGTCGGCGACGGCTTCGACCTGGCCCGGGTGCCCGGCTCGAAGGCGCACGACGAGATCCTGGTCACCGAGGACGGCATCAAGCGCGCGTCCGGCCGCTCCGGCGGCACGGAGGGCGGTCTGACCACCGGCGAGCTGCTGCGGGTCCGTGCCGCGATGAAGCCCATCGCGACCGTCCCGCGCGCGCTCGCCACCGTCGATGTCGTCACCGGTGAGTCCGCCAAGGCCCACCACCAGCGCTCCGATGTCTGTGCCGTTCCGGCCGCGGGCATCGTCGCCGAGGCGATGGTCGCGCTGGTCCTGGCCGACGCCGTCGCGGAGAAGTTCGGCGGGGACAGCGTCACGGAGACCCGCCGCAACGTGCAGTCGTACCTCGACCACCTGCAGATCCGATGAGCGGCCCGCTGATCGTCCTCGTCGGGCCGATGGGCGTCGGCAAGTCCACGGTCGGTGAGCTGCTCGCCGACCGGCTCGGCACCACCTACCGGGACACCGACGCGGACGTCGTCGGCGCGGCCGGCAAGCCGATCCCGGAGATCTTCTACGACGAGGGCGAGGAGCACTTCCGCGAGCTGGAGCGACAGGCCGTGCACACCGCCGTGGCGGAGCACACGGGTGTGCTCTCCCTCGGCGGCGGTGCCGTGCTCGACGCGACGACCCGCGCGCTGCTCGCCGACCGCCCCGTCGTCTATCTCTCGATGGACGTCGAGGAGGCCGTCAAGCGGGTCGGCCTGAACACCGCCCGCCCCCTGCTCGCCGTCAACCCGCGCCGGCAGTGGCGCGAGCTGATGGACGCGCGCCGCCACTTGTACACCGAGGTGGCCCGGGTGACCGTCGCCACCGACGAGCGCACCCCCGACGAGGTCGCCCAGGCGGTCCTCGACGCACTGGAACTGCCGGAACGCACGGACGCACCCGTCACCCCCGGCCGGGAGAACACATGACCGAGCAGGGCCCCACCCGTATCCAGATCGCCGGCAGCGCGGGCACCGACCCGTACGAGGTGCTGATCGGCCGGCAGCTCCTGGGTGAGCTGCCCAGGCTCGTCGGCGACCGCGCCAAGCGGGTCGCCGTCCTGCACCCCGAGGCGCTCGCCGAGACCGGTGAGGCGGTCCGCCAGGACCTCGCCGAGCAGGGCTACGAGGCCATCGCGATCCAGCTGCCCAACGCCGAGGAGGCCAAGACTGCCGAGGTCGCCGCCTACTGCTGGAAGGCGCTCGGGCAGACCGGCTTCACCCGCACCGACGTCGTCGTCGGCGTCGGCGGCGGAGCCACCACCGATGTGGCCGGATTCGTCGCGGCGACCTGGCTGCGCGGGGTGCGCTGGATCGCCGTACCCACGACCGTGCTCGCCATGGTCGACGCGGCCGTCGGCGGCAAGACCGGCATCAACACCGCCGAGGGGAAGAACCTCGTCGGCGCCTTCCACCCGCCCGCCGGTGTCCTGTGCGACCTCGCCGCGCTCGACTCGCTGCCCGTGCACGACTACGTCAGCGGCATGGCCGAGATCATCAAGGCCGGCTTCATCGCGGACCCGGTGATCCTCGACCTCATCGAGGCGGACCCGGAAGGTGCCCGTACGCCCACCGGAGCGCACACGGCCGAACTGATCGAGCGCGCCATCCGGGTCAAGGCCGAGGTCGTCTCCAGCGACCTCAAGGAATCCGGGCTGCGCGAGATCCTCAACTACGGCCACACCCTGGCCCACGCGATCGAGAAGAACGAGCGCTACAAGTGGCGTCACGGCGCGGCCGTCTCGGTCGGCATGGTCTTCGCCGCCGAGCTGGGCCGGCTGGCCGGACGCCTCGACGACGCCACCGCCGACCGGCACCGCGCCGTCCTCGAGTCCGTCGGACTCCCGCTCACCTACCGCGGCGACCAGTGGCCCAAGCTGCTGGAGAACATGAAGGTCGACAAGAAGTCCCGCGGCGACCTGCTGCGCTTCATCGTCCTCGACGGTCTCGGCAAACCCACCGTGCTGGAGGGCCCCGACCCGGCCGTGCTGCTCGCCGCCTACGGGGAGGTGTCGGCGTGACCCGTCGGGTCCTCGTCCTCAACGGGCCGAACCTCGGCCGGCTCGGCTCCCGCGAGCCGGATGTGTACGGTGCCACGTCCTACGCCGGACTCGTCGAGACCTGTCAGGCCCTCGGCAAGGAGCTCGGCTTCGATGTCGAGGTCCGGGAGACCAACGACGAGGGCGAGCTGATCCGCTGGCTCCACGAGGCCGCTGACGGTTCAATTCCGGTCGTTCTCAACCCGGGTGCTTTCACCCATTATTCGTACGGAATGCGGGACGCGGCGGCCCAGCGCACCGCCCCGCTGATCGAGGTGCATATCTCGAACCCGTACGCACGGGAGGAATTCCGCCACAACTCCGTGGTCGCGCCGGTCGCCACCGGGACCGTCGCCGGGTTCGGTATCGGTTCCTACCGCCTCGCTCTGCGTGCCCTCGCGGACGAGCCGACCGGCTGACGGACCGGCACACCGGACGGCCGGCCCGGCGGACCGGGCACTGTGGTCCGTCCCCGGCCGTTCCCTCAGTGGCGGCCGGGGACGGTACGGTTGCCGTTCCACCAGCCCCAGTTGCCTGTACGAGACGGAGTGGCACCGGATGCAGCACGCAGTGGGGGCCCCGCTGCCGCCGCCCCAAGGCCCCGGAAGCGGACCTGCCGGCTGGACGCACCAGGCCCAGCACCCCGGACCGCCGGGGCCACCGCCCAGCACCCCTCCCACGCCCCCCTCGCCCCCGGGCTGGAGCGCGCCCGCCCCGCAGCACGCCCCGGCACCGCCTGCCAGGGAGACCACCGGGCACATCCAGCTGCCGCCCGGCGGACCCGTTCCGCTGCCGTCGCCGCCCGCCGAGTCCGGCACCGGCAGCGCGACCCTCGCCGTTCTGCTGATCGGACCCGCGGGCGCCGGCAAGACCACCGTGGCCAAGTTCTGGGCCGGCCGCCGCCGGGTCCCCACGGCCCACGTCAGCCTCGACGACGTCCGTGAATGGGTCCGCTCCGGCTTCGCCGACCCCCAGACCGGATGGAACGACCACTCCGAGGCCCAGTACCGCCTCGCCCGCCGCACCTGTGGCTTCGCCGCCCGCAACTTCCTCGCCAACGGCATCTCCTGCATCCTGGACGACGCCGTCTTCCCGGACCGGCCGGTCGTCGGCCTCGGCGGCTGGAAGCGCCATGTCGGCCCCGGACTGCTGCCCGTCGTCCTGCTGCCCGGCCTGGAGATCGTGCTGGAGCGCAATGCCGCCCGCAGCGGGAACCGCCGCCTCTCGGACGAGGAGGTCGCCCGGATCCACGGCCGGATGGCCGGGTGGTACGGCTCCGGACTGCCGATCATCGACAACTCGGCCTACGACGTGGCGACCACCGCCCGCGTCCTGGACGACATACTCGCCCGCTCCATAGCCAGTCCACCGGCCTGGTGAACCGCCCCCGAGCGGTGCTTCCCGGTTTGGCGGCCGGCGCGCCGCGGCCCCCGGTCGGATGCGCTGACCGAGCAGGCCCGCGCCACCGCTCGTAGGCTCGTGACATGTCAGACGTGTACGCCGTCCGCCGCGGGCTGCTCCGCGACCGGTGCGCCGCCGTCGGATCCGCGGCCGCTCTGGTCTCCCGCCCCGCCAACGTCCGCTATCTCGCGGGCGGAGCGCCTCCGGGTGCCGTGCTGCTGCTCGGCCCCGGTGAGGACGTGCTGCTCTGCCCCCGCGACCCGGCCGACGACCCCTTCGACGGGCGTACGGACGATCAGCTGCGGGTTTCCCCGCTGCCGGCCGGCGACGGCGATCCGGCGGTCGCGGCCGCGGATCTGGCCGGCTCCTCGGGGGCGGAGTCCCTGGCCGTCGAGGAACACCATCTGACGGTCTCCCGCCACCGGGCCATGGGCTCGGTCGCCCCGCGGCTCCGGCTCGCCGACCTCGGTGCCACCGTCGAGCAGCTCCGGGTCGTCAAGGACGAGGAGGAGATCGCCTGTCTGCGGATCGCCGCCGAGATCACCGACCAGGCCCTGGGCGAACTCCTCGAATCGATCCTGGTGGGCCGCACGGAACGGCATCTCGCCCTGGAGCTGGAGCGCCGGCTGGTGGACCACGGTGCCGACGGCCCCGCCTTCGCCACCTCCGTGGCCACCGGGCCGAACTCCGGCCAGGGCCGCCACCGGCCGTCGGACCGCCGGGTGGAGGAGGGGGATTTCCTCTCCGTCTGCCTCGGCGCCAACTATCGCGGCTACCGCTGCGAGATCGGCCGCACGTTCGTCATCGGGACGACGCCGGCCGACTGGCAGATCGAGCTCTACGACCTGGTTTTCGCCGCTCAGCGGGCCGGACGCGAAGCCCTCGTGCCGGGCGCCGCCTACCGCGATGTGGACCGTGCGGCCCGCCACATCCTGGACTCCGCGGGCCACGGCGGGAGCCTCGCACCGTGGACCGGGCACGGGGTGGGGCTCGAAATCGACGAGGACCCGCAGCTGGCACCTGCGGCCATGGGTAAACTGGACGCTTGTGTACCGGTCACCGTCGAACCGGGGGTCCACCTCCCGGGCCGGGGCGGGGTCCGGATCGATGACACGCTCGTCGTGCGCCCCGAGGCGGACGGCGGACCCGAGCTACTCACCATTACGACCAAGGAGCTGCTCGCGCTCTAGCGCGCATCCTCGGTCGTTCCACCAGCTTCAGTCCAGGAGATTCCGCAACCGTGGCTTCCACGAACGACCTCAAGAACGGCCTGGTGCTCAAGCTCGACGGGGGCCAGCTCTGGTCCGTCGTCGAGTTCCAGCACGTCAAGCCCGGCAAGGGCCCGGCCTTCGTGCGCACCAAGCTCAAGAACGTGCTGTCCGGCAAGGTCGTCGACAAGACGTTCAACGCCGGCGTGAAGGTCGAAACGGCCACCATCGACCGTCGCGACATGCAGTTCTCGTACATGGACGGCGAGTACTTCGTCTTCATGGACATGGACACCTACGACCAGCTCATGGTCGACCGCAAGGCTGTCGGCAGCGCCGCCAACTTCCTGATCGAGGGCTTCACCGCCTCCGTCGCCCAGCACGAGGGCGAGGTGCTCTACGTCGAGCTGCCCGCCGCCGTCGAGCTGACCGTCAAGCACACCGACCCGGGCGTCCAGGGCGACCGCTCCACCGGCGGCACCAAGCCCGCCACGCTGGAGACCGACTACGAGATCGGTGTCCCGCTCTTCATCACCACGGGTGAGAAGATCAAGGTCGACACCCGCACGGGCGACTACCTCGGCCGGGTGAACAGCTAACCGTGGCTGCCCGGAACAAGGCCCGCAAGCGTGCCTTCCAGATCCTCTTCGAGGCCGACCAGCGCGGTGAGTCCGTGCAGACGGTCCTCGCGGACTGGGTGCGGCACTCGCGGGCCGACAACCGTCAGCCGCCGGTCACCGAGTACACGATGGAGCTCGTCGAGGGGTACGCGCAGTACGCGGACCGGATCGACGACCTCATCGTGACCTACGCCGTGGACTGGGAGATCGACCGCATGCCGGTCGTCGACCGGAACATCCTGCGGCTCGGTGCGTACGAGCTGATCTGGGTGGACGGCACCCCGGACGCGGTGGTGATCGACGAGGCGGTCCAGCTCGCCAAGGAGTTCTCCACCGACGACTCCCCGTCCTTCGTGAACGGGCTGCTGGCCCGCTTCAAGGACCTCAAGCCGAACCTTCGCCGGGAGCAGTAGCCTCCGGCGGCGTTCGGCCGACGAAGGGCCCACGGTCACCCGACCGTGGGCCCTTCGTCCTGTCCGTGCCCCGTTGCCGGGCGCCTGTCCGCCGCACAACGAGAACGCCGTGCCGACCGGGCGCCCGGAGCGGGGCCCGTGTCGACACGGCGGCACGTTTCTGCGAAGGGACCTCAGCCCTCGTCGTGGGCGACGGCGCGGCGCGCGTCCGCGTCCAGCACACCCCAGCTGATCAGCTGTTCCGTGAGCACGGACGGCGACTGGTCGTAGATCACGGCCAGTGTGCGCAGGTCGTCCTGGCGGATCGAGAGCACCTTGCCGTTGTAGTCACCGCGCTGGCTCTGGATCGTCGCGGCGTAGCGCTGCAGGGGTCCGGCCTTCTCCGGCGGGACGTGGGCGAGGCGCTCCAGGTCCAGGACGAGCTTCGGCGGCGGCTCGGCGGCCCCGCCGGGCGTCGTACCGGGCAGGAGCTCCTGCACCGGGACCCCGTAGAAGTCCGCGAGTTCGGCGAGGCGCTGCACGGTCACGGCACGGTCGCCGCGCTCGTACGAACCGACCACGACGGCCTTCCAGCGGCCCTGCGACTTCTCCTCCACGCCGTGGAGGGAGAGGCCCTGCTGGGTGCGGATGGCACGGAGCTTGGCCCCGAGCTGTTTTGCGTATTCGCTGGACATAAGGCTCCCCGGACGCTGGAACATTCTGCGGCTCCGCCGCGTGGCTGGTAACTCACTGTGAGGTTACGCAGCGTTACTTGGATGCGTCAAGCCGAACGGTTCGCACCGGCACCTCCCAGGGGTGCGACCGGGGCCCGGCACAAGCCCTGGTAACGTGGATGACGCAATTTCGACGTCCTTTAAGGTCCGTCCAGTGAGGCGGAGAAGGAGGTCCGTTTCTTATGGACGCACAGCACGAAGCAAGCGGCAACGCGGCACGCCCCGTTCTCGAGGCTCCCGACATCGCCCGAGTAGTGACCCGAATCGCCCACGAGATCGTCGAACGCGCCAAGGGCGCCGACGACGTGGTGCTCCTCGGCATCCCGACGCGAGGCGTCTTCCTCGCCCGTCGGCTCGCCGAAAAACTCCAGGAGATCACCGGCCGGAAGATGCCGGTCGGCTCCCTCGACATCACCATGTACCGCGACGACCTGCGGCTGCGCCCGGCGCGCGCCCTGGCCCGTACCGAGATCCCCGGCGAGGGCATCGAGGGCCGTCTGGTCGTCCTTGTGGACGATGTCCTCTTCTCGGGCCGTACGATCCGCGCCGCGCTCGACGCGCTGGGCGACATCGGCAGGCCCCGCGCGGTGCAGCTCGCCGTCCTCGTCGACCGCGGTCACCGTGAACTCCCGATCCGTGCCGACTACGTCGGCAAGAACCTCCCCACGTCGTTGCGGGAGACGGTCAAGGTCCAGCTCGCCGAGGAGGACGGCCGCGACGCCGTGCTGCTCGGTGTCCAGCAGGCCGCCCCGGCGGGCGCACAGTAACCGCACTTCACCCGTACGGCGTACCCCGAGCCTGCCACGGCGTACCCCGAGCCCGTACGGCTGCCTCCGCGCGCCCGCATGCCTGAATCCTCCAGCCCCCGGAGAACACCCAGATGAAGCGTCACCTCATCTCGGCCGCCGATCTCACCCGCGACGACGCCGTCCTGATCCTCGACACCGCCGAGGAGATGGCACGGGTCGCGGACCGGCCGATCAAGAAGCTCCCCACCCTGCGCGGCCGTACCGTCGTCAACCTCTTCTTCGAGGACTCGACGCGTACCCGCATCTCCTTCGAGGCCGCCGCCAAGCGCCTCTCCGCCGATGTCATCAACTTCTCCGCGAAGGGCTCGTCCGTCTCCAAGGGCGAGTCGCTCAAGGACACCGCGCTGACCCTGGAGGCGATGGGCGCCGACGCCGTCGTCATCCGGCACGGCGCCTCCGGTGCCCCGTACCGTCTCGCGACCTCCGGCTGGATCGACGGCGCCGTCGTCAACGCCGGTGACGGCACCCACGAGCACCCCACGCAGGCCCTCCTGGACGCCTTCACCATGCGCCGCCGCCTCGTCGGGGCCGACAGCGGCCTCGGCCGCGATCTCGAAGGCCGCCGGATCACCATCGTCGGCGACATCCTGCACAGCCGTGTGGCCCGCTCCAACGTCCACCTGCTGAACACGCTCGGCGCCCACGTCACTCTGGTGGCCCCGCCGACCCTCGTCCCGGTCGGTGTCGAGCAGTGGCCGTGCGACGTCAGCTACGGCCTCGACGAGGTGCTGCCGAAGTCCGACGCGGTGATGATGCTCCGGGTGCAGCGCGAACGGATGAACGCCGCGTACTTCCCGACCGAGCGCGAGTACTCCCGCCGCTACGGCCTGGACGGCGACCGCATGGCGAAGATGCCCGAGCACGCCGTCGTCATGCACCCCGGCCCGATGGTCCGCGGCATGGAGATCACCGCCGAGGTCGCCGACTCCGACCGGTGCACGGCCGTCGAGCAGGTCGCCAACGGCGTGTCGATCCGCATGGCCGTCCTGTACCTGCTGCTGGGCGGCGCCGAACCCGCCGCCCCGGCCCACCCGTCGCCCGCCACCCCCTCCCGTACCGAGGAGAACAAGTAACCATGAGCAAGATCCTTATCCGCGGCGCGAAGATCCTCGGCGGCGAACCCCAGAACGTCCTGATCGACGGCGAGACCATCGCGGCGGTCGGCACCGGCATCGAGGCCGGGGACGCGAGCGTCGTCGAGGCCGGGGGCCGGATCCTGCTGCCCGGCCTGGTCGACCTCCACACCCACCTGCGCGAGCCCGGCCGCGAGGACTCCGAGACCGTCCTCACCGGGACGAAGGCGGCGGCCGTCGGAGGCTTCACGGCCGTGCACGCCATGGCCAACACCTTCCCCGTCGCCGACACCGCGGGTGTCGTCGAGCAGGTCTGGCGGCTCGGCAAGGAGTCCGGCTACTGCGACGTGCAGCCGATCGGAGCCGTCACCGTCGGCCTGGAGGGCAAGAAGCTCGCCGAGCTCGGTGCCATGCACGACTCGGCCGCCGGAGTGAAGGTCTTCTCCGACGACGGCAAGTGCGTCGACGACGCGGTGATCATGCGCCGCGCACTGGAGTACGTGAAGGCCTTCGACGGTGTCGTCGCCCAGCACGCCCAGGAGCCCCGCCTCACCGAGGGCGCCCAGATGAACGAGGGCGTCGTCTCCGCGGAACTCGGCCTCGGCGGCTGGCCCGCCGTCGCCGAGGAGTCGATCATC
Organism: Streptomyces sp. NPDC015032; assembly: GCF_043080425.1. Lineage (NCBI taxonomy): Bacteria > Bacillati > Actinomycetota > Actinomycetes > Kitasatosporales > Streptomycetaceae > Streptomyces > Streptomyces sp. NPDC015032. The sequence continues at coordinate 33,984 of NZ_JBIBVN010000020.1, read as the reverse complement.
GCCCGCGACGTCCTCCTCGCCGCCCACGTCGGCTCCCGGGTGCACATCTGCCACCTGTCGACCGCCGGCTCCGTCGAGATCGTCCGCTGGGCCAAGTCCAAGGGCTGGAACGTCACCGCCGAGGTCACCCCGCACCACCTGCTCCTCACCGACGAGCTCGTACGGTCCTACAACCCCGTCTACAAGGTGAACCCGCCGCTGCGCACCGAAGCCGACGTCATGGCCCTGCGCGAGGCGCTCGCCGACGGCACCATCGACTGCGTCGCCACCGACCACGCCCCGCACCCGCACGAGGACAAGGACTGCGAGTGGGCCGCCGCCGCCATGGGCATGGTGGGCCTGGAGACCGCGCTCTCCGTCGTCCAGCAGACGATGGTCGACACCGGCCTGATCGACTGGGCGGGCGTCGCCGACCGGATGTCGTTCCGTCCGGCCGCCATCGGCCGTCTCGACGGACACGGCCGGCCCGTCTCGGCCGGTGAGCCCGCCAACCTCACCCTGGTCGATCCGGCTTACCGTGGTGTCGTGGACCCCGCGGGCTTCGCCTCCCGCAGCCGCAACACTCCGTACGAGGGTCGCGAGCTGCCGGGCCGAGTCACCCACACCTTCCTGCGGGGCCGTGCCACGGTCGTCGACGGGAAGCTCGCGTGACAACACTCACCCCCCTGTACCTCCAGCTCGCCGCCGAGCAGAAGTCGGCCGAAGTGACCGACTGGTCCGCTCGCATCAGCTGGGTCATCGGACTGATCGTCCTCATCGCCTTCGTCTACTGGCTGATGCGCCAGGGATGGAAGTGGCGGGGGAGTCTCCAGTCCGATCTGCCGGAACTCGCGACGACCCCCGAAGGGTTCGAGGACGGCGAGAAGCTGCTGACGCTGACCGGCCGGTACCACGCCTCGACGACCGCCGGGCAGTGGCTCGACCGGATCGTCGCCCACGGCCTCGGCACCCGCAGCCGCGTCGAGCTCACCCTGACCGGTCAGGGCCTCGACGTCGTACGACCCGGGGCGGCCGACTTCTTCGTCCCGGCCGCCGCACTGCGCGAGGCCAGGCTCGACAAGGGCATCGCCGGAAAGGTCCTCCCCGAGGGCGGCCTGCTGATCATCACCTGGGCGCACGGCGACAAGCTGATCGACTCCGGATTCCGCTCCGACCGCTCGGCCGAGCACCCGGCCTGGGTCGAGGCCGTCAACCATCTCACCAGCACTACGGAAGGCACCGCACGATGACGATCTCCACCCGGGGAGCCGCCAAAGCTCCCGCCGTACTCGTCCTGGAGGACGGCCGCGCCTTCCGCGGCCGTGCCTACGGGGCCGTGGGGGAGACCTTCGGCGAGGCGGTGTTCTCCACCGGTATGACCGGCTACCAGGAGACGCTGACCGACCCCTCGTACCACCGTCAGGTCGTCGTGATGACCGCCCCGCACGTCGGCAACACCGGTGTGAACGACGAGGACCCCGAGTCCGGACGGATCTGGGTCTCCGGCTACGTCGTCCGCGACCCCGCCCGGGTGCCGTCCAACTGGCGCTCGCAGCGCTCGCTCGACGAGGAGCTGGAGCGCCAGGGCGTCGTCGGGATCAGCGGCATCGACACTCGTGCGCTCACCCGCCACCTGCGCGAGCGCGGCGCCATGCGCGTCGGCATCTTCTCCGGTGACACCGTCGCCGACGAGGCCACGCTGCTGGCCCGCGTCCAGCAGGCTCCCGAGATGGTGGGCGCCGACCTCTCCGCCGAGGTCGCCACCAAGGAGACGTACGTCGTCCCGGCGATCGGCACGAAGAAGTTCACCGTCGCCGCGATCGACCTCGGCATCAAGGGCATGACCCCGCACCGGATGGCCGAACGCGGCATCGAGGTGCACGTGCTGCCCGCCACCGCCACCCTGGAGGAGGTGTACGCGGTCCGGCCCGACGGCGTGTTCTTCTCCAACGGCCCCGGTGACCCGGCCACCGCCGACCACCCGGTCTCCGTCATGCAGGGCGTCCTGGAGCGGAAGACCCCGCTCTTCGGTATCTGCTTCGGCAACCAGATCCTGGGCCGCGCCCTCGGCTTCGGCACGTACAAGCTGAAGTACGGCCACCGCGGCATCAACCAGCCCGTGCAGGACCGGACGACCGGCAAGGTCGAGGTCACCGCGCACAACCACGGCTTCGCCGTCGACGCCCCGCTCGACAGGGTGTCCGAGACGAAGTTCGGCCGCGCCGAGGTCTCCCACGTCTGCCTGAACGACCAGGTCGTCGAGGGGCTCCAGCTCCTCGACCAGCCGGCCTTCAGCGTCCAGTACCACCCTGAAGCCGCCGCCGGCCCGCACGACGCCGCGTACCTCTTCGACCGCTTCGTTTCCCTGATGGAGGGCCAGCGTGCCTAAGCGCTCCGATATCCAGTCCGTCCTGGTCATCGGCTCCGGCCCGATCGTCATCGGGCAGGCCGCCGAGTTCGACTACTCCGGCACCCAGGCCTGCCGCGTCCTCAAGGCCGAGGGCCTGCGCGTCATCCTGGTCAACTCCAACCCCGCGACGATCATGACCGACCCGGAGATCGCGGACGCCACCTACGTCGAGCCGATCACCCCCGAGTTCGTCGAGAAGATCATCGCCAAGGAGCGCCCCGACGCGCTCCTGCCCACGCTGGGCGGCCAGACCGCGCTCAACACCGCGATCTCCATGCACGAGAACGGTGTCCTGGAGAAGTACGGTGTCGAGCTCATCGGCGCCAACGTCGAAGCCATCAACAAGGGCGAGGACCGCGACCTCTTCAAAGGCGTCGTCGAGGCCGTCAACGCCAAGACCGGCCACGGCGAGTCCGCCCGCTCGGTCATCTGCCACTCCATGGACGACGTCCTGGCGGGCGTCGAGACGCTCGGCGGCTACCCCGTGGTCGTCCGCCCCTCCTTCACCATGGGCGGCGCCGGCTCCGGCTTCGCCCACGACGAGGCGGAGCTGCGCCGCATCGCCGGCCAGGGCCTGACGCTCTCCCCGACCACCGAGGTGCTCCTGGAGGAGTCCATCCTCGGCTGGAAGGAGTACGAGCTGGAGCTGATGCGCGACAGACACGACAACGTCGTGGTCGTCTGCTCCATCGAGAACTTCGACCCGATGGGCGTCCACACGGGTGACTCGATCACCGTCGCCCCGGCGATGACGCTCACCGACCGCGAATACCAGCGGCTGCGCGACATCGGCATCGCGATCATCCGCGAGGTCGGCGTCGACACCGGCGGCTGCAACATCCAGTTCGCCATCGATCCGGCCGACGGCCGGGTCATCGTGATCGAGATGAACCCGCGCGTCTCCCGCTCCTCGGCGCTCGCCTCGAAGGCCACCGGCTTCCCGATCGCCAAGATCGCCGCCAAGCTGGCCGTCGGCTACACGCTCGACGAGATCCCGAACGACATCACCGAGAAGACCCCGGCCTCCTTCGAGCCGACCCTCGACTACGTCGTCGTCAAGGCCCCCCGGTTCGCCTTCGAGAAGTTCCCCGCCGCCGACTCCACCCTCACCACCACCATGAAGTCGGTGGGCGAGGCCATGGCGATCGGCCGGAACTTCACCGAGGCGCTCCAGAAGGCGCTGCGCTCCCTGGAGAAGAAGGGCTCGCAGTTCTCCTTCACCGGCGAGACCGGTGACAAGGCCGAGCTGCTGGCCGAGGCGGTCCGCCCGACCGACGGCCGGATCAACACCGTCATGCAGGCGATCCGGGCCGGCGCCACCCAGGAGGAGGTCTTCGACGCGACGAAGATCGACCCCTGGTTCGTCGACCAGCTCTTCCTGATCAAGGAGATCGCCGACGAGCTGGCCGCCGCCGAGAAGCTCACCCCCGAGCTGCTCGCCGACGCCAAGCGGCACGGCTTCTCCGACGCCCAGATCGCCGGCATCCGCGGCCTGCGCGAGGACGTCGTACGCGAGGTGCGGCACGCGCTGGGCATCCGCCCGGTCTACAAGACCGTCGACACCTGCGCCGCCGAGTTCGCCGCGAAGACGCCGTACTTCTACTCCAGTTACGACGAGGAGAGCGAGGTCGCGTCCCGCACCAGGCCCGCGGTGATCATCCTCGGCTCGGGCCCCAACCGCATCGGCCAGGGCATCGAGTTCGACTACTCCTGCGTCCACGCCTCCTTCGCACTGAGCGACGCGGGCTACGAGACCGTGATGGTCAACTGCAACCCGGAGACCGTCTCCACCGACTACGACACCTCCGACCGCCTGTACTTCGAGCCTCTGACGCTGGAGGACGTGCTGGAGATCGTGCACGCGGAGACCCTCGCGGGCCCGGTCGCCGGTGTCATCGTCCAGCTCGGCGGCCAGACCCCGCTGGGTCTGTCGCAGGCGCTCAAGGACAACGGCGTGCCGGTCGTCGGCACGTCCCCGGAGGCGATCCACGCCGCCGAGGACCGCGGCGCCTTCGGCCGCGTCCTGGCCGAGGCCGGTCTGCCGGCCCCGAAGCACGGCACCGCCACCACGTTCGACGAGGCCAAGGCCATCGCCGACGAGATCGGCTACCCCGTCCTCGTACGCCCGTCGTACGTGCTCGGCGGCCGCGGCATGGAGATCGTGTACGACGAGGTGCGGCTCTCCTCGTACATCGCCGAGTCCACCGAGATCAGCCCCACCCGGCCGGTCCTGGTCGACCGCTTCCTCGACGACGCGATCGAGATCGACGTCGACGCGCTCTACGACGGCAGCGAGCTCTACCTCGGCGGTGTCATGGAGCACATCGAGGAGGCCGGCATCCACTCCGGCGACTCCGCCTGCGCACTGCCCCCGATCACGCTCGGCGGCTACGACATCAAGCGGCTGCGCGCCTCCACCGAGGGCATCGCCAAGGGCGTCGGCGTCCGTGGGCTGATCAACATCCAGTTCGCGCTCTCCGGCGACATCCTCTACGTCCTGGAGGCCAACCCGCGCGCCTCCCGGACCGTCCCCTTCACCTCGAAGGCGACCGCGGTCCCGCTCGCCAAGGCCGCCGCCCGCATCTCGCTGGGCGCGACCATCGCCGAGCTGCGCGCCGAGGGCCTGCTCCCGGCGAACGGCGACGGCGGCACCCTGCCGCTCGACGCGCCGATCTCCGTCAAGGAGGCCGTCATGCCGTGGTCGCGCTTCCGCGACATCCACGGCCGCGGCGTCGACACCGTTCTCGGCCCGGAGATGCGCTCCACCGGTGAGGTCATGGGCATCGACTCGGTCTTCGGCACGGCATACGCCAAGTCTCAGGCAGGCGCCTACGGACCGCTGCCCACCAAGGGCCGCGCCTTCATCTCGGTCGCCAACCGCGACAAGCGCTCGATGATCTTCCCGGCGCGCGAACTCGTCGCCCACGGCTTCGAGCTGCTCGCCACCTCCGGCACCGCCGAGGTCCTCAAGCGCAACGGCATCAACGCCACGGTCGTGCGCAAGCAGTCCGAGGGCGTGGGGCCGCAGGGCGAGAAGACCATCGTCCAGCTGATCCACGACGGCGAGGTCGACCTGATCGTCAACACGCCGTACGGCACCGGCGGCCGCCTCGACGGCTACGAGATCCGCACCGCCGCCGTGGCCCGGTCCGTGCCGTGCCTGACGACGGTCCAGGCGCTCGCCGCCGCCGTGCAGGGCATCGACGCACTCACCCACGGAGGCGTCGGCGTCAGCTCCCTCCAGGAACACGCGGAACATCTGACCGCGGCCCGCGACTAGCAGACCAGCAGGGGGACACCGGAAACGGTGTCCCCCTCTCCGTGAGGACACCCCCGATGTACGCATTCTTCTTCCAGCTGGTCTTCCGGCGGATGGACCCGGAGCAGGCACACCACCTGGCCTTCGGCTGGATCCGCTGCGCGGCCCGCATCCCCGTGCTGCGCACCTTCGTCGCCGCCGTGCTCGCCCCCCGCCACAAGGAGCTGCGCACCGAGGCCCTCGGCCTGCGGATGCACGGCCCCTTCGGCCTCGCCGCCGGCTTCGACAAGAACGCCGTCGCGATCGACGGCATGTCGATGCTCGGCTTCGACCATGTCGAGATCGGTACGGTCACCGGCGAGCCGCAGCCCGGAAACCCCAAGAAGCGCCTCTTCCGTCTCGTCCCGGACCGCGCGCTGATCAACCGCATGGGCTTCAACAACGAGGGCTCGGCCGCCGTGGCCGCGCGGCTGGCCGCCCGCAGGCCGGTCTTCAGGACCACGGTCGGCGTCAACATCGGCAAGACGAAGGCCGTGCCGGAGGCCGAAGCGGCCGGCGACTACGTGAAGTCCACCGAGCGGCTCGCCCGCCACGCCGACTACCTCGTGGTGAACGTCTCCTCGCCCAATACACCCGGCCTGCGCAACCTCCAGGCCACCGAGGCGCTCCGCCCGCTGCTCGCCGCCGTGCGCGAGGCGGCCGACCGGACCGTCACCGGCCGGCGGGTCCCCCTGCTCGTCAAGATCGCCCCGGACCTCGCCGACGAGGACATCGACGCGGTCGCCGACCTCGCGGTCGAGCTGGGGCTGGACGGCATCATCGCCACCAACACCACCATCGCCCGGGACGGCCTCGGCCTGAAGTCGTCGCCGTCCCTGGCCGAGGAGACCGGCGGGCTGTCCGGCGCGCCCCTCAAGGCACGCTCCCTGGAGGTCCTCGGCCGCCTGTACGCGCGGGTGGGCGACCGGATCACCCTGGTCGGTGTCGGGGGCATCGAGAACGCCGAGGACGCCTGGCAGCGCATTCTCGCCGGCGCCACGCTCGTCCAGGGCTACAGCGCCTTCATCTACGAGGGCCCGTTCTACGCCCGGGCGATCCACAAGGGCCTGGCCGCACGCCTGGCCGCATCCCCGTACACCACCCTCGCCGAAGCCGTCGGCGCAGCGACCAGGAAGGCAGCCGCATGATCCCGGAACCGTTCGGCGCACGTCTGCGCCGGGCCATGGACACCCGCGGGCCGCTCTGTGTCGGCATCGACCCGCATGCCTCGCTCCTGGCCGCCTGGGGCCTGAACGACGACGTCGCGGGTCTGGAGCGGTTCACGCGCACCGTCGTCGAGGCCCTGGCGGACCGGGTCGCCGTGCTCAAGCCGCAGTCCGCCTTCTTCGAGCGCTTCGGCTCGCGCGGCATCGCCGTGCTGGAGAAGGCCGTCGAGGAGGCGCGGGCGGCCGGCGCACTCGTCCTGATGGACGCCAAGCGCGGCGACATCGGCTCCACCATGGGCGCCTACGCGGCGACCTATCTGGAGAAGGGCTCGCCGCTGTTCTCGGACGCGGTCACCGTCTCGCCGTACCTCGGCTTCGGTTCGCTGCGCCCGGCGCTCGATGCGGCGGTCCTCTCCGGTGCGGGCGTCTTCGTGCTCGCCCTGACCTCCAATCCGGAGGGGGCTCAGGTGCAGCGGGCCACCGCCGCCGACGGCCGCTCGCTGGCCCAGCTGATGCTCGACCACATGGCCGCCGAGAACGAGGGGGCGACCCCGCTCGGCTCCGTCGGCGCGGTGGTCGGTGCCACGCTCGGGGACGCGGGTGTGAATCTCGCCATCAACGGCCCGCTGCTCGCCCCCGGGATCGGGGCCCAGGGGGCGACGCCCGCCGATCTGCCCGGTGTCTTCGGCCCGGCCGTGGGCAATGTGCTGCCCAGTGTGAGCCGCGGCGTGCTCAGCCGGGGACCGGACGCGGCGGGTCTGCGCGCGGCAGCCGAGCGGCTCACGGACGAGGTCCGGGCGGCCGTCGCAGTTACATGACCATGTCATGTAACAGGGTGTTGACTGAATCCTGACCAAAAATCTCGGTTGATATGCCAGAAATGTCCTGGTCGGCTAAGGCTGACCAGGACTTTTCGTTGGTTCTCGCTGACTCTGGCGGCCTTGGCCGCTAGTCTCCGTCGAGAGCCGACGTGCACAAGTTGTCCGTCGCTCACCTGGTGGGGAGCGTCCAGCTTCCTCACCGGTCCGTATCCGACAGATCGACATCCGAGGTGACGTAGGCGTGGCTCTTCCGCCCCTTACCCCTGAACAGCGCGCAGCCGCGCTCGAAAAGGCCGCCGCGGCTCGCCGGGAGCGGGCCGAGGTCAAGAATCGACTCAAGCACTCCGGCGCCTCCCTCCACGAGGTCATCAAGCAGGGCCAGGAGAACGACGTCATCGGGAAGATGAAGGTCTCCGCCCTCCTGGAGTCGCTGCCGGGCGTGGGCAAGGTCCGCGCCAAGCAGATCATGGAGCGGCTCGGTATCTCCGAGAGCCGCCGGGTCCGGGGCCTCGGTTCCAACCAGATCGCATCCCTGGAGCGCGAGTTCGGCGACAAGGCCGCCTGACGTTCTCAGGCACTCCTGAGAACCTGGATAATCGCTCCATGGCTGCAACATCCCGGGGGACGTCCCCCGTACCCCCGGACGTACGTCCGCGGCTGACCGTGCTCTCCGGCCCCTCGGGGGTCGGCAAGAGCACGGTCGTCGCCCATATGCGCAAGGTCCACCCCGAGGTATGGCTCTCGGTGTCGGCGACGACCCGCAGGCCGCGCCCCGGCGAGCGCAACGGTGTCCACTACTTCTTCGTGGACAACGACGAGTTCGACAAGCTGATCGCCAACGGCGAACTGCTGGAGTGGGCCGAGTTCGCGGGTAACCGGTACGGCACGCCGCGCCGCGCCGTGCTCGACCGCCTGGAGGCGGGCGAGCCGGTGCTGCTGGAGATCGACCTCCAGGGCGCCCGGCTGGTCCGGCAGTCGATGCCGGACGCCCGGCTCGTCTTCCTGGCCCCGCCGAGCTGGGAGGAACTGGTCCGTCGGCTCACCGGCCGCGGGACCGAGTCCGCCGAGGTGATCGAGCGCCGGCTCGCCGCAGCCAGGATCGAGCTGGCCGCCGAGTCCGAGTTCGACACGACTCTGGTCAACACCTCCGTCGAGGACGTGGCCCGTGAGCTGCTAGCCTTGATGCTGGAGTCTTCCGGCCACCGCGCCGGCGGCGAGTGACGCGGCCGACGCGCACGCACCACGGAAATCCATACCGGACTCCGTACCGGACTCCACACCGTCAAAGATTTCTTTGATCTTTACCCCCTTCGGAAGGCAGAGAGTGTCCTCTTCCATCACCACGCCCGAGGGCATCATCAACCCGCCGATTGATGAGCTCCTCGAGGCCACCGACTCGAAGTACAGCCTCGTGATCTACGCCGCCAAGCGCGCGCGCCAGATCAACGCGTACTACTCGCAGCTCGGCGAGGGTCTCCTGGAGTACGTCGGTCCGCTCGTCGACACCCACGTGCACGAGAAGCCGCTGTCGATCGCGCTCCGCGAGATCAACGCGGGCCTGCTCACCTCCGAGGCCATCGAGGGCCCCGCGCAGTAAGCAGGAGTTGTACCTTCACCACAGGCCCGGCGGCCACGGCAGCCGGGCCTGTGGTGTGTCCGGGGCGAGCGCATCGGACCGGGCGCGGTGAGGCAGCATGGGGGTGTTCGTATCCGAGTGCGGGGAGACGCAGTGGACAAGCCGAAGGTCGTTCTGGGGGTCAGCGGGGGCATCGCCGCGTACAAGGCGTGCGAGCTGCTGCGCAGGCTGACCGAGTCCGGTCACGATGTGCGTGTCGTCCCGACCGGGTCGGCGCTGCAGTTCGTGGGGGCGGCCACCTGGTCGGCCCTCTCCGGCCACCCGGTCTCCGCGGAGGTCTTCAACGACGTCCACGAGGTGCCGCACGTCAGGATCGGACAGGGCGCCGACCTGGTCGTCGTCGCTCCCGCCACCGCCGACATCCTCGCCAGGGCCGCCCACGGCCTCGCCGACGACCTGCTCACCAACACGCTCCTCACCGCCCGCTGTCCGGTCGTCTTCGCGCCCGCCATGCACACCGAGATGTGGGAGCACCCCGCCACCCGGGAGAACGTCGCCACGCTGCGCCGCCGTGGCGCCGTCGTCATCGAGCCCGCCGTCGGCCGGCTCACCGGCGTCGACACCGGCAAGGGCCGGCTGCCCGACCCCGGGGAGATCTTCGAGGTCTGTCGCCGGGTGCTGACCCGCGGACCGGTCGAAGCAGACCTGGCCGGCCGCCACGTCGTGATCAGCGCGGGCGGTACGCGGGAGCCGCTCGACCCGGTGCGTTTCCTCGGAAACCGTTCCTCGGGCAAGCAGGGTTACGCCCTGGCCCGCACCGCGATCGCCCGCGGCGCCCGGGTCACCCTCATCGAGGCCAACACCGGCCTGCCCGACCCGGCCGGCGCCGACGTCCTGCACGCAGGGACCGCCATACAGCTGCGCGAGGCCGTGGTCAAGGCCGCTGCGGACGCCGATGTGATCGTGATGGCGGCGGCGGTCGCCGACTTCCGGCCCGCCGAGTACGCGACGGGGAAGATCAAGAAGAAGGATGGCCAGGAGCCCGCGCCCATCGCACTCGTCCGCAATCCCGACATCCTCGCCGAGGTCGCCGGTGAACGCGCCCGGCCGGGCCAGATCGTCGTCGGTTTCGCCGCCGAGACCGACGACGTCCTTGCCCATGGCCGTGAGAAGCTCCGCCGCAAGGGCTGTGATCTCCTCGTCGTCAACGAGGTGGGGGAGCGCAGGACCTTCGGCTCCGAGGACAACGAAGCGGTGGTGCTCGCGGCCGACGGCGGTGAGACCCCGGTGCCTCACGGCCCCAAGGAGGCGCTCGCCGACACGGTCTGGGATCTCGTGTCGTCGCGACTCGCGTGAAATTCTCGTTTCATGTCTTCGCGGCGGCCGAAACCCTTGAAATATGGGCGTAAATGGCTTTCTCGACAGGCGATTTCCGTACAGCCGGGAGCCGTGCGACAGGTCACATAACTCCCAAAGGGCGAGACACGCTGTCCGCTGAACGAAAGCGCCCGATAAACTGGCCCGCGGACGGTGTCGGGCGCAGCTCCCGGCCGTCCGCCAAATGATCAGCCAGCAGCCGCTGCAACCCCAGGGAGCGATGTGTCCCGCCGTCTCTTCACCTCGGAATCCGTCACCGAGGGCCACCCCGACAAGATCGCTGACCAGATCAGCGACACCATCCTCGACGCACTGCTCCGTGAGGACCCCCGGTCCCGCGTCGCCGTCGAGACCTTGATCACCACCGGTCTGGTGCATGTTGCGGGTGAGGTCACGACCAAGGCCTACGCCGACATCCCGACCCTCGTACGCAACAAGGTTCTCGAAATCGGCTACGACTCCTCCAAGAAGGGCTTCGACGGCGCCTCCTGCGGTGTCTCGGTGTCCATCGGTGCGCAGTCGCCCGATATCGCGCAGGGCGTCGACACCGCGTACGAGAAGCGGGTCGAGGGCGATGAGGACGAGCTCGACAAGCAGGGTGCCGGCGACCAGGGCCTGATGTTCGGCTACGCCTGCGACGAGACGCCCGAGCTCATGCCGCTCCCGATCTACCTCGCGCACCGGCTCTCGCGCCGGCTCTCCGAGGTCCGCAAGAACGGAACCATCCCTTACCTGCGCCCGGACGGCAAGACGCAGGTCACCATCGAGTACGACGGCGACAAGGCCATCCGTCTCGACACGGTCGTCGTCTCCTCACAGCACGCCAGTGACATCGACCTCGACTCGCTGCTCGCACCCGACATCCGCGAGTTCGTCGTCGAGCACGTGCTCGCGCAGCTGGTCGAGGACGGCATCAAGCTGGACACCGACGGCTACCGGCTGCTGGTCAACCCGACCGGACGCTTCGAGATCGGCGGCCCGATGGGCGACGCCGGTCTGACCGGTCGCAAGATCATCATCGACACCTACGGCGGCATGGCCCGTCACGGCGGCGGTGCATTCTCGGGCAAGGACCCGTCGAAGGTCGATCGCTCCGCCGCGTACGCCATGCGCTGGGTCGCCAAGAACGTCGTCGCCGCGGGCCTCGCCGCCCGTTGCGAGGTGCAGGTCGCGTACGCGATCGGCAAGGCCGAGCCCGTCGGTCTGTTCGTCGAGACGTTCGGCACCGCCGCGATCGAGACCGACAAGATCGAGCACGCCATCGGTGAGGTCTTCGACCTCCGCCCGGCCGCGATCATCCGCGACCTCGACCTGCTGCGCCCGATCTACGCCCAGACCGCGGCGTACGGCCACTTCGGCCGCGAGCTGCCCGACTTCACCTGGGAGCGCACGGACCGCGTGGACGCGCTGCGTACGGCGGCCGGACTGTGACGGACCGGGTGTCGTAAGCCCGCCGCTCTCCGTCTGTACGCCGGGGCCCGGACGCCGCACACGGTGTCCGGGCCCCGGCGCATGCGGTCACCGGTGCGCTCGCGCCCGGGCCGCTGTCAGTGGAGTCTGGTAGGAATTTGGCTGTGAGCAGCGAAAACGAGCGGTCCGAGGACCCCGGGAGCGGGACCCCGGAGCAGCTTGCGCTGATTCGGGAGACGGTACGGAAGGCGAAGGTGCCGCGGGCGAAGCCGCGGACGTGGCGTGGCGCGGCACTCGCCAAGGAGCTGCCTGTCGCCCGGGTGCTGGTCAACAAGGGCGTGCTCCATCTCGACCAGTACTTCGACTATGCCGTCCCCGAGGAGCTCGACGCCGACGCGCAGCCCGGGGTGCGGGTGCGGGTGCGATTCGGGGCCGGGGCCCGCAATGTCCGCGGCGGCCGGCGCGAGGGCGGCGGGCTGATCGACGGGTTCCTCGTCGAGCGGCGCGCCGAATCGGACTACACGGGTGCCCTCGCCGCGCTCGCCTACGTCGTATCGCCGGAACCGGTGCTGGGACCGGAGCTGCTCGCCCTCTCGCGGGCTGTCGCGGACCGCTACGCGGGCAGCCTCGCCGATGTGCTGCAACTCGCCGTACCCCCCAGGAACGGACGGGCCGAGGCCAAGCCCTCGCCCGAGCCGCTGCCCCCGCCGCCCGCCCCGTCGGCCGGCAGCTGGGAGAGATACGCACGGGGGCCCGCGTTCCTGCGGGCACTGGCCGAGGGCGGTGAGCCCCGTGCCGTCTGGACCGCGCTGCCCGGCCCGCACTGGCCCGAGGAGATCGCCAGGGCCATGGCCGCGACTCTCGCCTCCGGGCGCGGCGCACTCGTCGTCGTGCCCGACGGCCGGGCCGCAGGGCGGGTCGATGCCGCACTCACCGCACTGCTCGGCCGGGGACGCCACGCGCTGCTGACCGCCGACTCCGGACCGGAGAAGCGGTACCGGGAGTGGCTCGCCGTGCGGCGCGGCTCCGTGCGGGCGGTCGTCGGAACGAGGGCCGCGATGTTCGCGCCCGTCGCCGATCTCGGGCTGGTCGCCGTCTGGGACGACGGGGACTCCAGCCACAGCGACGACAACGCCCCCTTCCCGCACGTGCGGGAGGTGCTCGAACTACGGGCCGCGCACGGCCGGTGCGCGTTCCTGCTCGGCGGTACGAACTGCACGGTGGAGGCCGCTCAGCTGGTGGAGAGCGGCTGGGCGCTGCCGCTGCGCGCGGACCGGGAGCAGCTGCGGACGGCGGCGCCCCTGGTGCGTACCGTCGGCGACGGGGAGCTGGCGCGGGACGGGGCCGCGCGGGCGGCCCGGTTGCCCAGTCTGGCCTGGCAGACCGTACGGGACGGGCTGCGCAGCGGCCCCGTCCTCGTCCAGGTGCCGCGCCGCGGATACGCGCCCCGTCTGGCCTGCGAGCGCTGCCGTGAACCCGCTCGGTGCCGGCACTGTGCCGGACCGCTTCAGGCGCCGGACCAACGGGATCTCGACTGCGCCTGGTGCGGACGGGCCGAGACCGCCTGGCACTGCGTCGCCTGTGGTTCCAACCGGCTGCGGGCCCAGATCGTCGGCGCCCGCCGCACCGCCGAGGAGCTGGGCCGGGCGTTCCCCGCCGTGCCGGTACGGACGTCGGGCCGCGACCACATCCTGGACTCGGTGCCGGACGTGCCGGCACTGGTCGTCAGTACCCCGGGCGCCGAACCCGTCGCCGAGGGCGGCTACGCGGCGGCGCTGCTGCTGGACGGGTGGGCGATGGTCGGCCGTCCCGACCTGCGGGCCGGTGAGGAAGCGCTGCGCCGCTGGACGGCCGCGGCCTCGCTGGTACGGGGGCAGCCGGAAGGCGGCACAGTGGTGATCGTCGCCGAGCCGACCCTGCGGCCGGTGCAGGCCCTGGTGCGCTGGGACCCGGTGGGACACGCCCGTCGCGAGCTGGCGGAGCGGGCCGAACTCGGCTTTCCGCCGGTCTCCCGGATGGCCTCGGCGACAGGTACGCCGGAGGCGCTCGCCGCGTTTCTCGCGGCGGCCGAACTGCCGCCCCGGGCCGAGGTGCTCGGCCCGGTCCCGGTGCCGGGCGCCGAGCCCGGCAGACCCCGCAGGCCCGGGGACGCGCCGCCGGGGCAGTCGTGGGAGCGGGTGCTGCTCAGGGTGCCTCCGGGCAGCGGGGCGGCGCTCGCTGCCGCGTTGAAGGCGGCGCAGGCGGCACGGATGTCCCGGGGGAGCGGTGAGCAGGTCCGGATCAGGGTGGACCCGCCGGACATCGGGTGACGACGAGTGGGCGGGCCGGACGCGGCGCGGTCGGTGATTGCACCGCCCTCGATGCGGCTGCCCCGCCGTGCGGCGGGGCGCGGCGGGGCAGGATGGGTGAGGTGGTCAGCCGTTGCGTGGGCCGGGGAAGACGCCGGGGCGCAGATCCTCGCGCAGTAACGGGCGGTCCGCGGACGGCTGCGGGGGCATGGAGCGCGCGGCGGGTACGGCGGGCAGCGCCGGTGCGCCGGTGGAGCCGGGCGCCATGGGCAGGGGACGCGGTACCGAGGTCTCCGCGGTGGTGTCCGCCGGCCCTGGCTGCCGGGCGTTGCGGCGGGCGCCGTAGCGGCGGTGCACCGCCTGTTTGGTGACCCCGAGCGCGGAGCCCACCGCGTCCCAGGAGAAGCCCAGTGAGCGGTCGAAGTCCACTGCTGCGGTGACCAGGGTCTCGACGCTGTCGCGCAGTTCCTGGGCCAGCCTGACCGTGGGGGCCGGGGCCCTGCCGTAGACGACGAAGCCCGTGGACGGGCCGGAGCGGCGCGGACGGTAGACGTTGCCCAGTTGGGCGGTGAGCGTGCGCAACGCGTCCACCTGCCGCCGGACCCGCTCGATGTCCCGCACCAACAGATGCAGGCTGGCCCTCGCTTGGGCGTCGTGGGTTGCGTGGTCGGCCATGAAGAAGCCTCTCGAACCGGCGTTGAAAGGGATCGGGCCGCACCGTGGCGGCTCGCTTCGGTCAATCTCTCTTGACCAACGCGTCAGCCGTGGATCTGGTCACGCTGGAGGGGCGCGTGCGCATATCCAAGGGGCGCGCAGTGATGCGTACGCCCCCCGGGCGCCCGGCCCATAGACTTGTGCGTTGCTCGTCACCGTACGTTTCGGCCTGAGAGGCAGTCAGCCACCCATGAAGCTCGTCTTCGCAGGCACCCCCGAGGTAGCCGTACCCGCCCTGGACGCCCTGATCGCCTCCGGCCGGCACGAGGTGGCCGCCGTCGTCACCCGGCCCGACGCCCCCGCCGGGCGAGGCCGCCGCCTGGTCGCCAGCCCCGTCGCCGAGCGTGCCGAGGAGGCCGGGATCGAGGTGCTCAAGCCCGCCCGCCCGCGCGACGAGGACTTCCTGGCGCGGCTGCGGGAGATCGCCCCGGACTGCTGTCCGGTCGTCGCCTACGGGGCACTGCTGCCCAAGACCACGCTCGACGTACCCGCCCGCGGCTGGGTCAACCTCCACTTCTCGCTGCTGCCCGCCTGGCGCGGCGCGGCTCCCGTGCAGCACGCGATCATGGCGGGGGACGAGGTGACCGGTGCGTCGACCTTCCTGATCGAGGAGGGACTCGACTCCGGCCCGGTGTACGGCGTGCTCACCGAAGAGGTACGGCCCACCGACACCAGCGGCGACCTGCTCACCCGGCTGGCGTTCGCCGGTGCCGGGCTGCTGGTCGCGACCATGGACGGCATCGAGGACGGATCGCTGCACGCCGTGCCGCAGCCCGCCGACGGCGTCACCCTCGCACCGAAGATCACCGTCGAGGACGCCCAGGTGCAGTGGTCCGCCCCCGCCCTGCGGGTCGACCGGGTGGTGCGCGGCTGCACACCCGCTCCGGGGGCGTGGACGTTGTTCCGCGGGGAACGGCTGAAGCTGATCCAGGCGGCGCCCGTACTGGACCGCGCCGACCTGGCCCCCGGCGAACTGTCGGCGGCCAAGAACAACGTGTACGTGGGCACCGGATCGCACGCCGTCGAACTGCTCTGGGTGCAGCCGCAGGGCAAGAAGCCGATGCGGGCCGCGGACTGGGCCCGCGGGGTGCGGATCGTCCACGGCGAGCTGCTGGGCGGCTAGGGTCTTTCGTTTGGATCGGGCCGGATCGGGGAGCGGGGCGGCGACGTACGCTGGGAGGGTTCGCCCCCTCACCATCAGCGGAGCACCTTTCACGTGAACGACCAGCAGCGTCGCCGTCCCGCCAAGCCGCATCGCCGCCCCAAGAAGGACCCCGTCCGGTTCCTCGCCTTCGAAGCGCTCAGAGCCGTCGACGAACGCGATGCGTACGCCAACCTCGTTCTGCCCCCGTTGCTGAAGAAGGCCCGGGCCAAGGGCGACTTCGACAGCCGGGACGCGGCGCTGGCGACCGAGCTGGTCTACGGGACGCTGCGCCGCCAGGGGACGTACGACGCGATCGTCGCGGCCTGCATCGACCGGCCGCTGCGCGAGGTCGACCCGCCGGTCCTCGACGTGCTCACCATGGGTGCGCACCAGCTGCTCGGCACCCGCATCCCCACCCATGCCGCCGTCTCCGCCAGCGTGGAGCTGGCCCGGGTGGTCCTCGGCGAGGGGCGTGCGAAGTTCGTCAACGCCGTCCTGCGGAAGGTCTCCGCGGACGACCTCGACGGCTGGGTGGCGCGTGTCGCCCCGCCGTACGACGAGGACGCCGAGGACCATCTCGCGGTCGTCCACTCGCATCCGCGGTGGGTCGTGTCCGCCCTCTGGGACGCGCTGGGCGGTGGCCGTGCCGGGATCGAGGACCTCCTCGAAGCGGACAACGAACGGCCGGAGGTCACCCTGGTCGCCCGCCCCGGCCGCGCCACCACCGATGAGCTCCTCACCGCCCTCGGTGACGACAACGGCCTGCCGGGCCGCTGGTCGCCCCATGCCGTACGGATGGGCGAGGGCGGCGAGCCGGGCGCCCTCACGGCCGTGCAGGAGGGCCGCGCCGGAGTCCAGGACGAGGGCAGTCAGCTGGTGGCCGTCGCCGTCGCCGACGCGCCGGTGGAGGGCAGCGACACCCGCTGGCTCGACGGCTGTGCCGGGCCCGGTGGCAAGGCCGCCCTGCTGGCAGCCCTCGCCGCCGAACGCGGAGCCGCCCTGCTCGCCGCCGAGAAGCAGCCGCACCGGGCCCGCCTCGTCGAGCGCGCGCTCGCCGGCAACCCCGGCCCGTACCAGGTGATCACCGCCGACGGCACCCGCCCGCCGTGGCGGCCCGGCTCCTTCGACCGGATCCTGATGGATGTGCCGTGCTCGGGCCTCGGCGCGCTGCGCCGCCGCCCGGAAGCGCGCTGGCGGCGACGCCCGGAGGACCTGGAGGGCTTCGCACCACTGCAACGCGGGCTGCTGCGCGAGGCGTTGAAGGCGGTACGGGTCGGCGGCATCGTCGGCTACGCGACCTGCTCGCCGCATCTCGCGGAGACCCGGGTCGTCGTCGAGGACGTGCTCAAGGGGCGAGGCGGTGAACCGGTCGAGGCGGAGTGGGTCGACGCCCGCCCGCTGATGCCGGGAGTGCCCGCGCTCGGCGACGGTCCCGACGTCCAGCTGTGGCCGCATCTGCATGGCACGGACGCGATGTACCTGGCGCTGCTGCGGCGGACCGCCTGACGCGGCCGCGTCCCTGTCGGCGGCTGGAGAACCTTGCGGCCCGGCGGGAGCGGGATGCTGCGGCCCGGACCAGGCCGACGCTCCGGGTCTCCGGGCGGGCGAGTCGCTCGGTGGACTTCACGTAGTCGCCGACCGCTTCGAGCCTGCGCGGCTCGCGCCCGCGCCACGGATCTGTCCGAGTCGCCCCCGGCCCGCATCGAGGTAGGGGCGGCCGAGACCTTGAGGGATGAGGACGTGGCCTGCGTCCATGCGATCCGGCGGGCCGGTGGCCAGGCCGAACTGCGTGTATCGCCGGGGGCCTTCCACGGCTTCGGCACCTTCGCACCACGGGCCGCTATCAGCTATCAGCCAGGACGCCCGCGACGCCCGTTTCCGCCGGCTTCGGCACATCCTCGCGCAGTCCGATGCGAGCGGTGGACCTGCCCGCTGAGCCCGTTACGGCCGCGGGGCATCGATCGACGGCACCGACGCGAGGTGTCATCGCCCGGGGCGGGCGGGTAGGGATCGATCACCTGTATCGAACAGGTGCTCCAGGGAGGGGATTCTCATGCGGTTCTGGATGAGCGCGAGACGGATCGGTGTGGCGCTGGCGGTGGGGCTCGCCCTCACGGGGGTCGGGGCACAGGCGACACCTGCCCGGGCGGCACCGGCCCGGGATCGGGCGACGGGTGCGGAGCCGGTGGCGGTCTCGTCGTACTCGTACAGCAGCGAACAGGGTGATTGGGTCGGAGGCGGCGGGTCGGGCACGTACGACGGCGTGACGGTGAACAACATTGCCGTCGACCCCAGCCCTGAGAAGGTCGTGCTCTCCACGAGCTTCTGGACGATCGCACTCGCCGCGCCCCGAGGGGAGCCGCTGCGGCCCGGGGTCTACCGGGACGCGGAGCGTGTCTCCGCCCGTTCCGGGCGGGCGCCGGGCTTGGACGCCTCCGGCTTCAGCCGGGGGTGCAACGAGGTATTCGGCCAATTCACCGTCAACCAGATCGAGTTCGACGCATCGGGCCTGGCGACCCTGGTGGACCTGACCTTCACACAGCGGTGCGAGAGCGCTGATGCGCCCGCGCTCACCGGGAACATCAAGTACCGGGCGTTCCCTCTCTCCTACGCCTATACCAGCGAGGCCGGCGACTACATCGGGGGTGGGACCAGCACCAGCTACACCGGAGCCACCAGCCTCTTCCAGCTCACCGGCTCCGTGAACGGCATCGTCGACTACACGGGGTCGGGCAAGCGCGAATCGTGGAGTGTGCGGTTCGCGGCCCCGGAGGGCGAGCAGCTTCAAGCGGGGCGCACCTACCAGACGGCCGACATCGGCGATGAGACCGCCGCGTTCCTCTCCGTCTCGCACGGCAGCCGTGGCTGCAGCCCCGGTGCCGGGGAGCTCACCATCACTCGGCTCGCCACCGACGAGCAGGGCAAGGTCAAGGCCCTCGCAGCCACCTTCCTGCAGCGTTGCGAAGGAACGACAGCAGCGCTCCACGGAACCATCCACTACTACGCCTGACAGATCACGCCGGGCAGGTGGCCCGCGGGCCCGAGCGGTCCCTCGTGCAGGGGCGCCCGGGCCCGCGCTGTCACGGAAGGCGGCCGGCACGCGCCGCCGCCGGCTGCCGACCGCGTCCAGCCGATCGGCGCCCGCGACCAGAATCGACGGACCGGGCCGCCGCCGGTTGCGCCGGTTCGTCCCCGCTCTCGGGAGCAGACCGGACCGGATGTGTCCGGCGACGAGGAACGCCCTTCCGGCCGCCGTCGTCCCGGAGCGGCTTGACGGGCCCGTGCGCGCCGACGAACCACGCGCGGTGGCGGTGGTTGTCACATTCGCGGGCCCGGCGGTGTCTTCATGTCGGACAGGCCAACAGGTCAACAGGCCACCGGACAAGGAGAACACCATGACACCGCGCATTCCGAAGGCGGAACTTCCCACCGGGATGAGGGAGAACCTGATCAAGCAGTTCGGTGCCGTGCCCGAGCCCGTCGAGGTGGTGTTCCACAACCCCGACGTCGCCACGTCCAACCTGGAGTTCTCGGCCAGGGTGGGCGCGTGGGACACGGTCGACGCGAGCCTCAAGACGTTCGCGCACATGGCTGTTGCGGCGCAGATCGGCTGCAGCTGGTGCCTCGACGTCAACTACTTCGCGGCGCTGAACCAGAGCCTGGACGTGGCGAAGGCGAGCCAGGTGCCGCGCTGGCGGGAGTCGGAGGTGTTCACGCCGCTGGAGCGGGAGGTGATGGAGTACGCCGAGGCGATGACGAACACGCCGCCGACCGTCACCGACGAGCTCTCGGCGAGTCTGCTCGGCCGGCTCGGCCCGGCTGCGATGGTCGAGCTCACCGTGTCCATCGGCTTTGCCAACCTCTCGACCAGGATCAACACGGCGCACGGGATCACGTCCCAGGGGTACTCCGACGCGTGCGAGATTCCGCTGGCCGCGCGTCCCGAGAAGCCCACGGTGGCGTCGACGGCATGACCGAGGATCCGTTCGTCGCCCATCGCAGCCTGCTGTTCACGGTCGCCCACGAGATGCTCGGGTCGGCGGCCGATGCGGAGGACGTGCTGCAGGAGTCCTGGCTGCGGTGGGCCGCCGTCGACCACGCGCAGGTGCGTGATCTGCGGGCGTACCTCGTCCGGATTGTCACGCGGCAAGCGCTCAACCGCCTGCGGACGTTGTCGTGCAGCCGTGAGGAATACGTGGGCGAGTGGCTGCCGGAACCGCTGCTGACCAGCCCCGATGTCGTTGAACCCGCGGGAGCTGATGCGGCTGGATGCAGGTGGCACCCGGACGCCCGAGGTGCTGCGGTGCGAGCGCGGGCCGCCCGCCGGAGAACGACCGGGTGACGGTGACGGACGACCACGCGCTGCTGGACCACTGGCCGGCCCACGCGGCGCTCCGGCCTCAGGTGGTCCGCCGGGCGTTTTCGGCGGCCCGGCGGCCCGGCGGGCCGACAGCGTTGCCGCCACGGAAAAGTTGCCGCCACGGAAAAGGGGACGACCGTTCCGCGCGGTGGGCCTGCTGCCGCGGTGTGCCGGAGGCCGCCGGGGCAGAGCAGTCGGTTGGATGGGCCCGGACCGGGTGAGGTGATGGCGTTCCTGGTCGAGCCGCCGGAGCCGGAATTGCCCGGCCCATGCCTGCGACGACCGGCAAAACCCCAGGTCACCGGAGTGGAGTGGGGTAACCCGACAGGCACCTGTGCCCCGGATCGCGCGGAGCGGGAGGCCCGGGTTCCGTGAACTGTAATGATCCCGTGAGGCTTTGGCCCGCACTGAGGCGGGGAAGTGGCGCGGAACATGGCAGGCTTGGCACATGGCCCAGATCAACCCCAGCATCCTGTCCGCCGATTTCGCCCGTCTCGCCGAGGAGGCGAAAGCGGTCGAAGGTGCCGACTGGCTCCACGTCGATGTGATGGACAACCACTTCGTGCCCAATCTGACCCTCGGCGTGCCCATCGTGGAATCGCTCAGCCGGGCCACGGACACGCCGCTGGACTGCCATCTGATGATCGAGGACGCGGACCGCTGGGCGCCGCAGTACGTCGAGGCGGGCGCCGGATCCGTCACCTTCCACGTGGAGGCGGCGGCAGCCCCCGTACGGCTGGCGCGGGAGATCCGGGCCAAGGGCGCCCGCGCCTCCATGGCGCTGCGGCCCGCGACGCCCATCGAGCCGTACGAGGACCTGCTCCCCGAACTCGACATGCTGCTGATCATGACGGTGGAACCGGGCTTCGGCGGCCAGGCATTCCTGGACATCATGCTGCCGAAGATCCGCCGCACCCGTGAGCTCATCTCGAAGCACGGACTCGAGCTCTGGCTCCAGGTCGACGGAGGAGTCTCCGAGTCGACGATCGAGCGGTGCGCCGAGGCCGGCGCGGATGTGTTCGTCGCGGGTTCGGCGGTGTACGGGGCCGAGGACCCGGCCGAAGCGGTGCGCGCGCTGCGGGCCAGCGCCGACGCGGCCACCGCCTCGGCGGCCTGGGCGTGCCGTCACTGAAACCGGAACGGGAGCCGGAACCCACTCCGGCCCCCGATTGCGGGGCGGCCCGGTCAAGGGCAGATGAACGTGGTCCGACGGGACCGATCAAGGGGCGCCGGATCTGACAGGATGAACGGCGTATCGAGAGTGTGAACAGCAGTGAGGAGATCGCGGTGTCTGCAATGTCGGCGGGCCGGTCCGCCCTGCGGATGGGGCCCGCGGAGCTGGTGCAGGCGGCGGCCATGGCCCGCCGCTTCTACCTCGAAGGAAAGTCGAAGATCCAGATCGCCGAGGAGTTCGGCGTCAGCCGCTTCAAGGTGGCCCGGGTCCTGGAGACGGCGCTCGAGCGCGACCTCGTGAGAATCGAGATCCGCGTCCCCGCGGAGCTGGACGCCGAGCGCTCCGACGCGCTCCGGGCCCGCTACGGGCTGCGTCACGCGGTCGTCGTCGAATCCCCCGCGGAGGAGCAGGACGACGCACCCGACCCGGAGAACCTGGGGGAGGTCGCGGCCGATCTCCTCGGCGAACTGGTGAACGAGGGGGATGTGCTCGGCCTGGCCTGGGGCCGCTCCACGATTCACATGGCCGCGGCTCTCGACCGGCTGCCGCCGTGCACGGTCGTGCAGCTCACCGGGGTGTACGACGCGGGGACGGCCGAGCGCGGCTCGGTCGAGGCGGTCCGCCGGGCCGCCCAGGTGGCCGGCGGTGAGGCCCACCCGATCTATGCGCCGATGCTGCTCCCCGACCCGGCCACGGCCGCCGCGCTGCGCCACCAGACCGGTATCGCGCGCGCCTTCGAGTACTTCGACAAGGTGACGGTCGCCGCGGTGTCCATCGGCTCCTGGGAGCCGGGCATCTCGACCGTCCACGACATGCTCACGGACGAGGAGCGGGCGCACTACGCGTCGCTCGGCGTCGCCGCGGAGATGTCCGCGCACCTCTTCGACACGGAGGGGCGGCGGGTCGGCCGGGACCTGGGGGAGCGGTGCATCACGGTCGAGGCCGACCGGCTGCGCCGGATCCCCGAGGTGGTGGCGATCGCGGGCGGCCAGCGCAAGGCCGCGGCGATCGGTGCGGTGCTGCGGTCCGGACTGGTCACCAGCCTGGTGACGGACACCGCGGCGGCCGACTATCTGCTGACCGAGTCGGCGGCGCCGCGGCGGCCGGCGCTGGAGCGGGCGGATCCGGACGGGGTCTGACACGGGCGGTGATCGGTCCCGGGGCCGTCCCGGGGCCGTCGCGGAGCCGGGCCCGGACAGCGGATGCGCTGCCCGGGCGGTGTCCGGCTCGGAGGCTCAGTTCCGGGCCACGCCCAGGACCGTCGCCTCCAGGTATTCCTCCGGCTCCTCGTACTGGCTCACATCGGCCGGGTTGTAGCGGGGGGTCTGCCGCGACCAGTCCAGGTTGCCGCGCATCCAGCTCCGCATCCCGTCCAGGTACGGCGCGAGCATCCAGGACAGCTGCGGGTACGCCGCCAGCAGCTCGGCCTCGGCGGCGAGGAACCGTTCCGTCTCCCTGGCGATCTCCGCGCAGACATGTTCGAGAGCCTGCCGCTTGCCGTATCCGCGGTGGTGCCTGACCAGGTGGACGAGGTTGTGGATCTCGCCGAGCACCTGTTCCTTCTCGTAGGAGTACACGTCGTTGGCCCAGCACACGATGTTGCATGAGGCCTCCAGCGCGGTGATGAACCGGGAGTCGTTGTGAATCGACTCGGGTGCCTCGATCCCGGCCACGATCTCTATCAGGTCCATGCAGACATGTATCGCCCCGGTGTGGCGGCGATTGACGATGTACGTCTCCTCGGACGGCACCACGGCCGTGGCCCGGTTCCCGGCCTCCCAGGTGGTGGTCGTGGTGAGATATCTGGTCAGGTGCCAGCCGAACCGGGTGCTCCAGTGCGCCGCAGCGGTCGGCGTCGTCCGCTCCCACAGATCGACCAGGGCGACCACGGCGGCGGGCAGCTCCTCGTCCGGCAGATCACCCGTGCCGCGGCCCTCGATCACGGACCGCATCACGGCGACCACGTCCCGCACCCGCTCCGGGCTGCGGCCGAGGTGACCGTCGTCGAGCTGGTCGTCGACGAGAAACAGCCATACGAACCAGTCGGCGACGAGGTCGAGATTCCTCTCGTCGGCGGTCGGGTACACCATGCCGACGAACGCCCCGAAGTCCGCCTGCTCGAAGCGCTCCCTGGCTGAATCGCGGTATACCAGACCGGTGTCGCGGATCCAGGCGTCGAGGTGGACTCTGGTGTGCCCGACGTGCGGATTCGTCCGCTGGGGGAACGGGCAGTAAATGTCCGGCAGTTCGCTCTCCACGGGTGGGTCCTGATCCTCTCCGGTCGTACGTGTGACGGAAGTTATGACTCTTCCGCCTGTTCCTTCGGGGCGTCGCGGCGACCCACGGGACCTGCGGGTTTTGAAGCTACCTGACCCCTTGTCACCAGGTCCAGGGAAGATGATCGCGAATGATTCGGATGCGGCCGGGGCAGGATCCGTCGGCAAGACGGGTTCCACTTGCCCGGGACTCCCGCCCGTTCCCCTTGGAGGAACACATGAACGCGGGGGTTGCTTGCTGTGCCTTCGTGGAAGCGACCCGCTCGATTTCATATGAAAAAATGAGCGTTATGCGTTTTCTTGAGCCCGGTACCGGTCGCTACACAGACTCCCCCTCGGTCCCGTACGACCTCACATACGACGATGTCTTCATGGTTCCAGGCCGTTCGGCGGTCGGATCCCGCCAGGGTGTCGATCTTTCCTCGCCCGACGGCACCGGCACCACCATCCCGCTCGTCGTCGCGAACATGACGGCCATCGCGGGCCGCCGGATGGCCGAAACGGTCGCCCGCCGGGGCGGGCTCGTCGTCATCCCCCAGGACATCCCGATCGAGGTCGTCACCGATGTCGTCTCCTGGGTGAAAACGCGCCACCTGGTGCTCGACACACCGATCGTGCTGGCCCCCGGCCAGACGGTCGCCGACGCCCTGTCCCTGCTGCCCAAGCGCGCGCACGGCGCGGGCGTCGTCGTCGACGAGGAGCAGCGGCCCGTCGGTGTCGTGACCGACCACGACCTGACCGGGGTCGACCGGTTCACCCAGCTGTCCGAGGTGATGTCCAGGGACCTGGTGCTGCTCGACGCGGACATCGACCCGCGCGACGCCTTCAACAAGCTCGACGGCGCCCACCGCAAGCTCGCCCCCGCGGTCGACCCGGACGGCCGGCTCGTCGGCATCCTCACCCGCAAGGCCGCACTGCGCGCCACTCTGTACACCCCCGCCACCGACACCGGCGGCAGGCTGCGGATCGCCGCCGCGGTCGGGATCAACGGCGATGTCGCGGGCAAGGCCGGGCAGCTGCTCGACGCGGGCATCGACACGCTGGTCGTGGACACCGCCCACGGCCACCAGGAGTCCATGATCAACGCGGTCCGGGCCGTCCGGGCGCTCGACCCGCAGGCGCCGATCGTCGCGGGCAACATCGTCGCCGCCGAGGGCGTGCGCGATCTCGTCGAGGCCGGCGCGGACATCATCAAGGTCGGCGTCGGCCCCGGCGCCATGTGCACCACCCGGATGATGACGGGCGTGGGCCGGCCGCAGTTCTCCGCCGTCCTGGAATGTGCTGCCGAGGCGAAGAAGTACGGCAAGCACGTCTGGGCCGACGGCGGTGTCCGGCACCCGCGCGATGTCGCGATGGCGCTCGCCGCGGGCGCGTCCAACGTGATGATCGGTTCCTGGTTCGCCGGTACGTACGAGTCGCCCGGCGACCTCCAGCAGTCCGCCGACGGCCGCTTCTACAAGGAGTCCTTCGGCATGGCGTCCGCGCGCGCCGTGAAGAACCGTACGTCGGACGAGTCGGCGTACGACCGGGCCCGCAAGGCGCTCTTCGAGGAGGGCATCTCCACCTCCCGGATGTACCTCGACCCGACCCGTCCCGGCGTCGAGGACCTGATCGACTCGATCATCGCGGGCGTCCGCTCCTCCTGCACCTACGCCGGTGCGGCCTCCCTGGAGGAGTTCGTGGAGAAGGCGGTCGTCGGGGTGCAGAGCGCCGCAGGCTACGCCGAGGGCAAGCCGCTGCACGCCAGCTGGAGTTGATCCCGCGGCCACCCGACGCCGGTGCCCCTCCGGGCTGTTCGTGCCCGGAGGGGCACCGGCGTCCTCGCAGGTCCTCGCCGGGCGGCACGGATGTCCGATTCCGGGCCCTCCGATACGGTGGCTATGCGCCTCAACCACGTTGACACGTAAGTAACATGAACCCCAGTCAGTCGCCCGTTCCTCTGTGGTAAGGGATCTCATGTCCTTCTTCACCGACCTGGCCCATCAGTACATCGACGGAGAGTGGAGGCAGGGCAAGGGGTCCTGGGACATCGTCGACTTCAATCCGTACGACGGGGAGCAGCTCGCCTCGATCACGGTCGCCACGGCCGACGAGGTGGACCAGGCGTACCAGTCCGCCGAGGCCGCCCAGCGGGCGTGGGGCGACACCAACCCGTACGCCCGGCGGCTGGTGCTGGAGCGGGCGCTGCGCATCGTCGAGGAACGCGAGCCCGAGATCAGCGACGCGATCGTCGCGGAGCTGGGCGGCACCCGGCTGAAGGCGGCCTTCGAGCTGCATCTCGCCAAGGAGTTCCTGCGGGAGTCGGTCCAGCTCGCGCTGCGGCCCTCCGGACAGATACTGCCCTCGCCGACCGAGGGCAAGGAGAACCGCGTCTACCGGGTGCCCGTCGGTGTCGTGGGTGTCATCAGCCCCTTCAACTTCCCGTTCCTGCTGTCGCTGAAGTCGGTCGCCCCCGCACTGGCGCTCGGCAATGCCGTCGTGCTCAAGCCGCACCAGAACACCCCGGTCTGCGGCGGCACGCTGGTGGCGAAGGTGTTCGAGGAGGCGGGGCTGCCGGCCGGGCTCCTGAACGTCGTGGTCACGGACATCGCCGAGATCGGTGACGCACTGCTGGAGCACCCCATTCCGCAGGTCATCTCCTTCACCGGTTCGGACAAGGTGGGGCGGCACGTTGCCACGGTGTGTGCGGCGAACCTCAAGCGCGCCGTGCTCGAACTCGGCGGCAACAGCGCCCTCATCGTGCTCGACGACGCCGATCTGGACTACGCCGTCGACGCGGCCGTCTTCAGCCGGTACGTGCACCAGGGCCAGGTCTGCATGGCCGCGAACCGCATCCTGGTCGACTGGGCGGTGGAGAAAGAGTTCACCGAGAAGTTCGTCGCCAAGGTCGCGTCGCTGCCGGTCGGTGACCCGGCGGACCCGGAGACGGTGATCGGCCCGCTGATCAACTCCTCCCAGGCCGAGGCCATTTCGTCGCTCGTCGACCAGACCGTCGAGGCCGGTGCCACCGCCCTGCTGCACGGCCGGGCCGACGGCAACGTGGTGAGCCCGTCCGTGCTGACCGGGCTGGCCGCCGATTCCCCCGTCCTCTCCCAGGAGATCTTCGGGCCGGTCGCGCTCCTGGTGCCGTTCGACGGCGACGACGAGGCGGTACGGATCGCCAACGACACCCCGTACGGCCTGAGCGGCGCGGTGCACACTGGGGACATCGAGCGCGGCGTACGGCTAGGGCAGCGCGTCCACACCGGCATGATCCACATCAACGACGGCACGGTCCACGACGAGCCGATCGTCCCGTTCGGCGGCGAGAAGAGCTCCGGCCTCGGCCGGCTGAACGGCGACTCGATGGTCGAGGCATTCACCACCCAGAAGTGGATCTCGGTGCAGTACGGCCGCTCGCGGTTCCCGTTCTGACCGGTCACCCGCTGCGCTGAGCGCGCCCGGCGGGGCGGCGCCGTGGTCTACTTCGGGGGCGGCCCTGCCGCCCCCGAGACCGGCCATCGCAGAGAAGTGAACCGCCCGAAGTGCGCCTGAACGACCTCGACGAACGCATCGTCCACGCCCTCGCCGAAGACGCCCGGCGCTCCTACGCGGACATCGGCGCGATCATCGGCCTGTCCGCGCCCGCCGTGAAACGCCGGGTGGACCGGCTGCGCGCCGAGGGCGCGATCACCGGCTTCACCGTGCGGGTGGACCCGGCGGCGCTGGGGTGGGAGACCGAGGGGTTCATCGAGATCTACTGCAGCCGCAACACGTCGCCGGAGGCGATCAAGCAGGGACTCGCCCGGTATCCGGAGATCGCGTCGGCCTCCACGGTGACGGGAGAGGCCGACGCCATCGTGCAGGTCTTCGCCGCGGACATGCGGCACTTCGAGCAGGTGCTGGAGCGGATCGCGGGCGAGCCGTACGTGGAGCGGACGAAGTCCGTGCTGGTGCTGTCGCCGCTGTTGCGGCGGTACTCGTCGGGGTCGCCGGAATAGGGGTGCCGGACGGGCCCGGCGGGTGTCGG
Organism: Streptomyces sp. NPDC015032; assembly: GCF_043080425.1. Taxonomy (NCBI): domain Bacteria; kingdom Bacillati; phylum Actinomycetota; class Actinomycetes; order Kitasatosporales; family Streptomycetaceae; genus Streptomyces; species Streptomyces sp. NPDC015032. The sequence continues at coordinate 5,982 of NZ_JBIBVN010000020.1, read as the reverse complement.
GCGGGCTTGTCCGTGCCGGGCGGGGCACGCCGGGGGTGAGACCTGGGTCACCTGCCTGACCTGCGAAGACAGGGCGCGCAATGAATCGCCGGGACGAACTGTCCGGGCGCAATGGATCGACGGTGCACACGCAACGGTCGCGTCTTGTCGGGCCCGCGCGGTGGACCGTACCGTCGATACGTCCCCGCCCCGCCCGCACCGTCCGAGGTCAGCCATGCCGCCGTTGCGCACCGCCCTGCTCCAGAGTTCCGGACGACCCGGGCACGTGGACGAGAACATCAAGGTGCTCGACGCAGCGGCGCGGCGGGCGGCGGAGGCCGGGGCCCGGCTGCTGGTCTGTCCCGAGCTGTTCCTGACCGGGTATGCGATCGGGGCCCAGGTGTCCCGGCTGGCCGAGCCGGCCGACGGTCCTTCCGCCCGAGCCGTCGCCGAGATCGCCGCCCGGCACGGGCTCGCGGTCCTCTACGGCTACCCGGAGCGCGCGGGCGAGCAGATCTTCAACGCCGCGCGGCTCATCGGGCCGGACGGCGCGGCGCTCGCGAACTACCGCAAGACCCACCTCTTCGGCCCCTTCGAGCAGGAGTGGTTCACCCCGGGCGAGCAGCCCGTCGTCCAGGCCGAACTCGACGGCGTCCGTATCGGGATCATGATCTGCTACGACGTCGAGTTCCCGGAGAACGTCCGGGCGCACGCCCTCGCGGGAACTGACCTGCTGCTGGTGCCCACCGCGCAGATGCACCCCTTCCAGTTCGTCGCCGAGTCCGTCGTGCCGGTCCGCGCCTTCGAGAGCCAGATGTACGTGGCGTACGTCAACAGGACCGGCCCGGAGGGCGAGTTCGAGTTCGTCGGGCTGAGCTGCCTGGCAGGCCCCGACGGCACCGTCCGTACCCGCGCCGGACGCGGCGAGGAACTGGTCGTCGGCGAGGTCGACCCGGAGTTCCTGAACACGTCGCGCGCCACCAATCCGTATCTGCGCGACCGCCGCCCCGGTCTGTACGGCTCCCTCGCCTGAGCACCGGACCGCGTCCGCTACCCGATCGAAGGTCACTCGACAGGCTCTGAGCCCGCCGCCCACGTTCCCTCTCTTTTCCGCGCAAGGAGTCCGTACCCCATGACGTCCACGGTGCCCAACGCCGTCCAGCACACCGACGCCGCCGAGCCGATCACCATGTTCGGGCCGGACTTCCCCTACGCGTACGACGACTTCCTGGCGCACCCCGCGGGGATCGGGCAGATACCGGCGACGGAGCACGGCACCGAGGTCGCCGTCATCGGGGGCGGGCTCTCCGGCATCGTCGCCGCGTACGAGCTGATGAAGATGGGGCTCAAGCCCGTCGTCTACGAGGCGGACCGGATCGGCGGCCGGTTGCGCACCGTCGGCTTCGAGGGCTGTTCCGCGGGCGAGGCGGGGGAACTCACCGCCGAGATGGGCGCGATGCGCTTCCCGCCGTCCTCCACCGCGCTCCAGCACTACATCGATCTGGTCGGCCTGGAGACGAAGCCGTTCCCCAACCCGCTCTCCCCGGCCACCCCGTCGACCGTCGTCGACCTCAAGGGCACCTCGCACTACGCCCGCACCATCGACGATCTGCCGCAGGTCTACCGCGAGGTGATGGACGCCTGGAACCGTTGTCTGGAGGAGGGCGCGGACTTCTCCGACATGAACCGCGCGATGCGGGAACGCGACGTGCCGCGCATCCGGGAGATCTGGGCGGAGCTCGTCCGGAAGCTCGACAACCAGACCTTCTACGGATTCCTCTGCGACTCCGACGCGTTCACGTCGTTCCGGCACCGTGAGATCTTCGGCCAGGTCGGCTTCGGTACCGGAGGCTGGGACACCGACTTCCCCAACTCCATCCTGGAGATCCTGCGCGTCGTCTACACCGAGGCGGACGACCACCACCGGGGAATCGTCGGCGGCAGCCAGCAGCTCCCGCTGCGGCTCTGGGACCGCGAACCGCGGAAGATCGTCCACTGGCCGCTCGGCACGTCGCTGTCCTCGCTGCACGGGGGCGAACCGCGCCCCGCCGTGACCCGGCTGCACCGCACCGCCGGAAACCGGATCACCGTCACCGACGCCGGCGGCGACATCCGCACCTACCCCGCCGCGATCTTCACCGGACAGTCCTGGCTGCTGCTCTCGAAGATCGACTGCGACGACGCGCTCTTCCCGATCGACCACTGGACGGCGATGGAGCGCACCCACTACATGGAGTCGTCCAAGCTGTTCGTCCCCGTCGACCGTCCGTTCTGGCTGGACCAGGCCGTCGACAGCAGGGGGGTGCCGACCGGGCGGGACACCATGTCGATGACGCTCACCGACCGGATGACCCGGGGGACCTACCTCCTGGACGACGGCCCCGACCGGCCCGCCGTCATCTGCCTCTCGTACACCTGGTGCGACGACAGTCTGAAGTGGCTGCCGCTCTCCCCGAACGAGCGCATGGACGTCATGCTCAAGTCGCTCGGGGAGATCTACCCGAACGTCGACATCAGGAAGCACATCATCGGCAACCCGGTGACGGTGTCGTGGGAGAACGAGCCCTATTTCATGGGTGCCTTCAAGGCCAATCTGCCGGGCCACTACCGATACCAGCGGCGGCTGTTCACCCACTTCATGCAGGACCGGCTGCCCGCCGACCGGCGGGGCCTGTTCCTCGCGGGCGACGACATCTCCTGGACGGCAGGATGGGCCGAGGGCGCCGTACAGACCGCGCTCAACGCCGTCTGGGGCGTGATGACCCAGTTCGGCGGCGCGACCGATGCGGCGAACCCCGGCCCGGGCGATGTCTTCGACGACATCGCCCCGGTCGAACTCCCGGAGGACTGAGACCGGCCGGCCCGGGACCCGTTCCGGGTTACGCGGGTCGGCAGACGCTGCGCTGCCGACCCAGGCCCGAGATCTCGACCTCCATCACGTCGTCCGGCCCCAGGTAGGGGAAGCGGCCGGACAGTGCCACGCCCTGCGGGGTGCCGGTGTTGATGATGTCGCCGGGCTCCAGCACCAGGTACTGCGACAGATGGTGCACCAGGTGCGCCACGCTGAAGATCATGTCCGCGGTGCTGGAGTCCTGCCGCGGCTCCCCGTTGACGTAGCTGCGCAGCCGCAGCCGCTGCGGGTCACCGACCTCGTCGGCCGTCACCAGTACCGGACCCAGCGGGTTGAACGTGGCGCAGCTCTTGCCCTTGGACCACTGGCCGCCCGACTCCTCCAGCTGGAAGGCGCGCTCCGAGACGTCGTTGCTGACGGCATAGCCCGCGATGTGCGCGGCGGCGTCGGCGGGGGAGTCCAGGTAGGAGGCGCGGCGACCGATGACGACGGCCAGTTCCACCTCCCAGTCGGTCTTCTTCGAGCCGCGCGGGATCAGCACGTCGTCGTACGGGCCGACGACGGTGTTGGGCGACTTGTAGAAGAGGATCGGCTGCTCGGGCGGCTCGCTGCCCGACTCCGCGGCGTGGGCCGCGTAGTTCTGGCCGATGCAGAGCAGCGCGGAGGGACGGGCCACCGGGGCGCCGGTCCGCTGACCCGTGATGTCGATCCCGGGGAGCGCCGACTGGGCGGGGATCAGATTCGGGTTGTCGGCGAGCGCGGCGAGGAACGCGCCGTCGATGTCGTCGGTGATGCCGGACAGGTCGTGGTGACGGCCCTCGGGGCAGACGGCAACCGGGCGCTCATGGCCCGGCTCGCCGATGCGCATGAATCGCATGACGGTGAAATCTCCTGATGGGTACGGGGGTTGGGGAGGGGCCGCGGCCGGTCGCGGACGTTCCGGCCACGAGGCCCTGGGGCCTCTCGTTTGGATCACGCAAACGAAAGGCCCTAGTGCAGACGGCTGAGGGCGTCGGCGGTGACGGCGTGGACCGGGGGGCGTCCGGCGATCAGCCGGAGTACTTCGTCGACGGCGCTCGTGCCGAGCCGCTGCCGGCATTCGACGCTGCCCGCCGCCTGATGCGGGGTGAGCAGCATGTTCGGCAGGGAGCGGAAGGGGTGGCCGACGGGCAGCGGTTCGGCGTCGAAGACGTCGACCGCCGCGTCCAGACGGCCCGATGACACCTCGGCGAGGAGCGCGTCCTCGTCGACCAGCCATGATCTGGCGGTGTTCACCAGGCCCGCGCCGTCCGGCATGAGCGCCAGCTGTTCGGCGCCGATCATCCTGCGGGTCTCCTCGGTGACCGGTGCGTGCACGGCAACGATCCTGCTGTGCGACAGCAGCGTCTCCAGTGGTACGGACCGCACACCGAGCTCCTCGGCGTCCGTGTCGGAGAGGTACGGGTCGGTGACGCTCACTCGTGCCCCCATCGCCCGGACCAGGGCGATGTAGGCGCGCCCGGTGCGGGAGGCGCCGATCACGCCGATGTCGCTGCCGTGGATCTCGTGGCGCGGCGGGGCCTCGCTCGCCGCCGCCCAGTCCAGCCCGCCGCGCAGGGCGTGGTCGAAACGCGGGATGCGGTGGAGCAGCGAGAGCGTGAACGCGAGAGCCACCTCGGCGACCGGGCGGGCCATCTCGTCTCCCGCCTGGGTGACCAGGATGCCCCGCCGGAACACCTCCTCCGTGACATAGGGCGCGACCGCCGAACCGGTGTGCGCCACCAGCTCCAGCCGGTCGGCCGAGGCAAGGAGTCCGGCGTCCACCCTGGGCGCCCGCCACGAGGTGATGAGCGCGCGGGCACCGGGCAGCGCCGCGGCCACCGCCGCCCGGTCCGCGTGGTCGTCCAGGACCGTCAGCTCCGCCGCCCGCTCCAGCTCCCGCCACACCTCGGGGGTGAAGAACTGGGCCCGCAGACCCGGCGGAACGGCGACGACCACCCGGGTACGGTCGGCAGGATCAGGAGAGCCAGGCATCGAGGTGCTCCGCAACGAAGGCGTCATCGGTCAGCCAAGGGTAGGCCGCGGCCACCCGGCTGATCTCCTCCGCCTGCCCGGGGGAGAGCGTCTCGGCCGGATCCAGGCACCGGATGTTCGCCAGCAGGCCCTGGCGGTGCAGCACTTCGTGGACCCCGGCGATGCAGCCGCGGAACGCGCCGCGCACATCGAAGACCGCGCTGTTGGCGTCGGTCAGTTCGGGGCGCCGGGCCAGGCAGCGCACCATCGCCTCGTGGTCACCGCCGCGCGCCCTGCGGACGTCGTCGAGGAGTGCGACCGCGGAGCTCGTCCACACGGCCCACTGGCCGAGCAGACCGCCCGCGAACCAGCGCGGACTGCCGCCCGCCGTCTCGTACGGGGTGAGCAGATCACCGATGATGTCGTCGTCGTTGCCGGTGTACAGCGCCACCTCGCCGGCCCGGTCCGCGGCGGCCACCGCCCGTATGACGTCGGCCGTGCGGTAGCGGTCGAACGGGGCGATCTTCACCGCGACCGTGTTTGGCAGGTCGGTGAAGGCGGACCAGAAGCCCGGCGACAGGTACCGCCCGCCGACGGCCTCCTGGAGGTAGAAGCCGATCACCGGCAGCACCTCACCGACCGCCCGCGCCCGGTCCAGCAGGCCCTTCTCGTCCGCGCCGGGCACGGCCGGGCTGAGCAGCACCGCGTCGTAACCGAGCTCGGCGGCGGTCTCGGCCTCGGCGACGGCCTGCGCCGTGTAGCCGCAGGCACCGGCGACCTTGATGAACGGCCGGCCGGCCTCGGCGTCGATCGTCTCGGCGGCGAGCTCCAGGACCGGCCGGAACAGACCGACCTCCGGTTCGCGGATCTCGAACTGGGTGGTGTGGACGGCGACGGCGACGCCGCCCGCCCCCGAGGCGAGGTAGTAGCGGGTCAGCGCACGCTGGCGGCGCTCGTCGAAGGATCCGTCGTCGTGCAGGGCGAGCGGGTGCGCGGGGATCACCGCACCGTGGGCGAGCGCGTCCAGGGCGGGGGTCGGCGCGAGGGAGGGAGTGGACATGGAGTGGATCAGAACCTTCCGTCGCGGACCTGGAACTTGGTGGGCTTGCCGGACAGTGGCAGCCCGCGGCGCAGCCAGTCGGCCTGCCACTCGATGAGGG
>NZ_JBIBVN010000019.1:0-144726 GCF_043080425.1 Streptomyces sp. NPDC015032 | reverse complement strand
CCGCTCACGCTGCGCTATCCGCGGGTGGTACAGAAAGCCGGCAAGTTCCTTATCGGCTGGGCAAAGGCGCTGCTGGAATATGCGGATCCGCGTGCAACCTACCCCGAGAAGGCGATCTCGCCGTTCTTCTGGCCCAACGGCACCCTGCCGGACAGCCAGGAATACGCGAACCTGCGGGACAACGGCTTCCGCGACTACAGACTGCGGGTCGACGGACTCGTAGATGAACCCGTCACCCTGTCCTATGAGCAGCTGAAGGCGATGCCCAAACAAGAGCAGACCACCCAGCACTACTGCATCCAGGGCTGGTCAGGCGTCGCCAAGTGGGGAGGCGTGCCGATGCGAGAGATCCTCGAACTGGTGCAGCCATCGCCGAAGGCGCGCTTTGCGGTGTTCTACTCCTTCGCCGCCGGCGGCGAAGGCGGGGTCTACTACGACGCTCACAAGATCGAGCACATGCAGCACCACCTGACCATCCTGGCCTACGAGATGAACGGCGAACCGCTCAACGAGCTGCACGGTGCTCCGCTTCGGCTGCGCAACGAGCTTGAGCTGGGCTTCAAGCAGGTCAAGTGGATCCAGGCCATCGAGTTCGTCGAGAGCTTCTCCCACCTCGGCGCGGGGCAGGGCGGCTACAACGAGGACCATGAGTTCTACGGCTACCGAATGCCCATCTGACAGCATGCCACCAAGAATGTCCGCCGCCCCGGCGGCACGTTCCGGCGAGGACGGCATCGCGTCGGGAGGAGTGCCATGCCGGCGAACGTGATCTGCCGCAGGATTCATGAGGAAAGCACGCCCAGGGACGGCAGCCGGATCCTGGCGGCCTGTGCCCGGCCTCGCCGAAGTGGAGCTCGCCGCCTATTTCGAAGCGGTACGGCCACAGCTCGCCGCGTCCCCCGGGGCGTCGGACGTCGACGCGCTCCTGCGCCGGCCGCCCGTCCACGCGCCGCTGGTACCGGCGCGCGCACTGCTGGGGCGGCGCGTGGCGGACCTGGCCCATCAGTCGCGGCCGCCGGACGCCCATGAGCTCTACGGCAGACCTGTGGGGCCCGTGCGCACCGTCGACCGCCGGCTGAGCACCGCCGGAACCGCTCTGCGCTGTATTCCCGCCCGGCTCCGTCGGCGACCCCCGCCCGGTCACATTCTGAACGCGATGGCCCGGCTCGGCCCCGGCAGCCGCCCCACCCCGTACAAACTGCGAAGCCAGGCCGCCATACTGGACGGGCCGGGGAGGGCACCGAAGTAGGCGGAGCGACGGGGGCGACAGCAGGCGATGGCGGACACCAGGCTGATCCAGAGCCGGTACCGACTGCTCGATCTGATCGGGCGCGGAGGCATGGGCGAGGTGTGGCGTGCCCGGGACGAGTCGCTCGGCCGCCATGTGGCCGTCAAATGCCTCAAGCCGATGGGGCCCCAGCACGACCAGTCCTTCACCCGTGTCCTGCGCGAACGCTTCCGCCGCGAGGCCCGCGTCGCGGCCGCGCTCCAGCACCGCGGTGTCACGGTCGTCCATGACTTCGGTGAGCACGAGGGCGTCCTCTATCTGGTCATGGAACTCCTCGACGGCCGCAACCTCAGCCAGCTCCTGGAGGACAACGAACAGCATCCGCTGCCGGTACCCGACATCGTCGACATCGCCGAACAGGTCGCCGACGCCCTCGGCTACACCCACCAGCAGGGCATCGTGCACCGCGATCTCAAGCCCGCCAACATCATGCGGCTCACCGATGGCACGGTGAAGATCTGCGACTTCGGCATCGCCAGACTCGGCCACGACATCGGCTTCACCTCCCGCCTCACCGGCACGGGCATCGCCATGGGCACCCCGCACTACATGTCTCCCGAGCAGATCAGCGGTGGCCACGTCGACCACCGCAGCGACCTCTACTCGCTGGGCTGCGTCCTGTACGAGATCGCCACCGGGGCACCGCCGTTCGACCTCGACGACGCCTGGGCCGTCCTCGTCGGACACCGCGACACCCAGCCCGAGCCACTCCGTACCCACCGGGCCGAACTCCCCGGATTCTTCGACCGCGTCGTCCTGGAACTGCTGGCCAAGACCCCCGAGGAGCGGCCCGCCGACGCGGGCGACCTGCGGCAGCGGATCGCCGTCGGCCGCACCGGCGAGCAGCCGCAGCTCCGGCCCTCGCAACACGTACGGCTCCCGCCACCCGTTCCCGTCGTGCGGCCGGAGCAGCAACTGCCGGTCTGGACCCGCGGCATGACCACCGGACACAAGGCGACCGGCATCCGCCTCGGGCTTGCCTCGCCCGACCACTCCGCGGGCCTGACCGGCGAGTGGACCACCGGCAGCGACCTGAGGCACCTCACCGGAGAGCTGCCGCCGCCCAGGGCCGAGCGGCCGGCCCCGTCGCCGGAACTGCTCTGCGTCCTCGCCGGCCGGCACAGCGCGGGCCTCGACCTGGGCCGGCTGGGCCACTGGGAGGAAGCCGGCGAGGTGCACCGCGCGGTCGCCGCCGAGCGCGAACACGCCCTCGGCCCCGACCATCCCGACACGCTCTCCAGCCGGTACGAGGTCGGCTTCACCCTCAGCCGCACCGGACGCGCCTTTGACGCGCTGCGGGAGTTCGACCGCGTCGCCCGGGGCCGGGAGCGCACGCTGGGCCCCGACCACGCGGAGACCCTCGCCGCCCGCCAGGAGATGGCGTACGTCCTGGGCCGGCTGGGCCGGCACCTCGAGGCCCATCAGGTGTACGCGGCGGTCCTCGCCTCCCGGGAGCGGTTCATGGGCCCCGACCACCCCGACACCCTGCGCTGCCGCCACAACCTCGCCTTCAACCTCGGCCGGCTCGGCCGCCTGGAGGACTCCTGCCGGATGGCCAGGGACGTGGCGTCGGCCCGTGCCCGCCTGCTGGGCGCCGACCACCCCGACACCCTGGCCACGCTCTACGAAGTCGCGTACACGCTCGGCCGGCTGGGGCGCTGGACGGAGGCCCTGGAGGCCTACCGGGAAGTCGCCCGCGCCCGCGCCAGGGCACTCGGTGCCGACCATCCCGACACGCTGGCCGCCCGCTACGAGGTCGGCATCAGCCTCGGCTGCCTGGGACACAGCGCGGAGGCCCTGGAGCTGTACCGCGCGCTCGTCGCCGACCGGACCAGGGTCGGTGGCCCCGCCGACCCCGAGACGCTCCGGGCCCGCCACGGCCTCGGCGTCAATCTCGGGCGCCTGGCCCGTTGGGAGGAGGCACTCGCCGAGGCGCGCGACGTGTGCGCGATCCGCGGACGTGTCCTGGGCGCCGACCACCCGGACACCCTCGTCAGCCGCCGCGAGATCGCCGTCGGCCTGGGCTGGCTCGGCCACTGGGCCGACGCCCTCACCGTCTACCGCCAGGTCGCCGACGCCCGCGAGCACGTCCTGGGCGCCGACCACCCCGACACCCTCGCCGCCCGCAACGACGAGGCGCACTGCCTGGAGCAGCTCGGCCGGGGACCGGAGGCCGTCCAGCTGTACCGCCGGGTCGCGGCGCTGCGCCGCGCGCGGGACGTACCGCCGCGCTGACCGGCCACCACGGGCTCTGGTCAGGGAGGAACGTCCCGTGCTACCAAGGGCCATGCGCGCACCCGACAGCTATGACGCAGTGATCGTGGGCGGTGGCCACAACGGCCTGGTCGCCGCCGCCTACCTCGCCCGCGCCGGACAGTCCGTCCTGGTCCTGGAACGCCTGGCCACCACCGGCGGCGCGGCCGTCTCCACCCGGCCCTTCGCCGGGGTCGACGCCCGGCTCTCGCGCTACTCGTACCTGGTGTCCCTGCTGCCGCGGAAGATCGTCCGCGATCTCGGCCTGGACTTCGCCGTACGCAAGCGGACCGTCTCCTCGTACACCCCGACCGTGCGCGGCGGCCGCGCCACCGGACTGCTCGTCGGCGGTGACCGAACCAGGGACTCCTTCGCCGCGCTCACCGGCTCGGACCGGGAGTACGAGGCGTGGCAGCGCTTCTACGGCATGACACGGCACGTCGCCGAACGGGTCTTCCCGACGCTCACCGAACCCCTGCCCGCCCGGGACACGCTGCGCGAACGGATCGGTGACCAGGAGGCATGGCGGGCGCTCTTCGAGGAGCCCATCGGCGTCGCCGTCGAGGAGAACTTCCATGACGACCTCGTACGCGGAGTCGTTCTCACCGACGCCCTGATCGGCACCTTCGCCGATGCGCACGATCCGTCCCTGCTCCAGAACCGCTGCTTCCTCTACCACGTCGTCGGCGGCGGCACCGGTGACTGGGACGTGCCCGTCGGTGGCATGGGCGCGCTGACCGACGCCCTCGCCATGGCCGCCCGCGCGGCCGGTGCGGAGATCCGGGTGCGGCACGAGGCGACAAGGATCGAGACGGACGGAACGCGGGCCGAGATCACCGTCCGCTCACCCGGGGCGGAACAGGTCGTCGCGGCCCGCCGGGTCCTCGTCAACGCCTCGCCGCAGGCGCTCGCCGCCCTCCTCGGGGACGAACCGCCCGCCCCGGCCGAGGGCGCCCAGCTGAAGGTGAACATGCTGCTCACCCGGCTGCCCCGGCTGCGCGACCGCGGCGTCGACCCGCGCGCCGCCTTCTCGGGAACCTTCCACATCGCCGAGGGGTACGGGCAGCTCGCCGACGCCTACCGGGACGCGGCGGCGGGGCGGCTGCCCGCCACCCCGCCGTCCGAGATCTACTGCCACTCGCTGACCGACCCGTCGATCCTCGGCCCGGACCTCGCCGCCCGCGGCTACCAGACCCTCACCCTCTTCGGCCTGCACACCCCCGCCCGGCTCTTCGCCGCCGACAACGCGGCGACACGGGCCGAGCTGCTGGCGGCGACGCTCGCCGAACTCGACGCGCACCTGGACGAGCCCGTCACCGACTGCCTGGCCCGTGACGAGAACGGCGAACCGTGCATCGAGGCGAAGACCCCGCTCGACCTCGAACAGGACCTCCGGCTGCCCGGCGGTCACATCTTCCACCGGGACCTCGCGTTCCCGTATGCCACCGAATCCACCGGGCGGTGGGGGGTGGAGACGGCGCACGCCAATGTGCTGCTGTGCGGGGCGGGTGCCGTCCGCGGCGGCGGGGTCAGCGGAGTCCCCGGCCACAACGCCGCGATGGCGGCGCTGGGCCGGTGACGGCCACGGCTACCGGCCGAACACGCCCCGCAGCGCGTCGAGCTTGCGCGGCAGGTCGTACTCCGCGCCGCCCTCGTGCCCGTTGTAGGTGAACACTTCGATCTCGGCCGGACCCGCATAGCGGTGATAGGCGGCGAACACCGTGGACGACGGGCAGATCCGGTCCATCAGACCGACCGAGAACCACGCCGGGGCGGTCGCCCGCGCCGCGAAGTTGACCCCGTCGAAGTAGGACAGCGTCGCCATCGCCTCGTCGATCCGGAAGCGGTGCCCGGACAGCCAGCGAGCGATCTCCGCGTACGGCCCGGAGTCCGTGATCTGCGAGGCGCGCCGGTAGTGGCAGAGGAACGGCACATCGGCGACGGCCGCCACGATGTCGTCCCGCAGCCCGGCCACGGCGAGCGCCAGGCCGCCGCCCTGGCTGCCACCGAGCACCGCCACCCGTGAGGCGTCCACCGCCTCATGGGCCTTCGCCGCTTCCACCGCCCGCACCGCGTCCGTGATCAGCCGCCGGTAGTAGTGTCGTTGCGGGTCTTCGATGCCCCGGGTCAGGAAGCCGGGGGAGGACGAGCCGTGGCCGTCCGGTCCGATGTCCGGGGTGTCCGCCGTGTTCTTGCCGCCGCCGCCCTGGCCCCGGTTGTCCATCACCAGATGTGCGTATCCCAGTGCGCTCCAGGTGAGCCAGGAGTACGGAATGCCCCGGCCGCCGTTGTAGCCGATGTACTGCACCACGGCGGGCAGCGGCCCCGACCGTGCCTTCGGCAGCAGCAGCCACGCCTTCACCGGCTGCCCGCCCCAGCCCTGGAACGTCACGTCGAACACGTCGACGGTCGCGAACCCGGCGTCGTACGGGACGAACCCGGCGTCCAGCGGGTGCCGGGCCGTCTCCGTGAGCGTCTTCTCCCAGAAGGCGTCGAAGTCGGCCGGCTCCTCCGGCTCCGGCCGGTAGTCACGCAGCCGGTCCAGATCCATGTCGAACAGCAAGGCTCTAGCTCCTCTTCAGGGTGAGGTTGAGGGTCGCACCGTGGCGCCGGGCGGTGTCGGCGGTGATCCGGACGCCGTTGCCGGTGGGGGCGGCGCTCACGCCCGGATCTGCGGAGACGACGGTCAGACCGCGCTGCGCCAGGTCCAGCACGACGGAGGAGCGCAGCTGTGTCGGGTCGGACAGGGACACCTTCACCGTCTTTCCGTCCGGTCGTACGAGCACCGAGGCGGGGCCGTCCGACGTCAGGTCCTGTGCGGTTCCGGCGGTCCAGAAGTTCGCCGCGATCAGCCCGTCCGCGCACCGGCGTACCGCGTGCACCGCCGTGGAGCGGGCGATCGGTTTCACCGGGGGCGCGGACGCCCACTGCTTCGTCCGCTCGGCCGAGGCCGCCGGGGCCTGGAGCCAGTAGTAGCCCGCCCCGCTCGGTGCGGCGCCGTGGTCCTGCCAGAGCGTCAGATACGGGCGGGTGACCGGGGTGTCCGTGCCGTACTTGAGGTTGATCTCGCGCCAGGTCGCGGTGCGGTCCTCGCGCAGACCGTGCAGCGTGGCGGGCTCGGGGAAGATGTAGCCGCCGGTCCCGGCGACGTGCAGCCACCGCACCTCGTCGAGCCGGGCCGACCAGCCGGTGCCGGTGGGCGCGGCCGCGCCGTTGACGAGCAGGGCCGCCTTCGGGTCGCGGAGCTTCCGGTTCTCCACGACCGTCTCCGCCGTGCCCGCGTCGGAGGTGATCCCCGAGCCGACGCACGCGATCACGTCGTCCAGGCAGAACCAGCTCTTCAGCCCGTGCAGCGAGCTTCCGTAGGCGCGCAGCTCCATGCCGTACGCCCCGAGCGTCGTGCCCGGCAGTGCTGTGCCGCCCGCCCAGTCCGACGTACTGGTGGTGCGCTGACCCGCCGCGTCCGCGGGCCGTCCGGCGATGACGGTGGTGCCGGGCAGCCGGGTCGGGTCGACAGTCGGCCAGTAGTCCTCGCTGTAGTGCCCGAGGTCGTCGGTGTAGAGGAGGACCATGCCGTCGGAGAGGTGCCAGGCGTGCAGGTTCTCGTTCTGGATCGACTCGTAGTTGTAGATCCGGGACGAGTACGCGGAGATGCCGAGCGCGAAGGACGGCCGGTGATGCGCAGCCTTGTCCATGCGCGGGTGCTGCTTGTGCGCGACCAGCGGGCCGCGCGCGGGGACCGGGGAGGCGATGACCTGCCGGGCGGCGACGAGCGAGGCGAGGTCGGTGACGGCCAGGAAGTCCCGGTAGGTGTCCTGTGCGATCCACTGCTTGACCAGGGCGGTGAACCGGTCGGCCGTCTCGCCGGGGAAGCTCGGGATCAGCCGCACCACGGCCTCGATGACCGTCTGCGCCGAGACGTGCCCCTGCTTGCTGGGGCGGGCGATCTCGCGTCCGCACACCGAGGCCATCACGTCGCCGCGGGCCAGCAGCGGGTCGAAGCCGTCGTCGACCCAGCTGCGGACGTTGTCGAGATCGGGGTCGGTGACCGTCCACGCCGTGCCGGCGAGGAGGTTCAGCAGCCGGGACACGTTGTTCAGCAGTTCCTTGCCGTACCCGCCGTTGTACGGGTGCTTGTAGTGCTGAAGGAACGAGCCGTCGGAGTAGAAGCCCTCGCCGGTGCCCTCCGCTGCCGCGCTGACGTCGTTGAAGGCGAGGACGCTGTTGGCACCCGAACCCTCGACGTCCGAAAGAGCGTCACGGACCCGGGCCAGATCGTCACCGTTGCCGGTGAGCACGGCATGGACGGCGACGACGGTGCAGATCCACACCCGGTTGGCACCGGTGGCGATCTGCCGGTCGGCCCGCCAGAGGTTGGGGTCGGGCGTGTAGTGCCCGACGGCCGTGGTGATCCTGCCCAGCCGCTCCGTCCCGAGCGCGTCGTACAGCAGCACGGCCGCGTCGTTGAGGGCGAGCGCGGAGCCGATCTCCCAGTCCCAGTCGTTGTCGAACCGGGTGTGGCCGGGGCCGTACCGGTTCGTCAGCATCCAGTTGAGGCCGGCCAGCAGCAGATCGCGCAGGGCGGTGTCTGCGTACTGGGGAGTGCCGGGGACGGCCCACGCGGTCGCGACGGTGGCGAGCCGTTTGAACGACGTCGTGACGTGGTTGGAGAGCGTGGTGCTGGTCAGATCCGGAAACAGCCCGTCGGTACGGGTCGGGTCCAGCCCCTTGACCGAGGTGGTCGCCGCCTTGCCGATCCTGGTCACGGCCGCGGCGATCTGCGGGTCCGTCAGGTCGAGACCGGGACCGCCGGTGAGCAGGGTGTGCCACCGGGTGCGGAGGGAGGCGGCGTCATCGACGACGGTGTCCGCGACGGTCGTGTTCGCGGCGTCGGCGGTGGTGGTGACCACGAGCGGAAGGGCAGCGGCCGCGCCGAGCGCCGCCGCCCCCGCGAGGACGCTGCGCCGGGTGGTGCCCGGGGTGGTTGCTGGGTTCATGATGCGGCCCTCACAGAAGGTGTCGGCGGTCGACGGCCGCGGCCAGCGCGGCGTGACCGGCGGGGTTGGGGTGCAGTCCGTCGCCGCTGTCGTACGCGGGCAGCAGCCGCGACGGGTGTTCCGGGTCGCGCAGGGCCGCGTCGAAATCGGCGACGGCGTCGAAGACCCGGCCGGTCCGTACGGCAGCGTTGACCTGCTGCCGTACCGTTTCCAGCTCCGGTGTCCAGCGGGTCCAGCCCCCGAACGGGGTGACACTCGCGCCGACCACCCGCAGTCCGGCGTTCCGGGCGCGCAGCACCAGCTGCCGGTACCCGGCCAGGATGCGCGCCGGATCCGTCTGGCTCGGCGGCTGCTGGAGGTCGTTGACACCGAGATGGATGAGTACGGTCCGCAGCCCCGGGAGCGACAGTACGTCGCGGTCGAAGCGTGCCTGTCCGCTCGGCCCGAACCGGGCGTCGTCCAGCAGCACCCGGTTGCCGCTGATGCCGAGATTGGCGACGGCCGATCCGGGCAGCCGCCGGGCCAGCTGGTCGGGCCAGCGCAGATCGGCGTCGTCGGGTGTGCCGACGCCCTCCGCGATGGAATCGCCCAGCACCGCGATCACCGGTCCGTGGGCTCCCGTCACCTCGACGCCCGTCAGCAGGAACACCGAGGTGGTGCGTACACCGTCGACGGAGTGCGAGGCATGGGTGTTGCGGTGGAAGGACAGCGGCCCGGTGGGGCCGGGGAGCCGGGTCTCCACCGTGAGAGCCGCCGCTTCGGCGGTACGCAGACCGGCGACCGGGTCGCTGGTCAGCGAGGCGCCCGCGGCGAGCCACGCCTGCCGCCGCCCGCCGAACGTCACCGGCCGCCCGCCCGCCGTCACCGGGCCGACCAGGACCGGGACCGTGCCGAAGGCGTGTCCGTAGCGCAGCCGGACCGTTCCGCCCGCCGACAGCCGTACGTTCGCCGTGAACGTGCCGTCGGTCAGCCCGGCGCTCGCCACCGCGTCGGCGGCGGTCGGTGCGGTCTGCGCGGTCGCCCAGGACGTCGTCCAGCGCGAGCGGCGCAGGCCGCCTGCCGGAGCCTCGGCAGCCTGCGCCCCCGGCGCCGTGGCGGCGACCGCCGCCAGACCGGCCGCCGCCGTCAGCACCCCGCGTCTCGCGGGTCCCCGCCCGCTCACTTGGGGCACGCACCCGTCGGGTCGTACGCGCTGCCGTAGGTGCCGACCGCGTCGCCACCGGTGTTGCCGCTCATCGTGTTGGTGCACACCGGGCCCTGCGGGGTGCGCATGAACTTGATGCCGCCGCCCGCGTTGCGAGTGATGGTATTGCCGTAGACGCTGGTGTCGATGCCGTCGGTCGCGGTGTCACCGCCGAGCCGGATGCCCGCGCCGACGTTGTCGTGAATGGTGTTGTAGCGGAAGATGTTGCCGCTGCCGCGGGCGTCGAGCCCGCCGGAGCCGGCGTCCTGCTGGCCGCTGCAGCCGTTGTACTCGACGTAGTTGTCGGTCGAGTTCTCCTTCACGTCGACGCACTCGTTGCCCTGGGTGGCGATGGTGTTGTGATGGATGCGGTTGTTCCTGCTGATGTCGGGGGCCGCGTCCGGGGCGCCGTTCGCCCCCTGCTGCTCGGGGGCCGTGCCGAGGTAGATGCCCTCGCCGTTCTTGCCGCCGCCGCCGAACTTGAAGTCGTTGACGCCGCAGTTGGTGATCGTGTTGCCGGAGATGTCGGCGCCGGTCACCAGATAGCGCACCCGCAGGCACTCGTCGGCGGCGTTCTTCAGCGTCATTCCGGTGATCCGCAGACCGCCCACACCGTTGCCGGGAGTCGTGCTCATGACATATATGAGTTTGAGGCGGTACCCCGACACATCGGTGGACGACCCGTGCAGCCCGTCCACGGTGAAACCGCTGAGTGTCGTCGAGTCGTGCTGCACCTGGATGATCCGGGCGTCGCCCGCCCCCTTCACCACGGCGTTCGACGGGCCGGTGAGGGTGACTCCGGAGCGCTTGGTCACGACATCCTGCTTGTACGTACCGGCGGCGAGGTGCACCACCGCGCCCGTCGGTGCCAGATCGACCGCCTTCTGGATCGTGGCGAGCGGGGCGCCCGCCGACGTACCGGCGTTGGTGTCGCTGCCGGACGGCGACACGTAGTACGCGGTGGCGGCTTCGGCGGCCCCGGACGCCGCGGGGAAGGCGAGCGGGGCGCCGACGGCGAGTGCGGCGGCGAGAGTGGTGTGAAGTACGCGGCTCATGAGGTGTGCCTCCTGGGGTCTGCGAAGGACAGAGCGAGCAGTACGGGGATGCTGGGGCCGAGGAGCAGGGGACCCAGCGGTACGACGAGGGAGAGCAGCGCGGCGGAGATCACCGCGCCGAGCAGTGCGGTGCCGCGGGCCGCCGACCCGAAGCCGAGAACCAGCGCACCGCGCGACCAGACGCGGACCGTGCCGTGCGGCGACCGGCCGGCCTCGGCCGCGAGCGCCACATGATGGACGACCAGCGCGGCCGCGATGCCCACCTGCGCGGCGAGCAGCACGAACGTCCATGGCTCCGAACGGCCCAGCAGATGGACAAAGTTGGCGAGCAGGACGAGTCCCGCCGCGGTGGACGCCAGGCAGTGCCGCCACAAGGCCCGCCAGTACCGGGGAAACGCGGTGAACACATCGGTGAAGCAACGGCTGTCACCCTCCGCCCGCCACCGCTGCAGGGCGTGCCCCATCGCGGCGAGCGCCGGCAGCCAGGTCACGAGGCCGAGCGACAGCACGGTGAACGCGGCTCCGGCAGCGGCAGGGTAGGCCACGAACTCCAGCCGCCGCAGCAGCGTCGGCCAGCCGGACGAGAGGGTTGTCTGCATGATCAGCCGACCTTTCCTGTGTACGGCTCCGGGACATCGAGCAGCATGCGGCCGTCCAGCTCCAGCCGGGTGGCCGCCACCACGTACGGGGCGTGGTTGTCGCCGCCGAGAAGCACCGCCGCCGCGTCCGCGTCGACGCCCGCGGTGCGGATGCGACGGGCGGCGGGGGAGAGGAGCACGGTCTCCCCGCCGAAGGCCACGCCCTCGCCCTCCGCACACCCGATCCGCTCCGCGGCGACCGGTTCGGGGCCCGGGGTGATCGTGGTGAGGAAGAGACCGTGCGATGAGCGCGCGGTCGTCGCACGGAGCGTGTGCAGCGTGCGGGTGAGGCGCAGTTCCGGCGTGCTGGACGTGGGATTGGCCTCGACCTCGGTGACCTCGGTGACGACCGGGGCATGATGGGGCGCGAACTGCCGCACCAGTGCCGAGGCCGTCCCGGACCGGATCAGCCGGCTGCCGTCCGGCCGCGGCTCGGTCGGCCGGTCGGTCTGGAGCAGGAACGTCCACTCCCGCTCCGTGTCCGCCTCGGCGAGGTCCAGCAGTACGAGCCGCCCCGACGGGGTGAACACCAGCGTCCGGTCCAGCCGCCGCACCCCCAGCCCGGGGTCGTACATCGCGGCGATCTCCGCCGTGGCGTGTGCCCAGCCGCAGCCGGGGGTGACCAGCACGTCACGCTGCCGGGCCTGCCGCTCGTACGGGAGGTCCCGGTAGACGTGGTACCGGTCCTCGTCCGCGTACCCCTGCCCGTCCACCAGCAGCAGGTTGTGGTGCGCGGCCCGCTTGCGGTTGCTGTAGCCCTCGTCGACCGCGAGGAACGCCCCCTGGGATACCAGCACGAACGAGCCCGAATCGGGGTGGTGGTGCCCCTGTTCGAGGGTGTCCCAGCCCCGCTCGGCCCGGTGCTTCGCCGATGTCTCCCACGCCTTGTGACCACCACCGGGGCTCGCCTTGAACGAGACGAGCGTGGCGTCGTCGTCCCATCCGGTACGGGCCGCGAGCAGCCCCAGATCCGGGAAGAACGCCCTTGTCGCGGTGGGGCGGGCGGCGGTCACGGACGGGTCGTACCAGAGGTATTCGAGATAGGCCTCCGGCAGGATTCCCGGACGCACCCCGCTCTCCGCGGCCTCCTGCCACAGCAGTTCGCCCGAGGCGAGATCGCCCATCCACTGCGCCTCCGGGATGCCGTACTGGGCCGCGAGGCGGTAATACAGACCGGCGCTGTGCCCACTGCGCCGGTCGTGGCAGTCGCCGTGGTCGACGTTGAACGCGAACCCGGGGGCCATCTGGTGCAGCCGGTAGTCGAAGGTGCGGGAGAGGAACCCGCCCCGCCCCCACCAGTCGATGCCCTCCGCCTCCTGGAGGAGGTCCAGGTGGATGGCGAGGAAGGGCACGCCGTAGCGCCAGTAGACGACGCCCTCGGCATGCGAGCCGTCTTCGGGCATCAGATCGAGGACCGTGCCGAGGTTCTCCTTGGCGCGCTCGGTCCACTCCTCCTTGCCGAGCACGTAACCGGCCGTCGCCAGACCCGCGTAACAGATCCAGTTGTGGTTCTGCCAGTACGACGACGACCACCAGCCGCCCTCGCTCGCCACCGCGTACTCGTACATCCGCCGCCCCTGGAGCAGCAGCTTGTACCGCAGCAGCGACCGCACCCCGTCCGGCAGATCGTCGCCGATCCACCGGTACGCGAGTGACAGATGGTGCAGCAGCCATCCGGCGTCCAGATCGTGGTCCGGCATATGTGCCTTGCCCCAGTGCGGCAGCCGCACCGTGGCCTCGATCCAGCGCCGGCTCTCCGCCAGATGGGCAAGATCGCCGCCGACCCGGTGGGCCAGCGCCGGGTTGGAGGCGGCGGGGCCCAGCCAGGTGATGCTGGCCAGGGGATGGGTGCGGGGCGGGGTCAGCCCGCGGTGGCGGGCGGCCTCCTCGCGGAGCCGCACCGCCTGGGCGGGGCGCGGGCCGGGCGGCGGGGTCGCCGAGAGCAACAAGGGTCAGTCCTCCGTCCGGAACTGTGCGGAGCTGCCGTCGGTCAGTGCGACCGTCAGCACCCCCTCACCGTCCAGCTGCACATCGGTCACCGCGGGGCCCGCCGAGGCCGCCTGATACACCGAGGCGAAGGTGATCCGGTCCGACTCCGCGGTGAAGTCGACCCGGGTACGCACGCGCTGCGGATCATCGGCCGGACCGGGGCCGGGCCGGGTGACCGGACGCACCGCCCGCCCCGGGGTGTGGGTGTGCCAGCCGTGCAGCGTCTCGTCGCCGTACCACGTGGTGCGCACCGGACCCGCGGCCTGGAGCTGGATGTCCAGCGCGACGCCGGGGCGCAGCTGCGAGGTGAACCGACGGGCGCTCTCGGCGCTCACGGTCAGCAGGTCGACCAGATAGCTGTCGCCGAGCACGATCTGCCGCACTGCACGCACCCCTTCGTACGCGGTGGTCACCTCCGCAGTGACGGACGAACCGTCCGAGTCCAGCAACTGCCCGGCGCACTCGGCCTGTTCCGCGCCGTCCGCCCGGAACGCGGGGTGTGCCGCCGTCGATGCGTACAGGTCACGGAACTCGGTGTGGGCGTAGGGCACTTGGCCGGGATCGGGCTGCCACGGGGTGGTGTCCCCGTACAGATAGAGGGACAGCTTGTCGCGATGCCCGTGCGAGCCTCCGTGCGGACCGAAGTCCAGCAGCGCGTGGACACCCGCATGGTGAAGTACCGCGTATCCGACTGCCGGGAACACCGTGACCGGATCCGGCGCCGGCCGCTTCGGCAACGCGGGCCCCGTGAACCAGCCGCCCAGCTCGCGATCGAGCCCGTCGTCGTGCGCACCGAGCTCCTCGCGGGCCCGCCCGGCCACCGCCTCGAGGGCGGGGGAAGGGAACAACTGCTGTGCCAGCGCCACCAGTTCGAGCCACTCCAGGGCGAGCGGACCGCGCAGATACGGGCCGTCGTGCAGTGCGGGCAGGATGCCGCCCGGCGTGGCGATCGCCGCCAGGACATCCGTCATCCCGGCCAGTACCTCCACCACATCAGGGGGAACGGCCGCGGGGTCGCTGCCCCGCAGTGCGAGCAGCGCGGCCCGCAGTACGAACCCGTGGTAGTAGGTGCTGCCCTCCCACTCCCAGCCGTCGTCGGCGACCGCGACCCGCAGGTGTGCGTACAGCCCTTGGTCGCCCTCCAGCCACCGCTTGCCACCGTCCCACTCCCGGCCGCGGGCCGCGGCGGCCGCCCGACTCGTCGCCACGCCCGCGGCGTTGAGCCACGCGGTGTAGTTGGAGGCGAGATGGCCCTGACCGGTCAGCACGTCCCGGGCGTCGAGCGCCGCCTGCTCCAGGTCGTCGAGGAGCGGCAGCACCGCCGCCAGGTGCTCGGTGGAGTCCTCGGCGAGCGTGATCACGGTGTGCCCGATGGTGACCGCCCAGATGGCGTCGGTCAGCGCCTGGTGGAAGAGCCGGCCGCGGAGCATCCAGGTCTGTGCCTCGCCGTGCCGCTCGGTGGCGAGCTCCGCGTACAGACCGGCGTACTCGACGAGCCGGGTCACGGCCTCCGCGCGCTCGCCCCGGCAGGCGAGCACCCGCAGGTGCCGTGCCCACGCCTGGTGCGAAAGCACCAGCCAGGCACCGCGCACCGCCTCGTCGTCCACCCGGCAGCCGTACGCGCAGCGGGCACCGCCCGCCGGGAAGACCCCGGCGAGCAGATCACCATGGTCGAGCTCCACGCCGTGCGCCGGGCAGACGTACGCGTGCCACCAGCCGCCGCGCTCCTGGGCGATTTTCCTCAACGCGGCCACGCGCCACCGTCGATGTCCACCGTGGTGGCGGTGAGGAAGCCGGACGACGGCGACGCCAGATGGACGACCGCGGCGGCGACGTCCTCGGGGGTGCCGGCCCGGCCGACCGGGATGCCCGCCTCCATCGCCTGCTGCGCCTCGGGCGCCGTGAAGGTGTCGTGGAAGGCGGTGCCCTTGATGAAGCCCGGTGCGACGGTGTTGACCGTGATGCCGCTGGAGCCGAGCTCCTTGGCGAGGCCCTTGGCGAAGCCCCGGACGCCGGCCTTGGCCGCCGCGTAGGCGACCGAACCGGGGCCGCCGCCGTTGTGCGCGGCCAGCGAGGACATGGTGATGATGCGCCCGGCCGAGGACTGCGTCAGGTGCGGAAGCGCGGCCCGCACGGTGCGGAAGGCCGACGTCAGATTGGTGGAGAGGACCTGATCGAAGTGGTCGTCGGACATCTCGGCGATGGTGGCCCGGCCGATCAGATGGCCCGCGTTGCAGACCAGGACGTCCAGGCCGCCGAGGAAGCCGGTCGCCTCGTCGACGAGCCGGTCCACCTCGCCGGTCACGGTGGCATCGGCCTTGAACGCCTTCGCCCTGCGGCCGAGCGCCTCGATGGCGGAGACCGTCTTCGCGGCCTCGTCGGCGGAGGAGTGGTAGTGGACGGCGACATCGGCGCCGGCCTCGGCAAGGGCGACGGCGATGGCGCGGCCGATTCCGTGGCCCGCCCCTGTCACCAGCGCGCGGGAGCCATTGAGATCAGCAGACATGGAGTGGAAACCTTTCGATAGCCGGCCGCTCGGACCGGAATGGGTCACTTGAGACCGGCGGTTGCGAAGCCCTGCACGAAATAGCGCTGGCCGATGAGGAAGAGAACGACCATGGGAAGGGTGGCCAGCGTGGTGCCGGCCATCAGGAAGTGCCACTGGGGGCCGTTCTCCGTCTTGAAGACGGAGAGTCCGACCTGGATCACCCGCAGGCTGTCCGTACGGGTCACCAGCAGCGGCCAGAGGAAGTTGTTCCACGACGCCTCGAAGGTCAGCAGTGCCACCGTGGTGAGCGCGGGCTTGACCTGCGGTGTCATGATCCGGGCGTAGATCCTGAACTCGCCCAGACCGTCGAGCCTGGCCGCCTCCTCCAGCTCCACCGGAAGATCGAGATAGAACTGGCGGAAGAGAAAGACGGCGAACGGAGTGACGGCGCCGGGAACGATGAGCGCCCACCAGGAGTCCAGCCAGCCGCTGCCGCCCTGGCCGAAGATGTCGTTCCCGCCGGCCAGCGGCATGAAGCGGACGATCAGGAACTCGGGCAGCACCTTGGTGTACGTCGGGATCATCAGCGCGGCGATGAAGAGGTAGAAGATGACCTCGCTGCCGCGGAACCTGATCCGTGCCAGCGCGTACCCGGCCATCGACGCCACCACCACGTTGATCACGGTGTGGCTGAACGCGATGATGAAACTGTTGCGCGCGTACGTGGCGAAGGGTGCGGCTTTCAGTGCATCGAGGTAGTTTCCGAACTCCCAGTGCTCCGGGAGGAGTCCGGCGTCCTGCGAGGCGATCTCGACGGGCGTCTTGAGCGAGGTGAGCACCATCCAGACGAACGGCACCACCATCAGCAGCGAGACGAAGGTGAGTGTCAGATAGAGCGCGATCCGGCCGGCGGAGAGCGGCTTGCCGTCGGCCCGGGGCCGGTCCCGCTTCGTGACCCCCGGCCTCTGCAGCTCAGTTGTGGCCACGGGTGCCTCCCATGATCCGCCGGTTGACCAGGGTGAAGCCCATCAGCAGCACGAACAGCACCAGTGACTGCGCGCAGGCGTAGCCGACGCGGAACTCCCGGAAGGCGGACTTGTAGATCTCGTACGTCATCATCGTGGTGCTGTTGGCGGGGCCGCCGTCGGTCAGGATGTAGATCTGGTCGAACGACTGGAACGCGCTGATCATCGATGTGATGAGGACGAAGAACGTCGCGGGTTTCAGCAGCGGCAGGGTGATCGAGAAGAACTGCCGCACCTTGGACGCGCCGTCCACCGAAGCGGCTTCGTACAGCTCCTTCGGCAGGGACTGCAGCGCGGCCAGATAGATGAGCATCTTCATGCCGATGCCCTGCCAGATGCCGACCAGGATCACCGACGGCATCGCCCACGAGGTCGAGGCGAGCCAGGCCGGACCGTCGATGCCGAGGAACGAAAGCAGCGTGTTCAGCAGACCGTTGCCCGGATTGTAGATCCACAGCCAGACCAGTGCGATCGCGACGGTCGCCGTGATCTGCGGCAGGAAGACCGCGGTACGGAAGATGCCCCGCGCCTTGAGACCCGTGTGCAACGCCAGGGCCACCAGCAGCCCCAGCAACATGCCGAACGGCACGGTGAAGAAGGTGTAGACGACGGTGTTGACGATGGACTTGCGAAAGACCGCGTCGTCCAGCATCTCCCGGAAGTTGTCCAGGCCCACGAACTGCGGCGCCGTCAGCACGTCGTATTTCGTGAAGGCCAGGACCACCGACGCGACGACCGGCAGGCCGATCCAGAGCGAGGCATGCAGCAGCGCGGGCGCCACCATGAGCATGCCGGCGCGTCGCCTGCGGCGTCCCGGGCCGGTGGGGGTCCGGCCGGTGCGCTTCTTTGCGACCGGGTGTGCGGTCGGGGAAGGGGGCCGTGCGGGCCGCGCCTTCCATACGGATGTCGTTCCCACGGTGACGGGTCCTTACATCCGGCCGATGGCGGCCTCGGCGAGCCGGCCGAGTTCCGCGATGGCGTCCTTCGCGGACTGGTTGCCCACGATCGCGGGTTCCAGCGTGGGCTTGATCTTTTCGCGGATCTCCATCCAGGCGGCGGTGCCGCCTTCGGAGTACGCGTCGCCCATGTTCTGCAGGGAGAGGTCGACGAACTTGTTCTCCTTCACGTATCCGGTGTTGCTGAGGTCCTTCAGTCCGGGCACCGAACCGCGCTGCTTGGCCGCCCCGAGGACCGACTCCGGCGCGGCGAGGTATGCGACGAGTGCGCGGGCCGCCGCGGGATGCTTCGAACTCGCGGACTGGGTGACGAGGGTGCCGCCCTGGAGCATCGCGGGCCTGCGGTTGGCGAGGACGAACGCCCCGAGCTTGTCGTCCTTGATCAGGTCCGGCGCCTGGTCCCCGACCTGCTTCCACAGCGTGCTGGTCGTCATCATCATCGACGCCTTGCCGGTCTGCACGTTGGTCGGGGCGCCGAGCTCCGTCTTCTTGGCGTAGACGGCGGAGCCGTCCTTGACCAGGTCCTTGAAGAACTGCAGTGCCTCGACCCCACGGGCGTCGGTGAACAGCACCTTCTTGCCGTCCGCGCTGAACAGCTGGCCGCCGTTGGCGAAGAGGAAGGTTTCCCAGCACTGGCGCAGTTCGATGGAGAACGGGTCGAACCCGATCCGGCCGTCCTTGGTCAGCTGCTTGGCCACGGCGCGCAGTTCCGCCCAGTTCGCCGGGGTCTTCTTGATGCCGGCCTCGGCGAAGTGGTCCTTGCGGTAGACGACGATGCGGGTGTCCAGGACGACCGGCAGCGCGTACAGCTTGCCGTCGTACCGGGACGGCTCCAGCACCCGCTTCTCGTAGTCGTGCGCGGTGGCGAACTTCTCGGGCAGCTCGGCGATCGCCTTCTTCGCGGCGAACGGCGGGATCCAGCCCACCCCCATCATCATCACATCGGGCAGCAGCCCGCCCGCCAGCCCGGTGGTGATCTTCTCGTTGAGCTGCTGGTACGTGGTGTAGTCCACGTTCACCTTGACGTCCGGGTACTTCTTCCGGAAACCGCCGAGGATCTCCTTCTCCAGCAGCGTCTTGCCGTCGGCACCTTCGTAGATCGGGGTGAGCAGCGTGATCTCGCCTTCGGCGGGGCCGTTGGCGGAGCCGCCCACCGAAGTGCCGGTTCCGCACGCGCTGAGGGCGGCGGCAGCCGTGCCGGCGCCGATGGCGGCAAGCAGCGACCGTCTTTTGAGTTCCATGGGACACCCCTTTTGAGGTGGAGGCTGTGGATCGATCCAGCGATGGCATCTCGGCCATGGCTGAGAAGCGCTGGTAAATCGATGCACTGATGCTAGGAACGCCTTGAGAGGGACGTCAACAGCTGATGCACATGAATTTTCGGCGATGCTAACGGGTGCACCGGTCAACTGGGTTCAGTAAATCGATACACTGGTACGGTCAGACGCGTTCCGAACCGGAGGTGGCATGAACGGGGTAACGATCCATCAGGTCGCGGAGGCCGCGGGGGTCTCCGCGAGCACGGTGTCCAACGTCCTCAACGGACGTACGGACCGTATGCAGGCGGCCACGCTGGCCCGCGTGGAGCAGGCGATCGAGCAGCTCGGCTACCGGCCCAATCGTGCGGCGCGGATGCTGCGCACCGGCCGCATCAAGGTCATCGGTCTCATCGTGCCGTCCGTCGCCAACCCCTTCTGGGGGGCTCTCGCCCGTGAGCTGGAGGCCATCGCGCTCGCCGAGGGCTATCACGTACTGCTCTGCAACAGCGAGCGTGATCCGGCCCGTGAGCTCAAGTACGGCGAGGAGCTGCTCGCGGACGGGGTCAGCGGAGTGGTCCTGTGCTCCTCGCTCCCCTCGCTCGACCATGTGACGCCGCTGCTCAGCCGCGGACTGAAGATGGTCGCCTTCGACCGCACCGCACAGGCGGGCGACCCGCCGTCGCTGGCCTCCATCAGCGTCGACAACGCGATGGGCGCGGAGATCGCCACCCGTCATCTGGTCGAACTCGGCCACCGTCGGCTGGCGTTCGTCTCCGGCTCGGTGAACAGTGTCAACCGCCGCGAGCGGTTGCGCGGCTTCCGGGCCGCCCTGGAGGCGGGGGGCCTCGACCCGGCCGACGCGATCGTGTGGCCCGGCGCCGACACCGCGGAGTTCGGCGACAAGGACGCCGCCGAACTGGGGCGGAACGCGGCCAGGGAGCTCCTCGGGGGACCGCGCCCGCCCACCGCGTTCGTCGCCATCAACGACATGTGCGCGATCGGGATCTGCCGGGGTGCCAAGGATGCCGGACACCATGCGGGGCAGGACGTCTCCGTGGTCGGGTTCGACGACATCCTCCTCGCCGACCTCTTCGAACCGCCGCTCACCACGGTGCGCCAGCCGCTGCCGGAGATGGCCGCGGAGACGTTCCAGCAGCTGCGGGCCCGGATCGACTCGGCGCCCGCGGCGGGGCGGTCGCTGCTCATCCGGCCGAGGCTGGTCGTACGGGAGTCGACGGCCCCGGCCCCGGCCGGCAGGGCCGCCGTGATCCCGGGCCCGGGTGGAGCGGGGCGGCCGGTGGCGGGCCGGTCGGAGTAGGGCCTTGCCGCCCAGGTCCGGCGTCTGCCCTGGCGCGGCGGTGGTGTGCCGTGGCCGGGACGAGCACTCGTCGGGCCCGGCTGCGCGGTCGTGGGTGTACGGGTGCCGAGCCGCGGAGATCCCATGGCCATGGCTGCGGTCCAAAGTGGTGTGGACGGCCGGCGCAAGCGGTCTGCCGGAGTTCGGAACACCGCAAGGACGCAGTGGTGACGGGGAGGGCCGGGCGGTTCGGCGAGGAGCACACGCGTGAACGCTCAGATGCGATTGACGCGGTACACGTCCCGTACACAGAGGTTGAGGGCCGTGGTGGCCACGATGGCACCGGCGCAGACCAGGAGCACGGTCCGAGTGGCCCAGGCGTGTGCGGCGAGTGCGGTGACGAGGTAGCCGAGCGGGATGGCCACGCGTTCCCCGACACCGTTGAAGGAGCTCATACGGCCCAACTCCTCCTGGGGCACATGCTGCTGGAGCACGGTGGTCCCGCCACGACGGCGACATCCAGACCGATGCCCGCGGGCATCGCACCCAACAGCACCCAGGGCAGAGTCAGGTCCGCTGCCGGCGCCGCGGGCAGCAGGCAGAGGGCGGAGCCGGTGATGACGGCGACGGCCGGCAGGCGGTACGGCTTCCAGCGCAGGCATACCACCGTTCCCGCCAGCAGGCCGAAGGCGAACGCGCCCTGGACGAGCCCCCAGGAACGGGCCCCCGCGTAGTGCTCCGTGGCGACGACCGGACGGGGAAGTGTTCCCTGCCAAGCGCCCCGTTGGGAGGACGACGGACAGCGGATGCCATGCTCAGCTAAGCCAGTCCGTCGCCGGGCCGGGGCCGACCTGCGACGACCGGCGGATGACATGGCAGAACTCGGCTCTGACGGGTCCCGGGTCGTCACCTCAGGTCGACAACCGGTGACGACTTTTCGCTTGTTCCATTGGGTGTGCCTGCGGATTGGTGTGCCTGCGGAAGCAGATGAGGGTGCGGACGACGCCGGGGCGGGGCGAGAGACCGGCTGTCGCGTCGGAGACGTCGCCCGGTCTGCCCGTGGCGCGGAAGGGCGCCACGGGCAGACCGGCTGCGGCTGCCCGACGTGGTTCGAGGCTTCACGCGTGGCGTGGCCTAGGGAATGACACGGTTCCTCAGGTTGTGAGGGTAGGGGCCTTCGCCGTGGATTCTCAGTTCCGCGGCCACGTCGAAGCTGTAGTAGGGGTGTGAGGCGAAGTAGCTGTCCAGGTTGGTGCCGCCGAAGCAGATGAGATCCGATCCACCCGCCGAGTTGGGCCCGTTGCAGAGGCTCAGCGTCGGGTACTGGAACCCGTCGAGCGGGCGGAAGCCGGTGCCACCGGGGCCGGGAACGGGCAGGTGACCGACGAGCCCGCCAGGGTCGCCCGGCCAGTTCGACTCGCCGGGCTGCCGCCGGCCGTCGGCGAACAGGATTCCCTGGATGTTCCGGCCGGGCGGTTCGGTTTCCAGGACGGTGCCCGCGACGAGAGCGCCGAGGCTGAATCCGACGATGTACACCTTGGTGCTGAGGTCACACCCGTAGGTGACGTAGAGGTTGTAGAGCGCCGTCCTGAGGTTGGCGACACCGGCGTCGACATCGGCGTACAGGTTGATGTCGTTGACACTGTTGGGGTAGGGAATGCGCACCGGGTTGGCTCCCTCGGGAGCGAGAGCCGGGTCCAGGAGCTTCTGAGCCCCGCCGTCCTGCCAGCCCGGGACCACGAACATGACCGGCCCGCAGGGCTGGGCAGGACGTGCGGGAGCGGCCTGGACCGTACCGGCCGACCCGATGATGGTGCTGGCCACGCCGACGATCGACAGGACGATGGACAAGAACCGCCTCTGTCGCGCCGGTACGAATCTTCTCGTCACGATTTCTCCTTTCGATGGTTGCATCCAGTGCCGGCCGGGCTACGTCAGGGACGCCGACTGGGCGGCGTTGTAGACGGCCTGCTCCTCGTCACCGAAGTGGGTGGAGCTCATATTGGGACCTTCCTGCCAGCCGAGGACGCCGATGATCTGGCCGGGGTCGTCGTAGCGGGAGAAGACTCCGGCCTGGAGGCCCGCGCCGGTGGTGGGGTCGAAGTTCTGCAGCACGGCGCCGCCGCTGCATCCGGGCGACAGGGCCCCGGGCATCACGTCGCTGTAGTAGACCGGGTCGGCCCGGGGGGTGCCCTGGGCGACCATGAGGTTCCGGCCGTCGAAGGTCCGCTGGAGCTCCGGGGAGAGGGGCGGCCGCCACGGCGGCGACTGCTGCCCTCTCGCTCGGGAGCAGGACGGACAGGACTGGTCTCATCAGGTGTCCTCGGGGTGGGCTGGATGCCATGGGACCGGTGGTCAGCCGGATACCGGAATTCTCACTGCGGTGCTTCGCACAGCGCCATACCGAGGCGGTGGCGCACCTGGGCCACTGGCACACGTGCGCCACCGCGCAGTAGGCTTCGGCGGCCGGGCGGGCCGGCCCCGGTACGGGCGAAGGGAGTGCCGTGCACGACGTGTTGGACCCGGAATCCGACCGCGGGCGCGTCTACCGATCCCTGGTCGGTCACCCACATGAGCCCGTCGGCCGGCTGGCGGCCCGGGCCGGGCTGGGCGAGGCCGTAGTGCGGGCGGTGCTGAAGGAACTCGCCGCCGAGGACATCGTCATGACGACGGACACCGGCGGCGGGGAGGAACTCTGGGAAGCACTGCCGCCCACACAGGTCGTCGAGGCGCTGCTGCAGCGCGATGCCGCCCTGTGGAAGGCGCTGCGCCAGGCCGGAACGGAGCTGGAACAGCTCTACCGCTTCGCCAGGAGGGATGCCGGACACTACGGCGCGCTGGAGGTCGTCGAGGACGCCGCCCGCGTCCTCGCCGTCAGCCGGCAGCTTCAGCAGTCCGCGCGCCACCAGCTCCGGACCATCGACGTGCCACCGTACTCCGGCACGGTCGAGCACTACCTCGGTCAGGAGGTGCTCCAGCGCGAGCACATGGCCGCTGGAGTCGTCTACCGCACCATCTACCACGGATCCGCGTTCGACGACCCCATCGCGGGGCCCAACATGGCCCGTATGATCGAGGCCGGGGAACTGGCGCGGACACTGGACGATCCACCCATGAAACTCGCCATCGTTGACAGCGAGCTGGCAGTGGTCACCCTCGCCGCCGACGACCACCCCGGTGTCGTCTCTCTCCTGGTACGTCCCTCCAGCCTCTTCCGGGCGATGTCCAACGTGTTCGAGTCCCTGTGGAGGCTCGCCGTCCCCGTTTCGGCGACGGGCACCGGCACCCAGATCGACGCCCGGGACCGCCAGGTCCTCACCCTCATGGCCAGCGGTGCCACCGACGACGCGATCGCCCGACGCCTGGGCCTGGGCCGCCGCACCGTCGTACGCCGCGTCTCCGTCCTCCTCGCCAGGCTGGGCGCCACCACCCGCTTCCAGGCCGGGGTCCAGGCGGCCCGGCGCGGTTGGCTCTGAGCCCGACTCTGTCGGGGATCTCGGTGTCGGGCCCCCATCCGACTCCCTTCTCCGCCTTGGATTCGATGGCCCCGGACGCCGCTCCTTCTCCCGCTGCCCATCGTGGGAGAGGTCGTCAGGGGCGGACCGCCGAAGTGGCGCCCTCATGACTGGTCGGCACGCCGACAATCCTGCCGTGGACCGAATGGCCGCGCAGGCCGATTCACCGGTCGGTCGCCCCTGCGGCAGCACATGAGCTCCGGGGCGGCATGGCGCGGCATGTTCGCCTCTCCCCGTCACAGGCGTTGTTCGGCCAGATCGAGCCAGTGCCCGACGTCGCCCGGAGGGAAATGCCGGATGGCCCAGTCGGCCATGCGCAGACTCATATGCGCCCAGGCGGGGCGCAGGACGTCGTCGGGCAGGCCGTCCAGGATGTCGTCGAGGCGGCTCGTGACCCCCGGGGCCTGCTCGTCGGCGTGCAGCCCGAAGCGCAGGGTGACCAGGTCGAAACGGCGGTCTCCCCGGCCGGCGCCGTCCCAGTCGATGACACCGGAGACCGAGCCGTCGACGGCGAGCAGGTTGCCCTGGTGGAAGTCGTGGTGCACGACATCGTGGCCGGCCATGTGGCGGGGGTGATCGGCCCCGACCGACCTGATCCGTCGCTCCAGTTCACGGCCGCGCCGGCCGTGCCGGCGCAGCGGCTCGTGAAGACAATATCCGGGGCCGTCGTCGAGCAGATGCAGGTCCACCGGCGGGACATCCGGACGCCCGGCCAGCAGCCCCGCCTGCGCCTCGTTGAGGGCGAGCGCCCGGTCCAGCCCGTCGTGGTCCAGACGTCGCACCGGCGTGCCCGCCAGCAACTCCTGGACCAGCACCACCGCGTGATCCACCTGGACCGCCAACTCCGTCGACGGGCAGGGATACCCCTGTGCGAGAAGTACCTCGCACACCGCCAGCGGCCCCTTGCGCAGATCCTCGATCGGCGTCTTCGGCCGCCACGTCAGCACGGACCGGTGACCGTCCGGCCACCGCACATACGCGGCACCGGTCTCTCCTCCCGGACACGGTCCCTCCACCACCAGCCGGACACCCGCCTCGGCATGGAGAGCCTTCGCCATTCGGTCGGCATCAAGTCGCGCCGTGCGTGTCCAGATCTGCGGAGATGTCGTCATCGGAGCATTCTCCGTGACCGGGCCCCGCTCTGCGGAAGGGGCCCGGTCAGCGCTGTCCCGGGGTGGCCGGCTCACACAAATGCCTGGTCCACGCGGCGCCCGGCTGCGGTGACCGTGCCGGGGAAGGGGAACGGCCTCTCCCGGCACGGCCTCTCCCCGGCACGGCCTCTCCCCGGCACGGCCGGCCAACGGCTCGACGGCCCGTTGCAGGCCGCTCCGGTCCGCAACCACCCGCCTCGGCCCGTCGTGGTCCGCCACCTCTGTCCCAGCGCGTCTCAGTTCGCCGACGCCGTCCATCCCAGTGTCTCGATGCGCGCGGCATCGCCGGGGCGGCTCTCGTCGAAGACCGTCCGGCTGCCGTCCTCGACCCGGACGGCGTCCACGTACACCCCGCGCCCGACGTACAGCTGATCCGTGGCGTACCGCCACCGCAGCCGCACCTCCTTGCCGCGCCACGCGGCGAGGTCCGCGTCGAGACGGTGCCAGACCCGGCCGGACCAGCCCGACACCGCGCCTGCCGGGTGGGGCTCGGGTCCGGCCTCCGGGTGGTGGTCGGCGGCCATCGGTACGGTGGTGAACGGCACGGGCTGCCAGGTCGCCCCGGCGTCCGCCGACGCCTCCAGGAAGAGGAAGTCGGAGCCGGGCTCGGTGTCCCACCAGAGGGCCGAACTCAGCCGGGCCCGCGTCGAGGCGAGACGCAGCGCGGGCAGCGTGAGCGTGGCACTGGTGCCGCTCGCCAGTCCCGAGAACCACGCCGTACGTCCCCGGGCGGGACGGACCGCGACGGCGCGCGCCATCTGGTTGGCGGTGGCGACACGGGGCGCGCTGCCGGAACGCCAGCTGCGCACCGGGTGCACCGAGTTGCCGAGGACGATCAGGAACGAGTCGGTGCTCGGGTCGAGCACCAGGCTGGTGCCGGTGAACCCGGTGTGGCCCGCCGTACGAGGTGTTGCCATCGCCCCCATGTACCAGTGCTGGTAGAGCTCGAAGCCCAGACCGTGCGCATCGCCGGGGAACGCGGTGTTGAAGTCCGTGAACAGCAGGTCCACCGATGCCGCGGAGAGAATCCTCGCGCGGCCGTAGACCCCGCCGTTGAGCAGCGTACGGGCGAGGACCGCGAGGTCCCAGGCGCAGGAGAAGACCCCCGCGTGACCGGCCACCCCGTCCAGGCTGTACGCGTTCTCGTCGTGCACCTCGCCCCAGACCAGTCCGCGGTCGAGGCCGGACCAGGGGAGCCGGGCGTCCTCGGTCGCGGCGATCTTCGGTTTCCAGGAGGCCGGCGGGTTGTACCGGGTGCGGTGCATACCGAGCGGAGCGGTGATCTGCTCGCGGAGCAGCACATCCTGCGTGCGGCCGGTGATCTTCTCCAGGACCAGTTGCAGCGAGATCAGATTGAGGTCGGAGTAGAGGTACACCGTGCCGGGCGGGTTGGCCGGTATCTCGTTCCACAGCAGCTCCAGCTTCCCCTCCCGCGTCGGTGCCTTGTACAGGGGAATCCAGGAACGGAATCCCGACGTGTGCGTGAGGAGCTGACGGATCGTGATGTCCTGCTTGCCGCCACCGGCGAAATCGGGCAGATACGAGGCGACCTCGGCCTCCAGCTCCAGCCTGCCGCGCTCGATCAGCTGCACGGCAAGGATCGAGGTGAACAGCTTGGACACCGAGGCCAGGTCGAAGACCGTGTCCTCGGCCATGGCGATCTGCTGATCGGGCGGGAACTCCACCCCCGTGTCGGTCTTCTCGTCGTACGCCGCGTAGCGCACGGCCTTGCCGATCGGGTGGTGCAGAGCCACCGTGCCGCCTCGCCCGGCGAGCAGCACCGCACCGGCGTACCAGGGGTGCTCGGGGGAGTCGGAGAGGAACTTCTCCGCATCGGCGACCAGTTGATTTAGACGGTCCTGCAACAACCCGGCACGGGCCGCGGATCCGCGTCGCAGTGTGGGCCGGCCCTGCGCGGACGCCGCGTTCATCCCGGTGCCTGTACGCAAACCCGACGCCTCCGCCTCCGCCTCCATGGCCGACGCCCGCTCCGCGAACGGAATCGACGCCAGGGCGAGTGCTCCGCCCAGGGCCAGCATCCCACCGCCCAGCCCGCGTCGGCTGATCCCTCTCCCGGCCGCGTCCTCGGTCATCCGGAGCCCCTTCCTGCCGTTTCCTGCCGAGTGAAAGTAATTTTCGAAATCGTGTCCGAACGTGAAACTTCTTTCCGAGGCAGAGGCTACTGTCACCACTGCCGTCGCGGAGGTCCCCGGCGTCACAAAGAATCTGACACTGCATCAGAAAATCTCTTCCCTCGCATGTCCGGCTGCGGCATCCTGCGGCCCATGGAGACGGAGCTGAGCAAGAAACTGGGAGTCGAGCACGCCATCTTCGGCTTCACGCCGTTCCCCGCGGTGGCCGCCGCCATTTCCCGGGCCGGCGGATTCGGCGTACTCGGCGCGGTTCGCTACACCGCCCCGGACGACCTGGCACGCGACCTCGACTGGATGCAGGGGCACACCGACGGCAAGCCGTACGGACTCGACGTCGTCATGCCCGCGAAGAAGGTGGAAGGGGTGACCGAGGCCGATGTCGAGGCGATGATCCCGGCCGGACACCGCCGGTTCGTCCAGGACACCCTGGCCGAGCACGGCGTACCGGAACTCGCCGAGGGCGAGACGTCCGGCTGGCGCATCACCGGTTGGATGGAGGAAGTTGCCCGCAGCCAGCTCGACGTCGCCTTCGACCACCCCATCAAACTCCTCGCCAACGCCCTCGGCCCACCGCCCGCGGACGTCGTCCGCCGCGCCCATGACCAGGACGTTCTCGTCGCCGCGCTCGCCGGAAGTGCCGAGCACGCCCGCCACCACGCGGACGCCGGCATCGACGTCGTCGTCGCCCAGGGGTACGAGGCCGGTGGCCACACCGGTGAGATCGCCTCCATGGTCCTGGTCCCGGACGTGGTCGACGCGGTGGGACCGCTCCCCGTTCTCGCCGCCGGCGGCATCGGCAGCGGCGAGCAGATCGCCGCCGGGCTCGCCCTCGGAGCCCAGGGCGTGTGGCTCGGCTCCCTCTGGCTGACGACCAAGGAGGCCGACCTGCACTCCCGCGCGCTGACACGCAAGCTGCTCGCTGCGGGCTCCGGCGACACCGTCCGCTCCCGTGCGCTGACCGGCAAACCCGCACGCCAGCTCCGTACCGCATGGACCGATGCGTGGGACGACCCGGCGGGGCCCGGCACCCTGCCGATGCCGCTCCAGGGGCTGCTGGTGGCCGAAGCCGTCTCCCGCATACAGAAGTACGAGACCGGTGCGCTGCTCGGCACCCCCGTCGGGCAGATCGTCGGCCGGATGAACACCGAGCGCAGCGTGCAGGCCGTATTCGACGATCTGACCCGCGGCTTCGAGCGTGCCGTGGACCGGATCGACCGCATCGCCGGACGGAGCACCTCATGAACCGCCCGCCCAACGGTTTCTGGGCCCAGGCCGCCGCCGACCCCGGCCGCACGGTCCTGACCGCACCCGACGGTGAGAGCTGGACGGCGGGCCGGCTGCACGCCGCGGCCAACCGCCTGGTCCACGGGCTGCGCGCGGCCGGGCTCCAGCAGGGCGACGCCTTCGCGGTCGTCCTGCCCAACGGTCCCGAGTTCTTCACCGCCTACCTCGCGGCCACCCAGGCGGGCTTCTATCTCGTACCCGTCAACCATCATTTCGTCGGCCCCGAGATCGCCTGGATCGTCTCGGACTCCGGCGCCAAGGTGCTCATCGCCCACGAGCGGTTCGCACAGGCGGCGACCGCGGCCGCCGACGAGGCGAAGCTCCCGGCCGGCCACCGCTACGCCGTGGGCACGGTCGACGGATTCCGCCCGTACGCCGAACTGCTCGAAGGACAGTCCGACGAGCCCCCCGAGGCCCGCACCCTCGGCTGGGTCATGAATTACACCTCCGGCACCACCGGCCGGCCGCGCGGCATCCGGCGGCCGCTCTCCGGCAGGCTTCCCGAGGAGAGCCACCTCGGCGGGTTCCTCGGCATCTTCGGCATCAGACCCTTCGACGACAACGTCCATCTGGTCTGCTCGCCGCTCTACCACACCGCCGTCCTCCAGTTCGCGGGCGCATCCCTGCACATCGGGCACCCCCTGGTCCTCATGGACAAGTGGACGCCCGAGGAAATGCTGCGGCTCATCGACACCCACCGCTGCACCCACACGCACATGGTCCCGACCCAGTTCCACCGCCTCCTCGCCCTCCCCGACGAAGCGAAGGGGGCATACGACGTCACCGCCATGCGTCACGCCATCCACGGCGCGGCCCCCTGCCCCGACCACGTCAAACGCGCCATGATCGACTGGTGGGGGAGGTGCGTCGAGGAGTACTACGCGGCCAGTGAGGGCGGCGGTGCCTTCGCCACCGCCGAGGACTGGCTGGCGAAGCCGGGCACCGTGGGCCGGGCCTGGCCGATCAGTGAACTCGCCGTCTTCGACGACGACGGAAACCGCCTGCCGCCCGGCGAACTCGGCACGGTCTACATGAAGATGAACACCGGCGGCTTCACCTACCACAAGGACGAGAGCAAGACGAGGAAGAACCGCATCGGTGACTTCTTCACCGTCGGCGATCTCGGCATCCTCGACGAGGACGGCTACCTCTTCCTCCGCGATCGCAAGATCGACATGATCATCTCCGGTGGTGTCAACATCTACCCGGCGGAGATCGAGGGCGCTCTCCTCGGCCACCCCGCGGTCGCCGACGCCGCGGTCTTCGGCATTCCGCACCCCGACTGGGGCGAGGAGGTCAAGGCGGTCGTCGAACCGGCCCCGGGACACCGGGCGGGGGACGCGCTCGCCGCCGCGATCCTGGACCACTGCGAACACCGTCTCGCCGGGTACAAGCGTCCCAGGAGCATCGACTTCATCGCGGAGATGCCCCGCGATCCCAATGGCAAGCTGTACAAGCGGCGGCTGCGCGACCCGTACTGGGAAGGGCACCGACGGGCACTGTGACACGTCCGGACCCACCCGCCCACACTCCCCGGTCACCTGTGGCCCTTGCCGACGACCGGCCGTCCACGGGATCATGACGGCCCACAGTGATCCGGCCGCCGAACCGTACCGGTGTCCGGCGGGATCGATACCAATCCGGGGGAGTCCGTGGTCATTGCCATCGTGTATTTCGTGGTCGCGGTGGGCGCGGCCGTGTTCTACGGCGGGATACTGGACCGTCAGCTCCAGGGACCGCGGCTGCGGGCCGCCTGGGCGGACGGCCTCACCGCCGAGGCCCGGTGCACGGCCGTGCGTACGGAGGAGGGCCAGGACGCCGAGGGAGTACCGGTCGTCCACACCTACCCGACGCTGGAGTTCCGCACGGCCGACGGCCGCACCGTCAGCTTCGAGGAGCGGCAGGCGCGTTCGGCCGCGGCCGAGGGGGAGTTCCTGACGGTGTACTACGACGCGCGGAACCCGGAGGCCGCGACCACCCGCGCCCCGTCGTTCCTTCCGCGTCACGCCAGGGCGGTGACCGCCGCCGTGGGCAGCGTGCTGGCGGCGGTCACGGCGACCGTCCTGGCCCTGGTTCTCTGACCGTCGTCCCGGCCGCGGCTCTCCGGGAGCTGTACCGGCCGCGGCCCCTTCGGGCGTCGTCGGCAGGGTGCGTCCACGGCTCAGAAGCGCTGTTTCCCAGCAGATGCCCCTGGGTTGACGTCGGTGACCGAACACAGCTTTGCCTTGCACGGCGTCGGCAGCAGGTGCTGCCGCGACACCGATAGGGAGGTACCTGTGCGCGCACTTGTCTACCTGGGCCCCGGTTCCATCGTGCTTCAGGAGCGCCCGGCGCCACGCGTCGGCGCCGACGACGACGTGGTGGTGAAGGCCGTCGGCACCGGGATCTGCGGGACCGACCGCAAGATCCTGCTCGGCCGCTTCCCGGCCAGGCCGGGGGTGGTGCTCGGTCACGAGTCGGTGGGTCTGGTCCAGGAGGTGGGCGCCGGGGTGCGGTCGCTTCAGGGAACTGCTCATCGAGGTCATGCGGCGGATCCACACGCCCGGCTTCGAGACTCCCTCGGAGTTCTTCCACCACTTCGTCGGCGAGGAGAACGACCACATGTGGTTCTTCGCCACGTTCTGCCTCAAGTACGCCGGCAGGATCTACCCCGACAAGAAACTGAAGCTGCCCGAGACCCCACGGGACGCGGCGGTCGAGAACTTCCTGGTGTTCGTCCGGATTCTGGTCTTCGAGCAGATCGTCGACCACTACAACGTCCGGCTCGCGGCCGACGAACGCCTGTCCCGCGGCCGGCGCGACGGACCACGCCGACTACGGCTCCGCCTGCGGGCTGCTGCTCGTGCCCTGCACCTTCGCCGCCCTGCTCGCCACCCGCACCCGCCGCACGTGAACGAACCCGCGGCACCCCTCAGCCCTGCCGGTCTCCCGACCGGTGCCCGAGCTCTTGACCACCGGGTTCCGGCCGCACAGGATCACGCCATGACCGGTGTACGGAGCAGCACAGTCGACGGTGTCGTGGCCCGAAGCGCCCGGCGCACCCCCGAGCGCACCGCCCTGCGGTACGCGGAGAGGTCCTGGACCTACGCGGAACTCGACGCGGCCGTCAGCACCGCGGCGGCGTTCCTCACGAGTGAGCACGGGCTGCGCCCCGGCGACCGGGTCGCCTGTTACGCGCACAACTCCGACGCGTACCTGATCGGCTTCCTCGCCTGTGCCCGCGCGGGCCTGGTCCATGTGCCGGTCAACCAGAACCTCACCGGCGACGACCTCGCCTACATCCTCGAACAGTCCGGCAGCACCCTCGTCCTCACCGACCCGGACCTCGCCGGCCGAATTCCGGCCCCGCTCTCCGTACGCCCGCTGCGCGACGCACCGGACTCCCTCCTCGACGCCACCGCCACGCCCCGCCCCTTCGTCCCGGAGCGCGAACCGGCCGCGGGAGACCTCGTCCAGCTGCTCTACACCTCGGGCACCACCGCACTCCCCAAGGGTGCGATGATGACCCACGGCGCGCTCGTCCACGAGTACGTCAGCGCGATCACGGCGCTCGACCTGCGCTCCACCGACCGGCCGGTCCACTCACTGCCGCTCTACCACTCCGCGCAGATGCACGTGTTTCTGCTGCCCTGTCTCGCGGTCGGCGCACAGAACATCGTCCTCGACGCACCCGATGCGAACCGGATCTTCGAACTCGTCGAGACGGGGCAGGCCGACAGCCTCTTCGCTCCGCCGACCGTCTGGATCGGCATCTCCCGGCACCCCGGCTTCGCCACCCGTGAACTCGGCGGGATGCGCAAGGCCTACTACGGCGCGTCGATCATGCCCGTGCCCGTACTGGAACGGCTCCGGGACCGGCTGCCCGCGCTCGCCTTCTACAACTGCTTCGGGCAGAGCGAGATCGGCCCGCTCGCCACCGTCCTCGGGCCGGACGAACACGAGGGCCGGATGGACTCCTGCGGCAGGCCCGTCCTGTTCGTCGAGGCCCGGGTCGTCGACGAGGACGGCAACGAGGTCCCCGACGGCACGGCCGGTGAAGTGGTCTACCGCTCGCCGCAGTTGTGCGAGGGCTACTGGGACAAGCCCGAGGAGACCGCGGAGGCCTTCCGCGACGGCTGGTTCCACTCCGGGGATCTCGCCGTGCGCGACACGGAGGGATTCCTCACCGTCGTCGACCGGGTGAAGGACGTCATCAACTCCGGCGGCGTCCTCGTCGCCTCCCGCCAGGTCGAGGACGCCCTCTACACCCATCCCGCCGTCGCCGAGGCCGCGGTCGTCGGCCTGCCCGACGACCGCTGGATCGAGGCGGTCACCGCCGTGGTCGTCCTGCGCGGCGAGGCGACACAGGCCGAACTCATCGACCACGCCCGCGAGCGGCTCGCCCACTTCAAGGCCCCGAAGCAGGTCCTCTTCGTGGACGGACTGCCCCGCAACGCGAGCGGGAAGATCCTCAAGCGGGAGCTGCGCGAACGGTTCGCGTAGGGGATCCGGGCAGGTGCCGTGTGCGCGCCCGCCGACGCGATGGTTTGGACCCTTCGGAAGCCCACGGCAGGAGCGAGCGGGCCCCGCCCGGCACGAACCGGGCGGGGAGAGGCTCTATCGGCCGCCGCGCTCGTCCACGATCCGCTTGAACTTTCCCACGGACCTCTCCAGTGTCCCGGGGGCGACGATCTCGACCCCGACCGACACCCC
Organism: Streptomyces sp. NPDC015032; assembly: GCF_043080425.1. Lineage (NCBI taxonomy): Bacteria > Bacillati > Actinomycetota > Actinomycetes > Kitasatosporales > Streptomycetaceae > Streptomyces > Streptomyces sp. NPDC015032. The sequence goes on along the minus strand of NZ_JBIBVN010000019.1, from coordinate 111,503 downwards.
GATCCCGTCCTTGACGGCCGCCGTGATCGACTCCGCGGCGGCCGACCGCTGCTCCGGGGTGGCCCCCGCGCGGGCCTCCACCCGCACCGTCAGCGCGTCGAGACGGCCCTCGCGGGTCAGCCGCAGCTGGAAATGTGGCGCCACCCCCGGTGTGCGCAGCACGATCTCCTCGATCTGGGTGGGGAAGAGATTCACCCCGCGCAGAATCACCAGATCGTCGCTGCGCCCGGTCACCTTCTGCATCCGCCGGAACACCCGGGCCGTGCCCGGCAGCAACCGGGTCAGGTCCCTCGTCCGGTAACGGATCACCGGCATGGCCTCCTTGGTGAGCGAGGTGAAGACCAGCTCGCCCTCCTCGCCGTCCGGCACCACCTCACCGGTGAACGGGTCGACGACCTCGGGATAGAAGTGGTCCTCCCAGATGTGCAGCCCGTCCTTGGTCTCCACGCACTCCTGCGCGACACCGGGCCCCATCACCTCCGACAGGCCGTAGATGTCGACCGCGTCGATCGCGAACCGCTCCTCGATCTCGCGCCGCATCCCCTCCGTCCAGGGCTCGGCACCGAATATCCCGACCTTCAGGGAGGTCGTCCGCGGATCGACGCCCTGCCGCTCGAACTCGTCGAGGAGCGTCAGCATGTAGGACGGAGTCACCATGATGATCTCGGGCCGGAAGTCCTGGATCAGCTGGACCTGACGGGCCGTCATGCCACCGGAGGCGGGAATGACCGTACAGCCGAGCCGTTCCGCTCCGTAGTGCGCGCCGAGTCCGCCGGTGAACAGCCCGTATCCGTACGCCACATGGACCTTCTGGCCGGGACGGCCGCCGGCCGCCCGGATCGAGCGGGCGACCATGTCCGCCCAGGTGTCGAGGTCCCGCTCGGTGTAGCCGACGACGGTCGGACGGCCCGTCGTCCCGCTGGACGCGTGGATCCTCCGCACGTGCTCCTCGGGGACGGCGAACATGCCGAAGGGGTATTTGTCCCGTAGATCCGCCTTGGCCGTGAAGGGGAAGCGGGCAAGATCGGCGAGCGAACGGCAGTCGTCCGGGCGCACCCCGGCCTTGTCGAACGCGGCGCGGTAGTGGCCGACGTTCTCGTACGCGTGGTGCAGCGTGGCCCGCAACCGCTCCAGCTGGAGTGCCTCCAGCTCGTCCCGGCCCAGTCGTTCCGCCGCGTCCAGCAGAGCCGTCATCCGGATCTTCCTCTCCCGAGCAGACGACCGACCATTCGGTCGATCTCTCGGTAGTAGTAATTCAGGTGGCCCGCATCCTGGCAAGAGGGGTGACGCACCGTATCTGCTCGCGTACGCACCGCATCGCGGTTGCGCTCTTCCTGAACGCCGAGTGGTCCGGTTGGTGGTTTCGGCTGGTTGGCGGTGCCGTCGGCCAACGCCCAGCTGGACGAACCGGGCCCGGCCCGGTGGGAACGGATCGGCGGGATCACCGTCCCGATCCTCGTCATCGGCGGTGGTCCTGCCCGTCGGATCGCCCGGGACGGGCTCGTCCGGATGGCGGGACGGATACCCCTGGCCGCTTTGTCACCATCGACGCCGGACACCTCGTGCACACCGTGCGGCCGGACGAATTCCTCGCGGAGCTCAAGGCGTTCGGCCCGGCCCGAGCTACTCCCGGAATGTCGGCGGCGAGGTCAGATCCGGTGCAGCAGCGAGGTCAGGACCTCCTGGAGAGTGGTCTCCGCATCGGCCACGGACCCCGTCGAACGCCAGGCCACGAATCCGTCGGGACGCACCAGCACGGCGCCTTCGGGTGTCGTGCCGTGGACCTCGGCCCAGTCGGCCCCGTTCTCCGGTTCCAGATCCGCCCCCGGGCCGATGCCGTACACCGGAAGGCTTACCGACAGTCGGTCGGCAACCCGTGCTGCCGCCTGCCGCCACACTGTGTCCTCACCGTCCGTGAGCAGTACGAAGGTCTGCTCGTAGAGATCCAGAGTGGACTTGCGATCACCGGCCTGACGGACCCACAGATGCGGTGCCCTGCTTCCGGGTTGACCGTTCAGCTGCATTCCCTGCGGCACCACCGGCTGCTCCGGATCGGCGCCCAGCACGGCACCGCGGACGTAGCGGTAGCCCAGTGCCACGGTGAGCATGCCGCCCTGCTTCCCGCCCCCCACGCCCGGCGCCGCTGCGTATCCCGGGTGGCTGTGCTCGCTGGAACGCGCCGAAGCCCGCGCACTCGTCACCTGTGCCACCGGCATTCGCTCCGCCCCGTAGGTGTCCAGCAGTCCCGGACCCGCCTCTCCCCGCAGTACGGCGGCGAGCTTCCAGGCCAGGTTGTGTGCGTCCTGAATACCGGTGTTGGAACCGAACGCCCCGGTGGGGGACATCTCGTGGGCCGAGTCCCCGGCGAGGAACACCCTGCCGGACGAGTACTGATCCGCGACGCGCTCCGCGGCATGCCACGGGGCCTTGCCGGTGATCTCGATGTCGATGTGCGGAGCGCCGACCGCCGCGCGGATGTGCTCGGCGCACCGCTCGTCGGTGAAGTCCTCAAGAGTTTCGCCGAGTTGGGGCTGCCACGGGGCGTGGAACACCCACTCCTTCTTGTTGTCCACCGGCAACAGGGCACCGTCCGCGGCGGGGTTGGTCAGGTAGCAGACGATGAAGCGCCGGTCGCCCAGCACATCGGCGAGCTGATGGGAACGGAAGGTGATGCTCACGTTGTGGAAGAGGTCGCCGGGCCCCGTCCGGCCGATGCACAACTGCTCACGGATGGGGCTGCGCGGCCCGTCGGCCGCGACGAGGTAGTCCGCGCGCACACCGATGTGCTCCCCGGTCTCCCGGTTCTTGAGTGTCGCCCCCACCCCCGACCCGTCCTGGTCGAAGCTCTGCAATTCGGTAGAGAACCGCAGGTCACCCCCTTGTTCGCGGGCCAGCTTCACCAGCACGGGTTCCAGATCGTTCTGGCTGCACAGGCACCAGCCGCTCGGGCTGAAACGGGCGAGCCCGCCACCCGGGTCGATCTCCTTGAACAGCCACTCCTGGTCGTTCCCGGTGAGGGAACCGGCTTGCAGGATGCCGTGGTTGTCGGCGAGTACCGACGCAGCTTCCCGGATGCCCGGCTCGGCGCCCGCCGTACGGAACACCTCCATCGTGCGCACATTGTTGCCGCGCCCACGCGGATGCGTCGAGGTGGATCGGTGCTTCTCGACCAGCAGATGCTCGATGCCGAGCCGGCCGAGGAAGAGTGAGGTGGACAGGCCCACCAAGGAGCCGCCCACGATGAGGACCGGGACGCGAATGTCTCGGGTGTCGACGTTCTCGTTCATCAGTTGCTCCAGCTCGGACGCTGTTCTGTTGCCTTGTTCCATGCCCTTGTCGGAGGGGTTCGGACGGCCGCTCACCTGAACGGTTCATAAATCTCGCGCCGCCCGGACCAGCGTTTCACGATCGGTCACGGAGACGATGCCCGCGGTAACGGGGGCGGACCGCTCACATCCGCCGGAGGAGTCCCCGCTCCGAACCACTCGCCAACCGACGGTTGACGGCATGCCATCCGGCCTGTCCACAACACCGTCTCGAAGGAGATCGAAAGATGACCACCACCCTCTCGGAACGGATTTCCCAGTCCGCCTTCGACGGCTCCAGGCTGCGGGTCGTCCTGCTGCTGGACCTGTACGACGGGGCCCAGAAACAGTTCCTGGAGGCGTATGAGCACCTGCGCAATCAGGTGGCATCCGTTCCCGGGCACATCAGCGACCAACTGTGCCAGTCCATCGAGAACCCCTCGCAGTGGCTGATCACGAGTGAATGGGAGAGCGCACCTCCTTTCCTCGCCTGGGTCAACAGCGAGGAGCACGTCGCAACGGTGCAGCCGCTGCACAACTGCGTGCGCGACACCCGTTCGCTTCGGTTCAGCGTCCTGCGGGAAACCGGGAAGGCATTCGAGTCGGCAGTCGAGTCGGCCAAGGGCCGGCTCCAGTCTTCTCCCCGTCTCGGTGACGGAGTAGTGCGCCACGCGCTGACCTTCACCGTCAAGCCCGGTACCGAGGACATCGTGGCGAAGATCCTGGCCGACTACGAGTCGCCGAACGCTCGTGTCGACGAAGACACCCGTTTGCGCCGCACCTCGCTCTTCATGCACGGAAACCGCGTCGTGCGGGCGGTCGAGGTCGAAGGCGACCTCCTCGCGGCCCTGCGCCACGTCGCCCGGCAGCCCGAGGTCAGAGCTGTCGAAGAGGCCATCAATCCGTACCTGGAGCAGGACCGGGACCTCAGTGACCCGGACTCGGCCCGGATGTTCTTCACCCGGGCGGCGCTCCCCACCGTCCACCATGTGACCGCGGGCCGGCATCAGGCCGAGGACATCCGTCGGCACGCGCTCTTCTACCAGGCCAAGGAGGGCTGCGGCATGGCACTCGCCCGGCTGCTCGCCAGCCACGACGAGGAGGCGGCCGACGATCCCGCGAGCATCATCGACAGCAGCACCATCTTCCAGCGCGACGACGTCGTCGTCCGCCTCCTCGAAGCGGTCGAACCCATCGACGCCCAGGCCGCCCAGGCGGTCGGCATCGACGGCCCCGGCAAGTTGGCCAGGCTCGGACGCCTCCTCGACGGCGGCGCGAGCGCCGTGCCCACGAACGACCGGGGGATCGCGCAGTTCCTCGCGCAGTCCGAGATGACCCTGATCACCGATCGGCGGTCCATGGAGTCCTGAACCGCGCATCCGCACCCTGGGGGGTTCTCGCTCAACCCGTCAATACAACGCGCAACGCGCCAGGAGGAAAGCAGTCATGACCATGCACCGGCCACGCATCGTGGACCTCAGCGAGACGCAGCCCAACCGCAGGCGCGGGGGCGATCTCCGCGCCATGCTCACGCCGACAGCGGTGGGAGCCACCAGCGGTTTCATGGGGCTCGCCATCGTTCAGCCCGGCGACCGCATCGGCGAGCACTACCACCCGTACTCCGAGGAGTTCGTGTACGTGGTGAACGGCCTCCTGGAGGTGGACCTGGATGGTGAACCGTACCGGATGTGCCCCGACCAGGGCCTGCTGATCCCTCCCCATGTACGCCACCGGTTCCGGAACGTCGGCGACGTCGAGGCACGCATGGTCTTCCACCTCGGCCCGCTCGCCCCGCGCCCGGAACTCGGCCATGTCGACACCGAGCACACGGAATCCGCCGAGCACGCGCAGTCCGCCGGTCGCGTCGCGCCGCCGGAACGAACGGAGGCCGCCTCATGACCCGCCGCGTGGGGGTCACCGGCGTCGGTGTCGTGGCCCCCGGCGGCGTCGGCGCACCGGCGTTCTGGGACCTCCTCGCGAACGGACGCACCGCGACCCGGGGCATCACCCTCTTCGATCCGGCCGGCTTCCGCTCCCGTATCGCCGCCGAGTGCGACTTCGACCCGGCGGCGCACGGACTGGACGCGGACCAGGTCGCCAGGTCCGACCGGTACGTCCAGTTCGCGATGGTGGCCGCCAGGGAGGCACTCGGCGACGCGGGTCTCGACCCGGAGAAGGTGGACCCCTGGCGCATGGGGGTGTCGTTGGGCACCGCGGTCGGCGGCACCACCCGACTGGAGCACGACTACGTCGCCGTCAGCGGCAGCGGTGCCCGCTGGGATGTCGACCACCGGCCGGCCGGCCCGCATCTGGAGCGGGCCTTCTCACCCAGCTCCCTCGCCTCGGCGGTGGCCGAACAGGTCGGCGCGCACGGCCCGGTGCAGACCGTCTCCACGGGCTGCACCTCCGGCCTGGACGCGATCGGGTACGCCTTCCACTCCATCGAGGAGGGCCGCGTCGACGTCTGCATCGCCGGGGCCTCCGACTCACCCATCACCCCGATCACGGTGGCGTGCTTCGACGCGATCAAGGCCACCTCGGCGAACAACGACGACCCGGAGCACGCCTCCCGGCCGTTCGACTCCCGCCGCGACGGCTTCGTCATGGGCGAGGGCGGAGCGGTGCTCGTCCTGGAGGAACTGGAGCATGCCCGCGCCCGCGGAGCGACCGTCTACTGCGAGATCGCCGGCTACGCGACCTTCGGCAACGCGTACCACATGACCGGGCTGACCCCCGAAGGACTGGAGATGGCCGAGGCGATCAACCGGGCCCTCGACCACGCCCGGATGGACGGTTCGCAGATCGACTACGTCAACGCACACGGCTCGGGCACCAAGCAGAACGACCGGCACGAGACGGCCGCCGTGAAACGGGCACTGGGCGCACACGCCTACAAAGTACCGATGAGTTCCATCAAGTCCATGGTCGGCCACTCGCTGGGGGCGATCGGGGCCATAGAGATCGCGGCCTGCGTACTCGCCCTGGTCCACCAGACGGTGCCCCCGACGGCGAACTACGAGAGCCCGGACCCGGAGTGCGACCTCGACTATGTGCCACGCACTGCACGTCCCCTGAAGCTGCGCAGCGTCCTCTCGGTCGGCAGCGGATTCGGCGGCTTCCAGTCTGCGGTGGCCCTGACACGAACAGGTGGGAGGACACCATGAGAACCCGTAGAGCCCGGCGCGCCGTCGTCACCGGCATCGGTGTCGTCGCCCCCAACGGAACCAACACGGAGGCATTCTGGAAGAGGACGCATGAAGGCGACAGTGTCCTCGACCGGGTCACCCGCGAGGGGTGCGAGCACCTTCCGCTGCGGGTCGCGGGCGAGGTGCGGGGCTTCGAGCCGGTCGAGCTGATCGAAGAGCGCTTCATCGTCCAGACCGACCGGTTCACGCATTTCGCGATGGCCGCAGCGGACATCGCCCTGGACGACGCCCGGCTGGGCCGTGCCGACTACGAGAACTCACCGTTCGACGTCGGCGTGGTGACCGCGGCCGGATCCGGCGGCGGCGAGTTCGGGCAGCGCGAACTCCAACGGCTGTGGGGACAGGGATCCACCTATGTGGGTCCGTACCAGTCCATCGCCTGGTTCTACGCGGCCAGCACCGGCCAGATCTCGATCCGTGGCGGCTTCAAGGGGCCGTGTGCGGTCGTGGCCAGCGACGAGGCCGGCGGCCTGGACGCGCTGGCGCACGCCGCCCGGTCGATCCGCCGCGGAACCGAAGCGGTGGTGGTCGGTGCGGCCGAGGCCCCGTTGGCGCCCTACTCGGTCGTCTGCCAGCTCGGGTACGAGGACCTGAGCACCGGCGACGACCCCGCCCGCGCCTACCGGCCGTTCACCTCGGACGCCCACGGCTTCGTGCCGGCCGAGGGCGGCGCCATGCTGGTGGTCGAGGAGGAGCAGTCGGCCCGTCGGCGCGGGGCCCGTGTCCGGGCCGAAGTCGCCGGGCACGCCGCCACGTTCACCGGAGCCTCCCGATGGGAGGAGTCCCGGGAGGGCCTCGCCCAGGCGATCATCGGCGCCCTGCGCGAGGCCGACTGCGCACCGGACGAGATCGATGTCGTCTTCGCGGACGCCCTCGGCGTACCGGCGGCCGACCGTGCCGAGGCACTCGCGATCGCCGACGCACTGGGCGCGCACGGCCGACGGGTACCGGTGACGGCGCCCAAGACCGGCATCGGGCGCGCCTACTGCGGGGCACCGGTGCTGGATGTGGCCGCCGCCGTGCTCTCCATGGAGAACGCACTGATACCGCCCACGCCGAACGTCTTCGAGGTGTGCCACGACCTCGATGTCGTCACCGGCAGTGCGCGCTCCGCCGACCTGCGCACGGCGCTGGTACTGAGCCGCGGGCTCATGGGCTCGAACGCGGCGATGGTGCTGCGGCGTTCCACCGACACCCACATGTGAGAAGGAGAAGTCCTCATGACCGATCGACTGACCTACGCGGAACTCGCCTCCCTGATGAAGAAGGGCGCCGGACTCACCGTGGACCCGCGCGACATGGAGAAGCGCCCCGGGTCCGCCTTCGACGAGTTCGGCCTCGACTCGCTGGGCCTGCTCGGCATCGTGGGCGTGCTGGAGAACCGGCACGGCAGGGCGCTGCCGACCGACGCCGACCGCTGCAAGACCCCCCAGGAATTCCTGGACCTCGTCAACAACACCCTCATGCAAGGAGCCTGACGTGCCTGGACGCACCGAGAACGAGATCACCATCGCCGCCCCCCTTGATCTCGTCTGGGACGTGACGAACGATCTGGAGAACTGGCCGCGGCTGTTCAGCGAGTACGCCGCGGTCGAGGTCATCGAACGGGACGGCGACAGGACGAAGTTCCGCCTGACCATGCACCCCGACGAGAACGACAAGGTATGGAGCTGGGTCTCCGAGCGGACCGTCGACCGGGCCGGCCGCGCGGTCCGCGCCCGCCGGGTCGAGCCGGGCCCGTTCCAGCACATGAACATCCACTGGGAGTACTCGGAGGTCCCCGGCGGTACGAAGATGCGCTGGACCCAGGAGTTCGCGATGCGGCCCGACGCACCGGTCGACGACGCGTGGATGACCGACAACATCAACCGCAACTCCAAGGTCCAGATGGAACTCATCCGGGACAAGATCGAACAGCGTGACCGGGAGCGCCGTACCGCCTCGGTTTCGGCCCGCTGACCCGCCGTCCGCCCCACGGTCCGGCACCCCGCCGTCCGGCCGGGTGCCGGGCCGGGAACCAGAAAGGCATCCCACGATGCACCACGCTCTGATCGTCGCCCGGATGGCACCCGGTTCGGCGCCGGACATCGCCGACCTGTTCGCGGCCTCCGACAGCACCGAACTGCCGCACCTCATCGGCGTCACCGGGCGCAAGCTGTTCCAGTTCGGCGACGTCTATCTGCACCTGATCGAATCGGAGCGCCCGCCGGGCCCCGAGATCGCCAAGATGACGGAGCACCCGGAGTTCAAGGACATCAGCGACAAGCTCACCGCGTATGTGAGCGCGTACGACCCGAAGACCTGGCGCAGCCCGAAGGACGCCATGGCCCACGAGTTCTACCGGTGGGAACGCGGCGTCACCGCTTGAGCGATGGAGACCGCCCCGGGTCCGGCCAGTCGGCCGGACCCGGGGCGGTCTCCATCGCTCCCGGGGGAGGGGAATCAGTCCGGGACCACGCATTCGAAGGCGTGGAGGTAGGCGTTGACCGGTACGACCTCGCCGATCAGCAGGCCGGCGTCCGAGATCCGGGCGACCAGGCTCTCCCGTGTGTGTTTCGCGCCGCCGACGTTGAGGAGCAGCAGCAGGTCCATCGCGGTGGTGAACCGCATCGAGGGGGTGTCGTCGACGAGGTTCTCGATGATGACGACCCTGGCTCCCGGGCGGGCCGCGGCGACGACATTGCGCAATGTCCGGCGCGTGCTGTCGTCGTCCCACTCCAGGATGTTCTTGATGATGTAGAGATCGGCCTCGACGGGGATCGCCTCGCGGCAGTCCCCGGCCACGATACGAGTCCGGCCGACGAGCGGTCCCTCGTCCCGCAGCCGGGCGTCGGCCCGCGCCACCACGCCCGGCAGGTCCATCAGGGTGCCGCGGACCGATGGGTGCTTCTCCAGCAGACTCGCCAGTACGTGCCCCTGGCCGCCGCCGATGTCCGCGACCACGGACACCCCGGTGAGGTCGAGGAGTTCGGCGACATCCAGTGCGGACTGCATGCTGGAGGTGGTCATGGCCCGGTTGAAGATCTGGGCCGACTCGTGGGCGTCCTGGTGGAGGTAGTCGAAGAAACCCTTGCCGTGCACGTCCGCGAAGACGCTCTTGCCGGTGCGTACCGCCTCGTCGAGGCGCGGCCAGACGTCCCAGGTCCAGGGCTCGGTGCACCACAGGGAGATGCTGCGCAGGCTGTTCGGGTCGTCCTCGCGCAGCAGGCGGGACATCTCCGTGTGGGCGAAGTCCCCGTCCGGGGTCTCGGTGAAGATCCCGTAGCAGGACAGCGCGCGCAGCAGCCGGCGCAGGGGCACCGGCTCGGTCTTCACCAGCGCCGCGAGCTCCTGTGCGGTCGCGGGCGTCTCGCCCAGGACATCGGCGACACCCAGCCGGGCCACTGCGCGCACGGCGGCCGCACGGGCCGCCCCGAAGACGATCTCGCGCAGTTGCATGGCCGGCTGAGGGGGCGGGACGGGGTGCGGGGCGACGGTGTGGACGGAGGTCGATGGGGCGGTGGCGGGGGTGGGACTCACAGTGGTCATGCTGTTTCGCCTTCCTCGTGCGGGGGTGCGCCGATCAGCACATCCCGGCCGGCGTGGACTTCGTGCAGACGTTGGCGACGAAGGTGTTGCCCTTACCGGTGTCCCCATTGGCCAGGTCGGCCGGCTTGTTGCCGAGCACGACATTGCCGCTGATGGTGTGGCCGGTGTTCTTCGTGCCCACGAAGCTCTTGAACAGCACGACGCCGCCGGAGAGCGGCGTGGCGCCCACGTTGTTGCTGATCGTGTTCGAGCGCACCTGGGTGTCCGCGGCGCCGGTGAGCACGATGCCGGAGCCCTGGATGGCGGGCAGGCGTTCGGTCTTGGCACAGAATTTGTTGTTGTCGGTGATCTGGTTGGACCGGATCGTCATCGCTCCGGCCTGCGGCTTGCCCTCGTCGCCCACGACGAACACACCGCTGCAGTTGGCGGTGAAGGTGTTGTCGTGGACGGAGAGGTTTCTGACGCGCCTGGCCGTGAAGCCGATCCGGTTGCCCGACAGCGTGTTGTCCTGGAGCTCGGTGCCCCGGGTGTCGGTGGCACCGCCCTCCTCGTCGACGGTGTTCGCGACGAAGATGCCCGCGTCGCCATTGGCGCGGGCGGTGTTGCCCATGAACATGCCGCGGGTCGAGCGCTCCTGGGCGATTCCCCAGACGCCGTTGTGTTCGGCGGTCACCCGCCGCACGGACAGCCGGTCCGTCCAGGAGGCCCAGACGCCGTTCTTCTTGAATCCGGAGACGGTCAGCGAGTCGATGCTCACGCCGTCGACGGTCCCGCCGGACCGGCCCAGGACGCAGACACCGCTGCCGGTCTTCGCGCAGGCGTCGGCGGACCGCGGGGCCTTCGCCGCCGGCTGGATGACGGTCCGGCCTCCGAAGCCACGCAGGGTGAGATTCGGCTTGGTGATCAGGACGGTCTCCCGGTACGTGCCGGGCATGACGACGACGGTGTCACCGGGCCGGGCGGCGTCCACCGCCTTCTGGATCGACTGACCGGGCTGCACCACGTGGGCGCTCGTGGCTGAGGCGGCGGGGATTGCCGCGCCGATTCCGGCGGCGGAGACGACCGCGACCGGGACAAGGCTCTTGATGTGTCGTTTCCTCATGAGCCGAAGCTATGGGCGATTTCCCCCCATTGCCACATAGGGTGAGCGGATGGGGACCTGGCGTGCCCGAATGGCTTACGCCGGGGTGGGCCACACGGTGCCGGGGAGGACGTGCAACGGCGCGCCCGGGCGACCCGGAGCGGCTCTGTCGCGGGCGAACCGGTCCGGCCGCCGTTCGGGTGTTCCTCGGGGGAGCCGGTCCGGCCGCCGTTCGGGTGTCTCGTCGGCCCCGGACCCCGGTGCCCGGTCTCAGTCCTCGGGCCCGGGCCGAGGTGCGACGACCGAGCGGGCCCACCGGTAGTCGGCCTTGCCGCTCGGCGAACGCCGGATCTGCCCGGCGATCACCAGCCGACGGGGGATCTTGTAGCCGGCCAGGTGTGTCCTGCAATGCGCCTGGAGGTCGTCCAGCGAGGGCGCGGCAGCCCCTTCACGCAGCTGCACCACGGCCGCGACATGGTTTCCCCACCGTTCGTCGGGCACCCCGGCGACCAGTGCGTCGTACACATCCGGATGGGCCTTCAGCGCCTGCTCGACCTCCTCGGGATACACCTTCTCGCCCCCGGTGTTGATGCACTGCGAACCCCGGCCGAGGACCGTGACGATGCCGTCCGCGTCGACGGTCGCCATGTCGCCGAGCAGGACCCAGCGCTGACCGTCCCTGTGGAAGAACGTCTCCGCCGTCTTCCGGGGGTCGTTGTAGTACCCGAGCGGCACATGGCCGCGCTGGGCGATCCGCCCCGGCTCGCCCGGAGCCACCGGGGCGTGGGTCACCGGATCGACCACCGCCGTGCGGTAGTTGACCCGCAGCCGGAAGCCCTTCTCCGGCCCGGAGTCGGCCGTCGCCGTGCCGTTGAATCCGGACTCCGACGAGCCGAAGTTGTTCAGCAGCATCACCGTCGGCACCAGTTCCTGGAACTCCGCACGCACCGAGTCCGACATGATCGCACCCGAGCTGGATACGGAGAACATCGACGAGCAGTCGGTGCCCTTCAACGGTCCCCGCAGCGCGTCGATCAACGGCCGCAGCATCGCGTCGCCCACCAGGGACACGCTGGTGACCTTCTCCTTCTCGATCGTACGGAGCACCTCCTGGGGCACGAACTTGCGGTGGACCACCACCCGTTGCCCGAAGTTGAACCCGATGAACGCGGTGAGCGTCGACGTGCCGTGCATCAGCGGGGGAGTGGGGAAGAAGGTGATCCCGTCACCGCCGGCGGCCACCCGCTCGGCCAGCTCCTGCGGCGACTTCACCGGCTCACCGGTCGGGGCGCCGCCGCCGAGGCCGGAGAAGAAGAGGTCCTCCTGACGCCACATCACGCCCTTGGGCATTCCGGTGGTGCCCCCGGTGTAGATGATGAACTGGTCGTCGGCCGAGCGCGGGGGGAAGCCGCGCTCCGGACTCCCGGCCGCTTCGGCGTCCGTGAACGCCACGGCGTCCGGACCGGTGGTGCCCGCGGCCGGGGCCCCCACCCGGACCAGGTGACGGAGTGTCGGTGCCTGCGGGGCGGCGGCCGAGACCCGTTCGTCGAACTCGGCGTCGAAGACCAGCGCCGCCAGATCCGCGTCCCGGTAGAGGTAGGCCAACTCATCTTCCACGTAGCGATAGTTGACGTTGACGGGGACGATGCGGGCCTTGAGGCAGGCCAGCGCCGTCTGGAGATACTCGACCCCGTTGTAGAGGTGCAGCCCCAGGTGTTCCCCAGGGGCGATGCCCGCCTCGATCAGATGGTGGGCGACACGGTTGGCGGCCGCGTCCAGCTCCGCGTACGTCAGCCGGCGCTCCGCACCCGTACCGGGGTGGTCGAGGTAGACGAGCGCCTCGCGTTCCGGGACCGCGTCGACGACCGACTCGAACAGGTCGGCAAGGTTGTACTCCACCGTTCCTCCTGACCCCGGATGCTGACTGGCCCGGCGGTCATTAGAGCGCCGGGAGGCACAAGTGGGAAGAGGGGCCGCCGAAGAAATCTGACTGACTGTCAGAAAACTATTGAACTGGCCCCCCGCCTACTGCAACCTGTTCTAGGTCTTGAGACGGGAGGCAGGCAATGGGTGGTACCGAACACCTCACCGTGCGGCGCGAGGGCGCCACACTGGTGCTCACCTTGAACAGGCCGGAGGCGAAGAACGCCCTCTCGCTGCCGATGCTGGTCGGGCTGTACGACGGCTGGCTGGCGGCGGACGCGGACGACACGGTCCGCTCCGTCGTCCTCACCGGTGCGGGCGGCTGTTTCTGTGCCGGCATGGACCTCAAAGCCCTGGCCGGCAAGGGGATGGAGGGCGAGCAGTACCGCGACCGGATGACCGCCGACCCCGATCTGCACTGGAAGGCGATGCTGCGCCACCACCGCCCTCGCAAACCGGTCGTCGCCGCCGTCGAGGGCCACTGCGTGGCAGGCGGCACCGAGATCCTCCAGGGCACCGACATCCGCATCGCCGGGGCGAGCGCCACCTTCGGGCTCTTCGAGGTAGCCCGCGGACTCTTCCCCATCGGAGGGTCGACGGTACGGCTGCCGCGCCAGATCGCCCGTACCCACGCGCTCGAAATGCTGCTCACCGGGCGTCCCTACAGTGCCGAGGAGGCGGCCGGCATCGGGCTGATCGGCCGGGTCGTCCCCGACGGCACCGTGCTGGCACAGGCCCTCGAGGTCGCCGAGCGGATCAACGCCTGCGGACCGCTCGCCGTCGAGGCCGTCAAGGCGTCCGTGTACGAGAGCGCCGAGCTGACCGAGACCGAGGGCCTCGCCGCCGAACTGAAGCGCGGCTGGCCGGTCTTCGCCACCGAAGACGCCAAGGAAGGCGCCCGCGCCTTCGCCGAGAAGCGCCCGCCCGTCTACCGGCGCGCCTGAGCCAAGGAGGCAACCGTGCCCGACATCCTCAGCGCACCGCTGGTGGTCGAATTCCCCTTCACCCGCTCGCTCGGCCCGGTCCAGAGCGCCTTCCTGACCGGGCTGCGCGCAGGCACCGTCCTGGGCGTCCGGACCGTCGGGGGAAAGGTTCTCGTCCCACCCGTCGAGTACGACCCCGTCACCGCCGAGGAGATCCGCGAACTGACCGAGGTCGCCGTCACCGGCACGGTCACCACCTGGGCGTGGAACCCCGCCCCGCGCCGCGGCCAGCCCCTCGACACCCCCTTCGCCTGGGTCCTCGTCCGGCTCGACGGCGCCGACACCGCTCTGCTGCACGCCCTGGACGTGCCCGGCCCGGAAGCCGTCCGCACCGGCCTGCGGGTACGGATCCGCTGGGCCCCCGAGCGGACCGGCGCCATCACGGACATCGCCTGCTTCGAACCGTACGACGGCGGCGGCACCGGCCGGTCCGCCCCGCACGGAGGCGAGTCCGGCGATCCCGTCACCGGCATCGTCACCCCCGCCCGCCTCGACTACCGGTACACCCCCGGCCGCGCGCAGAGCGCGTACCTCGGCGCACTCTCCGAACAGCGCGTCGTCGGGGAGCGCTGCCCGTCCTGCGCCAAGGTGTACGTGCCGCCCCGCGGCGCCTGCCCCACGTGCGGGGTCGCCACCGCGGAACAGGTCGAGGTCGGCCCGCGCGGCACCGTGACCACGTACTGCATCGTCAACATCAAGGCTGCTCACACGGCGAATCTCGACATCGAAGTGCCCTACGTCTACGCGCACATCGCCCTCGACGGCGCCGACCTCGCCCTGCACGCCCGGATCGGCGGCATCCCGTACGACCAGGTGCGCATGGGGCTGCGTGTCGAACCCGTCTGGACCGAGGGCGGGCGTCACCCCGATCACTACCGGCCGACCGGCGAGCCGGACGCCGACTACGACGCGTACAAGGAGTTGCTGTAGATGCGAGACGTGGCGATCGTCGCCTTCGCGCAGACCGACCACCTGAGGCGCACCGACGAACTCTCCGAAGTCGAGATGCTGATGCCCATCCTCCATCAGGTCCTCGACACGACCGGTCTCAGGACGAGCGACATCGGCTTCACCTGTTCCGGCTCCAGCGACTACCTCGCGGGCCGCGCCTTCTCCTTCACCATGGCGCTCGACGGCGTCGGCGCGTACCCGCCGATATCCGAGTCCCATGTGGAGATGGACGGCGCCTGGGCACTGTACGAGGCCTGGGTGAAGATCCAGACGGGCGCCGCCGACACCGCGCTCGTCTACGCCTACGGAAAGTCCTCGCCCGGTGAGGTGCGTGACGTCCTCACCCGGCAGCTCGACCCGTACTACGTCGGCCCGCTCTGGCCGGACTCCGTCGCCCTCGCCGCACTCCAGGCGCAGGCACTGATCGACGCGGGCGACACCGACGAGGCCGCCCTCGCCGCGATCGCCACCCGCAGCCGCACCGCCGCCGCGGACCATCCGCACGTCCAGCTCGCCGGCCCGGTCCCGGCCGGTGAGTACGTCGTACGGCCACTGCGCACCGGTGACTGCCCACCGATCGGCGACGGCGCCGCAGCCGTGATCCTCGCCGCCGGGGAAACCGCACGGGCCCTGTGCGCCCGTCCCGCATGGATCCGCGGGATCGACCACCGCATCGAGGCCCACGGCCTCGGCGTCCGCGAGCTGACCGAATCACCGTCCACCCGGCTCGCCGCGACCCGTGCCGGTGTCTTCGAACGGCCGGTGGACACCGCGGAGTTGCACGCCCCTTTCACCTCCCAGGAGGTGGTGCTGCGCAAGGCGCTGCGGCTCGATGCCGGCGTCACTGTCAACCCGTCCGGCGGTGCGCTCGCCGCCAACCCGATCATGGCCGCCGGGCTGATCCGTCTCGGCGAGGCCGCGGCCCGGATCCACCGGGGCGAGTCCGACCGGGCTCTCGCCCACGCCACCTCCGGTCCCTGCCTGCAACAGAACCTGGTCGCCGTACTCGAAGGGGAGAGTGCTCATGCCTGAGGAGCCCGTGGCCGTCGTCGGCATCGGCCAGACGAAGCACGTCTCCGCCCGCCGGGACGTCTCCATCGCCGGACTCGTCCGAGAGGCCGCCGTCCGCGCGCTGGAGGACGCCGGACTGACCTGGGCGGACATCGACGCCGTCGTCATCGGCAAGGCACCCGACTTCTTCGAGGGGCTGATGATGCCGGAGCTCTACCTCGCCGACGCCCTCGGCGCGGTCGGCAAGCCGATGCTCCGGGTGCACACCGCGGGTTCGGTCGGCGGCTCCACAGCACTCGTCGCCGCGAATCTGGTCTCCGCGCGGGTGCACCGCACCGTCCTCACGCTCGCCTTCGAGAAGCAGTCCGAGTCCAACGCCATGTGGGGCCTCTCGCTGCCCATCCCGTTCCAGCAACCGCTGCTGGCCGGAGCGGGCGGTTTCTTCGCCCCGCACGTCCGGGCCTACATGCGCCGCACCGGGGCGCCCGACACGATCGGCTCACTCGTCGCCTACAAGGACCGGCGCAACGCGCTCAGAAACCCGTACGCGCACATCCACGACCCGGACATCACCCTGGAGAAGGTCCAGTCCGCACCGATGCTCTGGGATCCGATCCGCTACTCGGAGACCTGCCCGTCCTCCGACGGGGCCTGCGCGATGATCCTCACCGACCGTGCCGGAGCGGACCGCGCGCCGCATCCGCCCGCGTGGGTGCACGGCGGCGCGATGCGCAGCGAACCGACCCTCTTCGCCGGCAAGGACTTCGTCTCGCCGAGGGCGGGCAAGGACTGCGCCGCCGACGTCTACCGGCAGGCGGGAATCAGCGACCCGCGGCGGGAGATCGACGCCGTCGAGATGTATGTGCCGTTCTCCTGGTACGAGCCCATGTGGCTGGAGAACCTCGGCTTCGCCGAGGAGGGCGAGGGCTGGAAACTCACCGAATCCGGCGTCACCGAACTCGACGGCGACCTGCCCGTGAACCCCTCGGGCGGGGTGCTCTCCACCAACCCCATCGGCGCCTCCGGCATGATCCGCTTCGCCGAGGCCGCGCTGCAGGTACGGGGACAGGCGGGCGAGCACCAGGTGGCGGGGGCGCGAAGGGCGCTCGGCCACGCCTACGGCGGCGGGGCGCAGTTCTTCGCCATGTGGCTGGTCGGAGCCGAACCCCCCACCGGCTGACCGCGGGCGGCCCGGGGCCGGAGGAAGCCCCTCACGCGGCCTGTCCCGGGCCGCTCACGGTGGCCAAGGGTGCGCCCGCACCGGGCACCGGGCCGCGAACCCGCCGTCCGCCGCCACCCGGTCGGCGCAACGGCGGATCGGGCGTCGCCCGCCGCCCTTGCCCGCGCCGCCCCCGGAGTCCTCGACGGGCCGGACCGCACGGCGCTGCGCGCCTGTCACGCCCGGCGTCGTGTGCGGTACTTCGCTGAGGAGCACCCCCGCCAGGAGTGATGCGAGCCGTCCCGTGGCCATGGTGCCCGGGGCCGCCATCGCGAGCGGAGCCGCGCCACGTACGGTGGTGACCGTGACAGGCGAGAACGATCTGCGAACCCTGCTGAGCGGCATGCGACCCGAGCTGAACCCGGGCCGCTACGTCTTCATCACCACGCCCCACGGTGCGGCGCCCGAGGGCGTCGACCCGGTCGTCACCGTCACCGAGCCCGAGGGGCTCACCCTGGTGCTGCCGGAGGAGCAAGCCGTCTCGGCGGGTCTGCGATACGACTACGTGGCGGGCTGGATCACGCTCCGTGTCCACTCCGCACTCGACGCGGTGGGGCTCACTGCGGCCGTGTCCCTGGCGCTCACCGACGCCGGGCTGAGCTGCAACGTGGTGGCGGGCTTCCATCACGATCACCTGTTCGTTCCGTATGACCGTGCCGCCGAGGCGGTCGGAGTGCTGGAGACGCTGGCCGCGGAATCCGACAGGCTCTGAGGCACCGGCCGGGCAACCCGGTCGGCGGCCGGTCCGTGGGGCCGTCGGGCCCGGGCCGTGGGCCCGACGGAGCCCCGCCCTGCGCGGACCCGGCTCCGCAACGTGAGCCGGGACACGTAACATGTCTGCATGTCCTTCCTCCGCCGCCGTAGCGCCGCCACACCCGCGGGCCCCGACTTCGACGTCCTGGCCATGGACCCGGGCGACTGGCCCGGAAATCTCGGTGCCGGTCTGCTGCCCGCGCCCGACGGGAGCTGTCAGGGCGTCTTTCTCCGCTACGACCTGTTCGGCGGCCGCGGCCCCGCGATGATCATCGGCAATCTCCCGGAGGGATCGCCCGCCCGCGAGACCGAGGAGGGCCAGGTCCCGTTCGAGGTCGCCCAGCTGCTGCTCGCGCTCGAGAACGACGAACCGGTCGAGGTCACCGGCACCGAGGACATGCCCGTGATGCAGGGCGACAACCTGCTGATCGTCCGCCGCGTCAAGCTCTCCGAGAGCCGGATCTCCTGCGTCCAGTTCGACCGCAGCGACGGCGTGCTCGTCACCATCGCCAGCTGGGACCGGCCGATCACCGACGATCTGTACACCCTGCTGAAGCCCCTGCCCGCCGAGCTGTTCCAGCAGGGCTAGAAACGTTCCTTCGCCGGCCGCCCGTATGCACCGGGCGGCTGCGGGGCGCACACACAGCCAACTGTCCAAGTGCTCGCGGCCTCTGTCCAAGAGGCCGCTTCGTCGTGTGCCTTGTCGGGCCAGTCGTCCGACCTCTACCGTCAGCCGCATGACATCCGGGATGACGCGACGCACCACAGTGAAGACAGCGATTGGCGCAACCGGTGCTCTGGCGCTGGGAATTCCTGCTCTCTCCGGCACGGCGGCGGCCGTCGGTACCTCCGATGAATCGACGATGGCGGCAGGCTCCGCCTACGCGAAGGAAGCGGCGGGGCTCACCCTCCGGTACGACACCCCGGCCGCGAACTGGGAGCGTGAGTCGCTGCCCATCGGCGGCGGTGCCCTCGGTGCGAGCGTGTACGGGACACTTGCCTCCGAGCGGCTCACCTTCAATGAGAAGACGCTGTGGACCGGCGGCCCCGGTTCCGCCGAGGGCTACGACTTCGGGAACTGGACCACCCCCAGGCCGGGTGCCCTCACCGGCGTACAACAACGCCTCGACAGTCAGGGCGCTCTCGACCCGGACATGGTCGCCGCCGAGCTCGGCCAGGCACGCCGCGGCTACGGCGCCTACCAGGTCTTCGGCGACCTGCGGCTGGATCTGCCGAACGCCCCGGCCGCCCCCGACGCCTCCTACCGGCGCACCCTCGATCTGCGCAACGCCCTCGCCGCCGTCGCGTACGCCCACCAAGGCACCGTCCACACAAGGGAGTTCTTCGTCTCCCACCCGGACAGGGTCATCGTGGGGCGCCTCGCCGCCGACCATCCGGGACAGGTGTCGTTCACCCTGCGCTACACCTCACCCCGCGACGACTGCACCGTCACCGCCGACCAGGACCGGCTCACCGTGCGCGGTGCGCTGAAGGACAACGGCCTGCGCTTCGAGGCCCAGATCCGCGTCCGGACCAGCGGCGGCACCGTCACCGCCGGTGCGGACGGCACTCTCACCGTCACCGGCGCCGACAGCGCCTGGTTCGCCCTCGCCGCGGCCACCGACTACGCCGACCGCTACCCCTCCTACCGCGGCGACGACCCGCACGCAGCGGTCACCGCCGCGGTGGACGCGGCCGCCCGCACCGCGTACGAGAAAGTCCGTGGCACCCACGTACGCGACCACCGGTCCCTCTTCGACCGGGTCGCCCTCGACATCGGCCAGCAACTGCCGGACCTGCCCACCGATCAGCTGCTCGCCCGGTACACGGACGGTACGAGCCCCGCGAACCGGGCCCTGGAAGCGTTGTTCTTCCAGTACGGCCGCTACCTGCTGATCGCCTCGTCGCGGGCCGGTTCGCTGCCCGCCAACCTCCAGGGCGTCTGGAACAACTCCACCACCCCGCCGTGGTCCGCCGACTACCACAGCAACATCAACCTGCAGATGAACTACTGGCTCGCCGAGGCCACCAACCTCGCCGAGACCACCGCACCGTACGACCGCTACGTCGAAGCGATGCGCGCCCCGGGCCGGCGAACGGCGAAGGAGATGTTCGGGACCGCCGGCTGGATCGTGCACAACGAGACCAATCCGTACGGCTTCACCGGCGTCCACGACTGGTCCACCGCCTTCTGGTTCCCCGAGGCCGCCGCCTGGCTGACCCAGCAGATGTACGAGCACTACCGGTTCGGCGGCTCCACCGGCTATCTGCGCTCCACCGCCTACCCCGCGATGAAGGAGGCCGCCGAATTCTGGCTGGCCAACCTGCACACCGACCCGCGCGACGGACTGCTCGTCGTCACTCCCAGCTACTCACCCGAGCACGGCGATTTCACCGCCGGTGCCGCGATGTCCCAGCAGATCGTTCACGACCTCCTCACCAACACCCTGGAAGCCGCCCGCACCCTCGGTGACGCACCCGCCTTCCGCAGCCGCCTGGAGGCCGCCCTCGACCGGCTCGACCCCGGGCTGCGGATCGGTTCCTGGGGCCAGCTCCAGGAGTGGAAGACCGACCGCGACGACCCGGCCGACGACCACCGCCATGTCTCGCACCTCTTCGCCCTGCACCCCGGGCGGCAGATCGAACCCGGCAGCACGTGGGCCGAAGCGGCCAAGGTCTCCCTCGGCGCGCGCGGCGACGGCGGCACCGGCTGGTCCAAGGCATGGAAGATCAACTTCTGGGCGCGGCTGCGCGACGGCGACCACGCCCACAGGATGCTCGCCGAACAGCTGAAGAATTCCACCCTGCCCAACCTCTGGGACACCCACCCGCCGTTCCAGATCGACGGCAACTTCGGCGCCACCTCGGGCATCGCCGAAATGCTGCTGCAGAGTCAGCACGACGCCGTCGAGATCCTCCCGGCCCTCCCGGCGAACTGGCCGGACGGGTCGGTACGCGGTCTGCGCGCCCGGGGCGGCTTCACCGTCGACATCGAATGGGCCGCGGGGCAGGCCCGCCGTGTGGTGATCACGGCGAGCCGCAGCCGCGAAGTGACCGTCCGCAGCTCGCTGTTCGCGAGCGGCGAGAAGGTCTTCAAGGCGCGTGCGGGCGGACGCTACACGCTGACGGCCGAGGGCTGAGCGAACAGCGCGGTCACCCGCGCCGCCGAGACACCGAGCCCCGTGGGACCGCTGAGGTACCACGGGGTGCCGGTGCCCCGCCGCAGGTCCTCCTCGCGGTAGCGCCGGCAGCCCCGGTGCCAGATCAGGATCCCCGCGAGCCAGTGCCTGAGCTCCTGCACGTACCCGGCCAGGATCTTCCTCGCCTCCGCGTCCAGCCCGAAGTCGTCGTACAGCAACGGGAGTTCCTGCTCGGCGACGTGCAGGAACTGCCGCAGCCGCGACTTCATCAGGTCGTGCACGATCGCCACCCCGGTCGGATAGTCCACCCCGAAGAAGTTCTGCACGACCAGGACGCCATTGTGCACCTCGCCCTCGTACTCGATCTCCTTCTGGTACGAGAACAGGTCGTTGAGCAGACACGCGTAGTCCGACGCCGCGTTCTCCAGCGAGCGCAGCGGCCCACTGTGGTAGATCTCCGGCGGCACCTTCCTGCCGTGCCCAAGACGGCACAGACTCATCGTGAGATCGGAACCGAAGGTCTTGCGCCGCATCTCGATGTAGTCCACCGGGTCGGGGATGCGGTTCTGCACCTGGTTCGCCAGCTCCCACACCCAGCTCGCGGTCATGTCCTCGACCGCCGTACGGAAGGCGCGGCGCCCGCCCGCGTCCATCGGGGCCGAGGTCTTCGCCCAGAGATCGGCCAGCGCGCGCTCCAGGGCATTGACCGGCTCGGGCGTTCCGGCCCCGTCGAGGGGCATGAACAGCGAAAGCCGCTCATTGGCGAGCCTGGCCCCCGCCAGATCACGCGGCCTGCCGTGCACCACCGGGAACCAGTCGTCGCCGTACGTCCCCCAGGTCAGCCACTGGGAGGAAAGATCCAGTTCCTCCGGTGTCGCATCCGGATGCAGCCCGGCCGCGCACAGCGGCAGATCGATCGCGACGAGCCGCGCCTCGTCCCAGATGTGCGATCCCGGCACGCCCGGCTGCGCCTCCAGGATCCCCATGCGGTTCGCCCAGTCGACGATCCGTACCCGCGCCCCGCCCAGATGCGGGCTGAGGGTGGTGCCGAACGGCAGCTCGAAGTCGGGCAGCAGGGACGGGCCGACATGCTGGTACGGCACATGGGTGTGGCTGCGCAGCCGGGCCGACTCGGAGCGGGGGGTCAGTCGGATCGACGCCGCGGACATGCCGAAACCGGGTCCTGTGCCACCGGCGCCGCCGCCGTTCATGTAGCGGCTGGAGCGCATGTGCCACTCATGACCGCCCGACTGCCAGTCCTGCAACCCCTTGACGTACGCCAGTACCGCCGCGGTGTCCGCCGGGTCGAGCCCCTTCTCCGCGCAGAGCGGACCGAGTTCGGTGAGCGCCGTGTTCTCGAACTGCTGGAGCCGCGACGTCAGCAGATCGTTCACCGCGTCGGCGGCCTCCTGCGTGGAGCAGCCGAGGAAATGCTCAAGTACCAGCACCCCATTGCTGTTCTCGCCCTCGTCCTCGACCTCCCGCTGGTACGAGAAGAGGTCATTGCGCAGGTGTACGCCGTCGGAGAAGGCATCCCGCAGCACGCGCAGCGCACGCTCGTCGGCCACCGACTCGGGGACCTCCGCACCCGCCGCGTACTCCACGAGCCCCGCCGACCAGGGGGCCCCGCCCACCTTGCGGCGCATCTCGATGTACTCGACGGGGTTCGCGATGCGTCCCTCGTTGATGTTGGCGAGCTCCCACAGCGACTCGTTGAGCAGGTTCTTCGTCGCCTCGGCGAACCGGAGCAGCCAGGCTTCGGACATGCTCGGCACCGTCCGTGCCCACAGGTCGGCCAGCCCCGCCTCGACCGGGTTCGTCGGTTCCGGCATCGGGGCGTTGCGGTCCATCGGCATGAAGGCCGGCAGCCGGTCCAGATACCGTTTTCCGCCCTCGCGGTCCGGGGTGCGCTTGAACAGCTCCAGGAAGTGGTCGTCGAAGAAGAAGACCCATACGTACCAGTCGGTGACCAGGGAGAGAGCCTCGGACGAGCAGTCGGGGTGGGTGTACGCGCACAGCAGCGCGTAGTCGTGGGAGTCGAGGTCCTTCTCCTCCCAGATGCCCGAACCCTCCAGCATTCCTATGCTGCGCGCCCACTTCTTGGTGTGCTGCCGTGCCTCCTCGACATGGGCGTTGAGCCGCGCCGGATACGGAACGTAGAAGTCCGGCAGGGTGAAGGGCTGAGCCATGTGCGTCCGGCCTTTCCGAGATCTCCATGCGTTCGCCGCACGGACCGGTGGTGTCCGCGCGAGCACTACCCCTTGGCCGTGCGGGGCACGCACATCCTGGATTAGTCACACAAAAGGTGTGCTCGTCCGTGGCGCGTCCGCGCGTGTCACCGGTCGGCCGACCGCCCGCGGGGCGTGGTCCACGAGGTGTTGTCAGCGGCCGGTTGCTTCTTTCCGGCCGCAGGTCAGACACCGTGCCAGTGGTCTGGTCCACTGGCTCGACCCATCAGCTCCACTTGACCCTTGACGCACCATCACCTCAGGTCGGAGAGTGTGCGCGCACAGCGGAACAGTGGGATCGGATCACGCACGGCTCCATCACGCACGGCTCCAAGAAGGGTTGTCATGACGTCCAAGCAGAAGACCGGACTGGCACTCGCGCTGACCACGGTCGGTGCGCTGAGCATGGCACTGCTCAGTCCCGCGGCGCAGGCCGGTGCAGCCGGGGTGCGGCCGGAATGCCCGCGCGGTCTCGTATGCGACTGGGTACCGGCGGCCTACCGGCAGACCGGCGACCCGGCCGACAAGGAGACGTACGGGAACTACGACACCTCGGACCGGCCGCACACCAACAAGATCAGATTCATCGTTCTGCACGACACCGAGGAAGACTTCGACACCACCCTGAAGATCTTCCAGAACCCGCTGAAACAGACTTCCGCCCACTATGTGGTGCGCTCGGGCGACGGTCACGTCACCCAGATGGTCAAGGGCAAGGACGTCGCCTGGCAGGCCGGCAACTGGTACATCAACAGCCACTCCATAGGCATCGAGCAGGAGGGCGTCGCCGTCGACGGCGCCAAGTGGTACACCCCCGAGATGTACCGCTCCACCGCCGAGCTGGTGCGCTACCTCGCCGCCAAGTACGACATACCGCTCGACCGCCAGCACATCATCGGCCACGACGGTGTGCCACCCACCGGCGCCGCCGGCACCAAGAACATGCACTGGGACCCGGGCACCTACTGGGACTGGAATCACTTCATGGCGCTGCTCGGCAAGCCCACCGTGCCCAGCGCCCCGAAGAACAGCGAACTCGTCACCGTCAGCCCGTACTTCAAGAAGAACAAGCAGGCGTTCCGCGACTGCGAGAAGGGCGTCGACCTGCCGGTCCAGGGATCCAGCGCCGTCCCGCTCCACACCGCACCGTCCGACGACGCACCGCTCTTCTCCGACCCCGGCCTCCACACCGACGGCTCGCCCGGCACGAACTGCGTCGCCGACTGGGGAAGCAAGATCAGCGCCACCCAGCAGGCCGTCGTCGCGGACCACGCCCCCGGCTGGACGGCGATCTGGTGGTACGGCCAGAAGGCATGGTTCCGGACCCCGGCCCACACCCGCACCACCACGCCCACCTCCGGCTACGTGGTCAGGCCGAAGGCCGGCCGTACGGACGTGCCGGTGTACGGGGTGGCATACCCGGAGAAGTCCGAGTACCCCGCGGGCTTCGCGGACCAGCGGGCGGGCTCGCCGCTGCAGTACACGATCAAGGCCGGCCAGTCCTACCCGGGCGGCGGTGAAGCACCCACGGGCTACTTCTACGCCCCGACGATCGACTCCTCGTACCCGTTCGACCACGCCTATTTCCGCGGCAAGGAGAAATACGTGACGGTGCAGATCGGCCACCGGGTCGCCTTCGTGAAGGCATCCGACGTGGACATCGTGCGCACCCGCTGAGACCACACCCGAGCCGTCGGGACCGCGCCGGGACCGTGTGTCCGTACGACCAGGAGAAGGCCCTGCATGCGCACGCCGACCAGGACCTGCCGCGGGCGTTGCCATGGCGTTCCCGACGGGGCCTGATGATCCCGGCGCGAACCCGTGACGGTGTGAACGCGTGATCCGTGCCCCTCCGCCAACGGCGTCCGTGTGCGCAGGGGCACCCGGGATCAGCCCGCCACCTGCCGGTTCACCTGTGCGGGAGAGAGCGCGTGCTCGATCGCGAGGATGCCCGCCCCCACCGCGGCCGCGTTCTCACCCGTACGGCTCGGCTCGATCCGCAACAGTTGCGTGGCCAGCGGATGCGAGCGTCGGTAGACCGCCTCCCGTACCCCCGCGAGCAGCTGGTCGTGGACGGCGGCCAGCGCACCCCCCATCACCACCGTGTCCGGGTTGAAGAAATTCACCAGCCCGGCGAGAACCTCGCCGACCGCCCGGCCCGCCTCGCGAACCATCCGCACCGCGTCCCGGTTCCCGGACTGCACCAGCCGCACCACATCACTGCCCGACGCCGCGTCCAGGCCCAGGCCGACCAGCTTCGCCGCCAGTGACGCACCGCCCGCGACCGCCTCCAGACAACCCGAATTGCCGCACCGGCACGGGTCGTCCAGATCCGCCACCCGGATGTGGCCGATGTCGCCCGCGCATCCCTGCGCACCCCGGTGCAGCTGCCCGTCGGCGACGATCCCGCAGCCGATCCCCGTGCCGACCTTGATGTACAACAGGTAACGACAGCCCGGGAAGGCGCGGCGCTGCTCGGCCAGCGCCATCACGTTCACATCATTGTCGACGAGCGCCCGCACGCCGAACCGGGCGGCGAAGAACTCCGGGATCGGGTACTGGTGCCAGCCCGGCATGATCGGCGGATCGACGGGACGCCCGGTGGAGAACTCCACCGGGCCCGGCACGCCCACGCCGATGCGCCGCAACGTTTCGGGCTCCTGATGCGCCTCCTTGAGCAGGGCGCGTACCGTCCGCTCCACATGCCGCAGCACGGAGTCCGGGCCGTCACCGATCGACAGCGGCTCCTCCTGCACCGCCAGGGTGGAACCGCCGATGTCCATCAGTGCCACCCGGCAGTGCGAGGCCCCCAGATCCACCCCGGCCACCGTGTGTTCACGGGTGCGCAGCGCCAGCCGGCGCGGCGGGCGGCCGCCGGTGGAACCGCCGTCGGCGTCCTCGTCGACGAGACCGTGCGCGATCAGCGCGTCCACCCGCTGGGAGACCGTCGAACGGGCCATCCCGGTGATCCGGGCGATGTCGGCACGGGTCGCCACCGCCCCTGAACTGATCAACGCGAGGACCTCGCCGGGCGAGTGCGAGGCGGCAGCGGATGTGCGATCCGGCGGCGAAGACATGACAGTCACCCTAAGGACGACTTTTGCTGCTCACAAGGCGTACCGCGTTCGGTCATCGGCATAAGTTCAGGTCAAGTCGCTTGAAAATAAACGTGCTTGAGTCCTTGACAGTCCTAAGGTGTGTCACGACTCTGCTCTGCAGACCGCTGAGCGAGGAGTCATTCGATGCTGACGATGCACGGTGTGTCCAAGAGCTTCTTCGGAGTGCGTGTGCTCCACGAGGTGGGGCTCGACCTCGAGGCCGGAGAAGTGCACGCGCTGGTGGGGGAGAACGGCGCGGGGAAGTCGACCCTGATGAAGATCCTCGCGGGCGAGCACTTACCCGACGAGGGGACCCTCAGCATCGACGGAACCACGTACTCCTTCAGCCATCCGGCGCAGGCCCAGGCTGCCGGAATCGGCATCATCCACCAGGAGTTCGCGCTCCTCCCGCACCGCACCGTCGCCGAGAACGTCTTCCTCGGCCGCGAACCGACCCGGTACGGACTTGTCGACCGGCGTGTCATGGAACGGCGCACCGCCGAACTCCTCGCCGAGCTCGACGAGACCGGTATCACCCCCCGGACCCCCGTCCATGAGCTGTCGGTCGCACGCATGCAGACCGTGGAGATCGTCAAGGCCCTCGCATCCGATGTCCGGATCCTGGTGATGGACGAACCCACCGCCGCGCTCGCCGGCCACGAGGCCGAACAACTCGCCTCGCTCATACGTCGCTTGACCACCCGCGGGATCGGCATCCTCTACATCTCGCACCGGCTCCGCGAGGTCTTCGCGCTGTCGCGGCGCATCACAGTCCTCAAGGACGGCCGCCGCGTAGCCACGCTCACCACGCGTGATACCGACGCCGACACGGTCGTACGCGCCATGGTCGGACGGGAGCTCGGCGCCTACTACCCGCCCAGGGCCCGACCGGGCGAGACGGGTGCCGAGAGGCTCACCGTCACTGGCGGCGGCAACGCCCGGATCTCCGGCATCGACCTGACCCTGCGGGCCGGCGAGGTCGTCGGCCTCGCCGGTCTCCAGGGATCGGGACGCACCTCCCTCGCCCGCGCCCTCTTCGGCGCCGACCCCTTCACCACGGGCACCATGACCGTCGACGGAAGACCCCTGCGCCCGGCCCGCCCTCGCGACGCGGTCCGGGCCGGAATCGCCCTGGTCACCGAGGACCGCAAGGCCGAGGGCCTCGCCCTGCGCCAGTCCGTGACCGACAACGCGCTGCTCGTGACCCGGGCCGTGCCCTCCCGCGGCACACCGCCCACCGGCCGCGACGTGACCGCGCTGCTGGAACGCGTACGCCTCCGCGCGCACGGCGGCAACCAGCAGGTCCAGTACCTGTCCGGCGGCAATCAGCAGAAGGTCGTCATCGCCAAGTGGCTCGCCGCCCGCCCCCGGGTGCTCCTCTTCGACGAACCGACCCGCGGCGTCGATGTCGGCGCCAAGGCTGCCATCCACACCCTCGTGCGGGAACTGGCACGCGAGGGCCTCGCCGTGCTCATCGTCTCCTCCGAACTGTCCGAGCTGATCGGCATGAGCGACCGCGTGCTCGTCATGTCGGAAGGACGCCTGGCCGGCGAACTCCCCGCCGGCGCCTCGGAAGAGGCCGTCATGCACATCGCCACCGGCGGCGACCGCGCGCGGGAGGGAGCCGCATGACCACACTCCGGACCGGCCCGAGGACCCGGCCCCGCACCGGCCCGGGACGGACTGCCGGGCTGCGCCGCCCCGGCCCCGTGGCCGGAGTCTGGCTCGCCGCCCTCGCCGTCGCCGTTCTCGGCTGGATCGTCGTCGCGGCCCGCGGCGGGGACTTCCTCACCGTCACCAACGTGGTGACGATCCTGCAGAACTGCGTCGCCCTCGGACTCGTTGCCGTCGGCCAGTCCGCCGTCATCCTCACCGGATCGCTGGATCTGTCCGTCGCCCACCTCATCAGCCTGGGCACCCTCGTCGCAGCGGAGACGATGGAGAGCGACGGCGTCCTCCCGGCGGTCCTCGCCGTCCTGGCGCTCAGCACCGCCGTCGGACTCGCCAACGGACTGATCGTCACCGGCCTCAAGGTCAACGCGTTCATCGCCACCCTCGGCACCGCCTTCATCCTGCGGGGCTGGATCGAGGACAACTACACCGGCCCCGCGGGCAAGGTCCCCGCCTCCTTCCAGCACCTCGGCTACGACCGGATCGGGCCCGTTCCCGTCTCGCTCCTCCTGCTCCTCGCGGTCGCCGCCGCCCTCTGGCTGATCACCCGCCGCACCCGGCTCGGCCATCACATGTACGCGACCGGCGGCGACGAGCACGCCGCCCGGCTCTCCGGAGTCCGTACCCGGCGCACCGTCGTCACCGCCCACATCCTGTGCTCACTCTGCGCCGGCGCCGCGGCCCTCTTCCTCGCGTCCCGGCTCGGCGCCGGAGCGCCCTGGGCCGGCACGGAGGCCCGGTACGACCTGGAGTCCATCGCCGCCGTCGTACTCGGCGGCACCGCGCTTGCCGGGGGCCGCGGGGGAGTGGCGGGCACCCTCGGCGGGGTCCTCGTCCTCGCCGTGCTCGACAGCGTCTTCAACCAGCTCGCCGTCGACCCGTTCTTCAAGAACGTCGTCCGGGGCGTCGTCATCATCGCGGCCGTCGCCCTCTACGCGCGAGGCCGCCGCACCCCGCGGGAGAGGACCGCATGACCACCGCACAGACCCCCGCCCGCCGCCGCGTCCTTCGCGTCCTCACCACCGGCACACCCGTCTACGTCCTGCTCGTGGTGCTCCTCGCCGCACTCGCCCTCACCGATCCGGGCTTCTACGAGCCCGACCGTTTCCTCGCCTTCGTCAAGCGCGCCGCCCCCCTCGTCATCCTCGCCGCGGGTCAGTACCTGGTCATCGTCTGCGGCGAGTTCGACCTGTCCGTCGGAGCGATCGTCACGGCCGGAGTGGTCGTCGCCGCCGAACTGTACGGCTCGTTCCCGGGCGCGCCCTGGCCGCTCGTCACCGTGGTCCTGCTGCTCGGCGGAGCCCTCACCGGTCTCGTCAGCGGGCTGATCACCACCCTGCTGCGCGTGCCGTCGTTCATCACCACGCTCGGCATGATGCTGATCCTCGAAGGTGCCGTCTTCTTCTGGACCGGCGGTTCCCCGCACGGCGCGCTGCCCGCGGCCTTCCGCGGGCTCGGACGCGGCACGGCCTTCGGCCGGCTGCCCTGGGCCGTCCTCGTCTGCGTCCTCGTGGGTTTCCTCGCCGTACGGCTGATGCGTTCCGACTTCGGACGTACGCTCCTCGCGACCGGCGACAGCGCACGCGCAGCGGCCCTGGCCGGGGTCCGGGTCGTGCGCGTCCGCACCGTCGCCTTCGTCCTCTCCGGCGTTGCGGCCGCGCTCGCCGCCGTACTCGTCGGCGGGTTCTCCGGAGTCTCGGCGCAGGCCGGCCGGGGCTACGAGTTCGAGGCGATCACCGCCGTCGTCCTGGGGGGCGTGGTGCTCGGCGGCGGACGCGGTTCCGTCGTCGCGGCGATGGCCGGAGCCTTCTCGCTCCAGGCGCTGTTCACCCTGCTCAACCTCCAGGGCGTCTCCGGTGCCCTGGAGTCGACCGTGCAAGGCGTCATTGTCATCGCCGCCGTCGCCCTCGGCGCAGCCGACTGGTCCCGGCCGCGCCGCCGCGGCACCGAGCCCCCAGGAGCGAAAACCTCATGAGTACGCGAAGGATCCGGCACGTCCTCGTGCCCCTCGCAGCCCTGCTCGGCGCGGCCCTGCTCGCCGGCTGCACGAGCGATGTCCCGCCCGATGCTCCCACCGGAGCGGCGAGCGGCACCGCGGGCGACCCGGGTGCCGGAAAGCAGTCGACGTTCTTCGACCGCGCCGAGTACGACCGGCAGCTGGCCCTGGCCGAGGAGACGCCGCAGGGCCCGGCCGGTAGGCCGTGGGAGCAGATGCTGCGGCCACGGCTCGTCGACACCACGCAGTACAGGAAGAAGAACGGCTCCGGCGGAATCCACCTCTGTTTCTCCAATGCCGGAGTCTTCAACCCCTGGCGCCAGGTCGGTCTGAAGAACATGCGGGCAGAAGTCGGACTCCACAAGGAGATCACCGACTTCACCGTGCTCGACGCGCAGGGCAAGGACGACAAACAGATCTCCGACGTCCAGGAGCTCTCCGGCCGGGGGTGCGACGCACTGATCGTCTCGCCGAACACCACGGCCACGCTCACCCCCGCGGTCGAGCAGGCCTGCGGAAAGGTGCCCGTGATCGTTTTCGACCGGGGCGTCGAGACGGATTGCGCCGTCACCTTCATCAACCCGATCGGCGGTTACGGATACGGGGCGGTCGCCGCCGACTTCCTCGTGGAGAAGGTGAAACCCGGAGGGAAGATCCTCGCCCTGCGGATCTCCCCCGGCGTCGATGTGCTGGAGACCCGCTGGTCGGCGGCGAAACTCGCGCTGGACAAGAGTGAACTCGACGTCGTGGACGTGAAGTTCACCGACGGCGACCCCGCCAGGACGAAGGCGGTCGTCACCGACGCGATCACCCGCAACGGCGCCATCGACGGCGTCTGGATGGACTCCGGAGCGACCTCCGTCGCCGCCGTTGAAGCCTTCGAGGACGCCGGCAAGGACGTACCGCCCATTACCGGCGAGGACCAGCAGGACTTCCTCCAGGCATGGAAGGAGAAGAAGCTCACCGCGATCGCCCCGTCGTACCCCACCTTCCAGTGGCGAACGCCCGTCATCGCCGCGCTGAAGATCCTGAAGGGCGAGCAGGTGCCGAAGGAGTGGAAGCTTCCGCAGCCCACCGTCACCCAGGACAGTCTCGACCAGTATCTCGAACCCGGCATGCCGCCCCTGCACTACGCGATGTGCGGGTGCGAGAACCTTCCCGGTTTCCCGGAGAAGTGGGGAGGCGAGAAGTGATCGCCCCCACATTCCCGCTCGGCGCGAATCCGTGGATCTGGCACTCGCCGGTGACGTACGAAGCGCTCCGGGACGTCCTGCCGCACCTGTCCGGGTGGGGCTTCGACTGCGTCGAGATCCCGCTGGAGAACGAACGGGACTGGGCCCCTGCACCCGTCGCCAGGCTCCTCGGCGCGTCCGGGCTGTTCCCTGCCGCGGTGATCGCCGTCATGCCGCCCCACCGCAATCTGATCCGCGCCGATCCACGCACCGTCCGGGATACCCAGGACTACTTGCACCGCTGTATCGACGCGGCCAGGGTCCTGAACGCCCGCGCCGTAGCCGGACCCGTCTACACGGCGGTCGGCCGCACCTGGCGGATGAGCCGCGCCGAACGCGTCGCGTCCTACGAGGAGTTACGGGAGAACCTCGCCCCGGTCCTCGACCATGCACACGCCGACGGAGTGCGCATCGCGGTGGAACCCCTCAACCGGTACGAGACGAGTCTGCTCAACACCGTCGACCAGACCCTCGAAGCACTGACCGGACTCCCCGAGGACACCATCGGCCTCGCGCTCGACGTGTACCACCAGAACATCGAGGAACGTTCCCTGCCCGACGCGGTACGCCGCGCCGCGGGCCGCATCGTCCACGTGCAGGTGTGCGCCAACGACCGGGGCACCCCCGGCGCCGACGCCCTCGACTGGCCCGGCTTCCTGGCCGCGCTCACCACGAGCGGCTACCGCGGACCGCTCTGCATCGAATCGTTCACCGCGCACAACGACGCCATCGCGGTCGCGGCCTCGGTCTGGCGGCCGCTCGCCGAAACCCAGGACACCATCGCGACCGACGGCCTGGCCTTTCTGCGCCGCGCCCTCGGCGCCACCCCCTGACCCCGTTCGTCCACGACCCGCAGAGAGGACCCACACGTGAGCCGTCAACGATTGCGCTGTCATGCTCGCGACATGCGCCACATGCTCATCGCACTGGCCGGCGCACTGCTGCTCGCGCTGACCACGCTGCCCGCGACCGCGGCCACCCATGGCAAGGCTCCCGCCTTCCGCGCCCTGCTCTTCACCCGCGCCGTCGGCTATGTGCACGGATCCATCCCCGCCGGCATCCAGATGTTCAAGGAGGAGGCGGCCGCCGACAACTTCGACGTCGTCGAGACCGCCGACCCCGCGGTCTTCGACACGGCGAAGCTCAAGGACTTCGACGTCATCGTCATGCTGCAGAACTCCGGCATGGTCTGGGACACCGACGCCCAGCGCGAAGCGATGCAGGCCTACGTACGAGGCGGCGGTGGCGTCGTCGCCATCCACAACACTCTCGACATGGGCATCGAGGACACCTTTCCCTGGTGGGACGAGGCCATCAACGGCGGCGTCCACATGCCCGCCCACTCACCCGGAGTCCTCCAGGGCACCGCCAAGGTCGCCGACCGCGTCCACCCCTCCACCGCAGGACTCCCGGAACGCTGGGAGCGCCCCGAGGAGTGGTACAACTTCGACCGGAACCCCCGGGGCGACGTCCACGTCCTGGTCACCGCGGACGAAACCACGTACAACCCCGGCAGCTCCGCCATGGGCGCCGACCACCCCATCTCCTGGTGCCGCAACACCGAGGGCGGCAGGGTCTGGGCCACCGCCATGGGCCACGACACCGCCTCGTACAGCGAAGCCGCCTTCCGCAGCCATGTCCTCGGCGGCGTCGAATGGGCCGCCGGCAACAAACCCGGCGACTGCGGCGGCACCGTCTGGAGCGGTTACGAGAAGGTCACCCTCGACGACAACACCGCCGACCCGATGGAACTCGACGTCGCCGCGGACGGCCGCGTCTTCTACATCCAGCGCAGTGGCGAAGTGAACATCTACGACCCGGCGACCCACGCCACCACCACCGCAGGAAAACTCGACGTCTACACCGGCGGCGAGGACGGCCTGGTCGGCATGGAACTCGACCCGGACTTCAGGAAGAACCACTGGATCTACCTCTACTACGCCCCCACGGGCGCCACCGAGGACGTCAACCGGCTCTCCCGCTTCACGGTCAAGGGCAACGCCCTCGACCGCACCAGCGAGACGAAGCTCCTCGACGTCCCCGCCTACCGTGACCGCAGCTTCCCCGAGCCCGGACACACCGGTGGCGCCGTCGAGTTCGGTCCCGGCCGCACGCTCTACCTCGGCGTCGGCGACGACACCCCGCCCAACCTCGACCCGAACTGGCAGGGCTACGCCCCGCTCGACTGGCGCGAGGGCAAGCAGATGCTGGACGCCGCCCGCACCGCGGGCAACACCAACGACCTGCGCGGCAAGATCCTGCGCATCAAACCGAAGGACTCCGGCGGCTACACGATTCCCCGGGGCAACCTCTTCGCCCCGGGAACCGCCAAGACCCGCCCCGAGATCTACGCGATGGGATTCCGCAATCCGTTCCGCTTCACCGTCGACCCGAGGACCGGGTACGTCCACGCCTCCGACTACGGCCCCGACCGCGGACTGCCCACCACCGACCGCGGGCCGGAAGGCCTCGTCGAGTACAACGTCATCAAGAAGGCCGGCAACTTCGGCTGGCCGTTCTGCCACGGCAACAACCAGGCATACGCCCCCTACAACCCCGACACCAAGGAAGTCGGCCCCAAGTTCGACTGCGCCAACCCCGTCAATCCCTCACCCAACAACACCGGTCTGACCGAACTCCCGCCGATCCAGCAGCCGGAGATCTGGTACGGCTACGGGGAGTCGAAGGAGTTTCCCGAAGTCGGCAGCGGCGGCTCGGGCCCGATGAGCGGCCCCGTCTACCACTACGACGCGAAGAACCCGTCCACCACGAAGTTCCCCGCCTACTTCGAGGGCGCGAGCTTCTTCTACGAGTGGACGCGCGACTTCGTCAAGGAAGTCCGCTTCGACAGGGACCAGAAGGTCCTGAAGATCAATGACTTCCTCTCCTCCCAGAAGTTCAACAAACCGATGGACATGACGTTCGGCCCCGACGGCTCGCTCTACGTCCTCGAATGGGGCAGCTCCTTCGGCGGTGGCAACAACGACTCCGGGCTCTACCGCATCGACTACGCGCAAGGACAGCGCGCACCGGTCGCCAAGGCCGCAGCCTCCGCCACCGACGGACCCGTACCGCTGAAGGTCGACTTCTCCGGCGACGGCAGCAACGACCCCGATGGTGACACACTCAGCTACGCCTGGGACTTCGACGGTGACGGCACGTACGACTCCACCGAAGCGAACCCCAGCCACACCTACACGGTCAAGGGTGACTTCGCCGCCCAGCTCAAGGTCACCGACTCCACCGGCAAGTCCGGCTACGCCAACATCCCCGTCACCGCCGGGAACACCGCACCCGAGGTGACCATCGATTTCCCGGTCAGCGGCAAGCTCATCGAGTTCGGCGACAAGATCCCGTACAAGGTCACGGTCACCGACCCCGAGGACGGCCCGGTCGACTGCTCCGAGGTCACCGTCAACCCGGCGCTGGGACACGACGACCACGAACATCCCACCACCGACATCCCCGGCTGCGAAGGAACCGTGGACACCGGTGACCTCGGCGGTCACCCCGAAGGCGCGGACCTGACCTACGTACTCAACGCCAAGTACACCGACCGGGGCGGCGACGGCGTCTCGGCCCTCACCGGATACGGCCGCGCCGTGCTCCAGCCGAAGCACAAACAGGCGGAGTACTTCGATGCCCAGTCCGGCACTCGGATCGTCGCCCAGGAAGGAGCCGAGAACGGCAAACGGATCGGAGACGTGTCCAACGGAGACTGGGTCGCCTTCGACCCGATGAGCGTCGAAGGCATCGGCACGGTCGGATACCGGCTGTCCTCACCGTACGGCGTCGGCGCGATCGAACTGCGCGCGGACGCCCCCGACGGCCCGCTGCTCGCCACCACCCCGGTTCCTCATACGGGGGGCTGGGACAACTACCAGGCAACCCCGGCCGTGCCGGTCCGGGAGCTGAAGGGCACCCATCAGCTGTACCTCGTCTTCACGTCCCCGCAGGACAACTCGTTCGACGTGGACGCGGTCGACTTCGCGAGCCCCTGACAGCGCATCGGCGCGCTGCGGGACCGGTGTGTCGGCACCGGCCCCGCAGCGCGCATCCCCCCGGCAGGGTCAGCGAGTGCCGACCGCGGCACGGACGGCCCGGCGGGCCATCGCGCAGTCGTCGTGCAGCCGACGCAGCAGCAGCCGCTGCTCCTCGCTCGACGACAGCGCACCGGGGCGGTCCTTGCCGGCGCCCACGGGCACCGGTTCACGCATGGCCCGCTGGACAGCCGTCTCGTACGTACGGATCTCCCGGGTCAGTACCAGCATCAGGTTCACCAGGAACGCGTCCCGCTGCGCCGGCCCCTTGGCCTGGGCCAGCTGGCTGATCTGACGCCGCGCCGCCGGTGCATCGCCCAGGACCGTCCACAGCGTCGCCAGGTCGTAGCCCGGCAGGTACCAGCCCGCGTGCTCCCAGTCCACCAGCACCGGACCCGTGGGCGACAGCAGGATGTTCGAGAGCAGTGCGTCACCGTGACAGAACTGCCCCATGGCCTGACGACCGCCGGCATGAGCCAGACCGTGCAGCAGCTTCTGCAGATCGCCCAGATCGCGGTCGGTGAAGAGCCCCAGCTCGTGGTACCGGGAGATCCGGGAGGCGTAGTCCAGCGGTGCGTCGAAGAGCCCCGGAGCCGGCCTCCAGGCATTGACCCGGCTGATCGCGCCGAGCGCGGCCCGCACGTCGGCACGGGGCGGAGCCTCCGACGGATGGCGGGTGAGTGCCGCCACCCGTCCGGGCATCCGCTCGATCACCAGCGTGCAGTTCTCCGGGTCGGCGGCGATGAGCCGAGGCACCCGCACGGGCGGGCGGTGCCGGACGAACGCACGGTATGCAGCTATTTCGTGACGGAACCGCTCCGACCACGCGGGCGAGTGGTCCAGCAGACACTTGGCGACCGCGGTCGCGCGCCCGGTGGAGCCGACGAGGAGCACGGAACGGCCGCTGCGGCGCAGCACCTGCACCGGGTTGAACTCCGGGCAGATCCGGTGTACCGAGGCGATCGCCATCCTCAGCTGAGCGCCCTGCGGGCCGGAGAGGTCCAGTCGTCCGCTGAGCTGGGGGCCGCCCAGCCCCGTCGGCCGCCGCGGCCGGACCGTGCCGGGAGCCGGGGGAGCGGCATGCGGAGCGAGGTACGGCCCGCCGCCCGCCCCCAGGGGGCGGAGTGGCCGGGGCGGGGCGGTCACGGAGGACGATGCTGTGTACATGGGCGAGACAGATCCCTTCGCACGCCGACAAGTTGCGTGCACCGCCCCGGCCGGCGGCCGTTCGGCACCCTGGGGAGTACCTAGGGCTGCCGGACGGGGTGGCGCTTTCCTACCTGACATCGGCGCGCGGGTGGCAGACCATCTGGCGCACCCTGGCGAACCCTGGCGAATAGTCGCAAGGGGTCTGACAGGGGGCTACTGTCAACACAGCCGAGAACCTGGGGGCTTGACGTGACCGGAGAACCCAACACCCGCCTGTCCGACCTGTTCGGCCTCGCCGGCTGGTCCAAGGGCGAACTCGCGAGACTGGTGAACCGGCAGGCGGCGGCCCTGGGCCACCCGCAGCTGGCCACCGACACCTCGCGGGTGAGGCGTTGGATCGACATGGGGGAGTCCCCCCGCGATCCCGTGCCCAAGGTGCTGGCTGCCCTGTTCACCGAGCGGCTCGGTCGTGTCGTGACCATCGAGGACCTCGGGTTCGGCCGGCGCGGGCGTGTGGGGAAACGGCGAGAGGTCGGGACGGAGAACAACCCCGACGGACTGCCGTGGGCGCCCGAACGGACGGCAGCGGTCCTCACCGAATTCACGGGAATGGACCTCATGCTCAACCGACGCGGCTTGGTGAGCGCGGGCGCCGCGCTCGCCGCAGGATCGACCATCACCGGACCCATGCACGACTGGCTGCACACCGACCCTGTGCTGGCGGCCGATGCCCCACGGATCGATGACCCGTTGCACGCAGACCCCGCTGGTTTCGACCGGTACGAGGCCGCGCCCATCGGGTCGGAGGAGATCGAGGCGCTCGAACGGTCCGTCGAG
This sequence comes from Streptomyces sp. NPDC015032, assembly GCF_043080425.1. Classification (NCBI taxonomy): domain Bacteria; kingdom Bacillati; phylum Actinomycetota; class Actinomycetes; order Kitasatosporales; family Streptomycetaceae; genus Streptomyces; species Streptomyces sp. NPDC015032. The sequence goes on along the minus strand of NZ_JBIBVN010000019.1, from coordinate 74,152 downwards.
GTGTTCCGCGCCTGGGACGCGTCCCGGGGCGGCGGACTTCAGCGCAAGGCCGTGGTGGGCCAGCTGAACGAGGTGGGCGGCATGCTCGCCTACCGTCACCCGGAGCACCTTCAGCGCCGCCTCTGGGGCGTCGCCGCCAACCTCGCAGTCCTCGCGGGGTGGATGTCCCACGACATCGGCCTCGAACCCACCGCCCAGAAGTACTTCGTCATCGCGGCGCACGCGGCGCGTGAGGGCGGCGACCGCCCGCGCGCGGGCGAGGCGCTCTCCAGGGCGGCCCGCCAGATGATCCACCTGGGCCGTCCCGACGACGCCCTGGACCTGATGAAGCTCGCCAAGTCGGGTTTCGGCGACATGGTTCTGCCGCGCACCCAGGCGATGCTGCACACCATCGAGGCCTGGGCACAGGCGTCCATGGGCCGGGGGCAGGCGATGCGGCGCACGCTCGGCAGGGCCGAGGAACTCTTCGTCTCGGACAAGAGCGAAGTACCGCCCCCCAGTTGGATGCAGATGTTCGACGAGGCGGATCTGCACGGCATGCAGGCCCTGGCGTTCCGTACGCTCGCCGAGCATGAGCCCTCGGCGGCGATCGTGGCTCAGCGCCATGCCAAGCAGGCTCTGGAGCTCCGAGTCAATGGACGGCAGCGGTCCAAGATCTTCGACTACATCTCGCTCGCCTCGGCGTGCTTCATCGCCGATGACCCCGAGCAGGCCGACCGCTACGCACGGCTCGCCCTGGTGACGATGGGGGAGACCTCCTCACACCGTACCTGGGACCGGTTGCGCGAGATGTACCGGCTGACGGGGCAGTTCGCGGGCTACGCGAAGATCGAGGACCTGCGCGAGGAGATTCAGCTCTCCCTGCCGCAGAGCTCCATCATCAAGCAGCGCAGGCGCTCGTCGGAGATCTGACACGAGGGCGCCGCGATGACGGGGCGCCGAACAACAACCGCCCCACCACCGACTGCCGTCGGAGTACCGGCTCTCGGGCCGTCGGTTGTCCGAGCACCGCACCCGCAGGGGTTTGCCCTCCTGCGTACCGCTCCTCCGTACGCGTGTTCGCTGTGTCCTACGCCCCGATGCGGGCGATCAGCACGCACGCGTCGTCCAGGCGCTCGGTGCCGCCGAACTCCGTGACGACCGTCCGTACGCACTCCTGTGCCGTACGGGCCCGCGCGAAGTGCGGTGCGAGAGCGAGCAGCACATCCGGGCCCGCACCCCGGTCGCTGTGACGGTTCAGTCCGTCGGTGTGCAGCACGAGCACATCGCCGGGCATCAGGTGCACGTCGTCCTGCTCGTACGCGACACCGGAGGCCGCGCCGAGCAGCACCCCGTCCGGTGGCAGCAGGGGGCGCCCCTCTCCGTTGCGGAACAACAGCGGTGCGGGGTGCCCCGCCTGCGCCCAGACGAGAGTCCTGGTGGACGGATCGAACCGACAGCACACCGCACTGCCGAGGGCGGGCTGGGCCGAGGATTCCAGTAACTGATTGAGATGCCCCATGAGGGCGCCCGGCTCGATGCCGGCCACGGCCATCCCGCGCAGTGCCCCCAGCAGCATCGCCATGGCCGACGTGGCCTGGATGCCGTGGCCGGTCAGATCACCGACCGTGAGCACGGTCCTGCCGTCCGGCAGCTCCAGCGCGTCGTACCAGTCACCGCCGATCAGGGAACTCGACTCCGACGGAAGATAGTGGGCCGCGACGTCCAGTGCGCCCGCTCCCCGCGAGGACAACTGCAGCGAGCCCCGCCAGGGGGGAAGCACGGCCTCCTGGAGTTCGACCGCCATCCGGTGCTCCGTCCGTGCCACGTGCCGGCGGCGCCGGAGGGAATCACGGCTCCGGCGGACCACTTGCTGGCTGCGCCGCAGCTCGCTGACGTCGCGCAGGACCGCCCACATGGAGGCGGTGCACCCGTCCGGGTCGAGGACGGGCTCGCCCATCATGTGGAGCGTCCGCATCCGGCCGTCGGCCCGCAGGATGCGGAATTCGCCGTCTATCGGCCGTCCGTCGACCAGGCAGCTCGTCACCAGGGCGGTGAGCAGGGACTGGTCCTCGGGAAGGAGCATGGACGGGAGTTCGTCCAGCGAGAGGGGCCCCGCGTCGGGGGACCTGCCGAAGATCTGGAACAGTTCCTCGGACCAGGTGACCTCGTCGGTCAGCAGATTCCACTCGGCGCTGCCCACCCTGCCGATGAGCGAACCGGGTGGAGGGTCGGAGATCTCGTCCGAGACGCCCGGTGCCAAAACCTCCGTGGCCTGTTCCGAGGTCTCCGGCGGAAGGCCCTCCTTCAGCTGCCCCAGCTGTGTGCCGAGATCGTCGAGGTGGTGGACCGCCAGCTCGCAGAGCGCGCGCTGCCAGCGCATCTGCGCGTCTTCCTCATCGATCAGCAGCGTGTCCCGCCGTACGGCATCCACATCGCCACGCAGCCGGAGGGCCCTGTTGATCAAGGCGTCGACGGCATCGCGTTCGGCTGGCTGCGGGGCGGGGCGGTCCGCGGACCGAGGGGACGGCATCTCGTACTCCGATACAGGCGCGGCACGACCAGGTCTGAGAGGTGGACCGTAGACGACTGTTGCACAGGCTGCGGGGGGCCGTAAGGGATTTGGCAACACTCGATACGCTGTTGCTTTTGGCATATGCCACGGGCTGGGCGGGACATTGATTCGTCGAACAGCCTTGCTGGTGACGGACGTTGACGAAAGTCACCCGGTGCGTGCGGGTGGTTGCGCGCCCGTGCGCCGTTCCTGCGCTCCGCATCCGGTCGGAGGGGACATATGTGAGGTCGCTGCCATGTGTGGATGCTCCGGCGTGCGCGTCGGCCCGTGCCCTGGGGGCGGGAATGCGGTGGCGCCCCCTCGCGTTGCAGGAATCGGAACGAAAACGATACCCATTCCCATCGGGGGTGTGGGGTCGAGAAGGAAGCCTGGAGGCGCCCATGGCCCGCAGTGAGACCCGTCCCGTCGTGACGCTTCGGTCGACGGCCGGTACGGGGCAGAGTTATGTGACCCGCAAGAATCGCCGGAACGACCCCGACCGGCTGGTCCTGCGCAAGTTCGACGCCGTTGCGGGGCGGCACGTCCTCTTCCGCGAGGAGCGCTGACCCCCGGCCCGCCCCCGATCGCGCGCGGCGGTCTTCCGTGGCGGTGTCGCGGGGGTGGGCTTCCGGGCCTGTTCGGCCGCGCGTGCGGGCGGGTGCCGGCGCGGCCGGTCGTGGGTGGGGGGTCGGCCGCCGGGCGCGGCGGCGATCGGGCATCCGCCGGACGGGCGCCTGTCCGTGCGGCCGGGAGACCCGATTGCGTGCCGTGAATCACAGTGCGGGTGCGGGTTCCTGGGAACGGGACGTAATGGTTTATCGTTCACCTATGAGTGGATGCTGTGCATGGCTTCCACACCCGGACCGCCCCGGCTGGATTCCCCCGATCCGGCCGGGGCTTCTCCTCGGCCCATGTGTGACGGCCGGATCCGCTCCGGCCCCGCGATGCGCCACGACGCGACGCCCCGTCCTGCGTTCCACACGGGTCAGGGACCTCCGGAACGGTGCGACCGGCCCCGGAGCGGCCTTCCGGGCACCGTCTCGCTCAGCAGCGCACCCGCCGCCGGAATCACGGTCACCACGGCGGCGGCGCCCGGCCAGAGCCGTAGCACCAGCGCCGTCGCGGCCGCGCCCGCCACGACAGCGATCAGCCGGCCGGCGACCCAGACGTCCGCGCGGCTCCAAGACCGCAGCGTCACGCGTCCGACGAGAGACGTCAGAGTGCCGGTGAAGTAGTTGGTGGGCGTCGCGAGGATACGGCCCTGAATCCCCATGGCCACGGCAATGATCACCAGCAGCCCCAGCCGGTCCCCGGCCGAGGTGATCCCGCCCAGCGCCCACAGCACCGCCCCCGCCGCGAGCAGCGCCACCTCGATCAGCAGCATCACCGGCAGTGGCCAACGCAGCCGTTCGCTCATCCGCGCACCGCATGCGACCCCGACGGCGTACGAAACGAGCGCTGTGATCACGTGCAGAGCCACCCCGCGCTCCCCGGTACCGGCGGCGAAAGCGCCCAGCAGTACGAGATTCCCGGTCATGACCCCGGCGAAGACCTGACCGACACAGATGAAGACGAACGCGTCGGCCGCGCCGGAAGCCGCCGACAGAAGCAACAAGGACCATGCGCCCCGTGGATCGCGCCCGGCGGGGAGGGGAGGAGTACACACGCCTGCATTCTCGGCCGAGCCCCGTCGAAGGCGCGGACTCGTGGTCTGCCCGGCGCGCCGAGTGCCCTCACCCGGCACCGGCAGGGCACGGACGGGCGAGGTCGCATCACTGATCCCTTGCTCATAGGTGCGCGGGCGCCGTCCTGGACTTCGGCGACGTGAACAGACATGTAGCGTTCGATCGACTGCACAACTTCCGTGATGTGGGGGATATCGGGGACCTGGCGGCCGCGCGGTCCGCTCGGGGCGGCTCTACCGGTCGGACTCGCTGGGCAAGCTCCGGGGCGCGGACTGGGACCGCTTCCTGGCCCTCGGCGTCCGTACCGTTATCGACCTGCGCTACGGCTGGGAGATCGCCGCCAAGGGGCGAGTGCCCGACGCCCCGGGGCTGCGCTACCACCACCTCAGCATCGAGCACCGGCCCTATGACCAGGCGGCACTCGGCCCGGACATGGAGACCGGACGCTACCTGGCCGACCGGTACGCGGAGGTCGCACACGACGGGGTCACCGAGCTCCGCCGCGCGTCCGGCCGTGTCGGCGATGTGCCGCCCGACCGCTGCGGCGCACGACCGGGCGGGTCGGACAGGGGCGCGATGCGGGTGCGGGGAACCGCGACGCGCCCCTGGTGTCCGGCGCGGCCGCCCGTACGATTCCCCCCCGTCCGCCCCTCCCGATCCTGACGCAGTAAATCCGGTAGCTACTGCGTCACTGTCTTGACTGGCAGCCAGGAAAAAGGAGCCCTACGTCGGGGTGCGGAGTTGTGTGCGGGCGCCCGAAGTCGGTTGGACAGGGGTGGCGGTCACCAGCAGTGCGACGAGCGCGAGGGGAGCTGCCGTCTGGTATCCGATCCACACTTCGCCCCCGGCGCTGCTGCCTCGCCACGCCATCAGCAGGCCGGCAAGCGTAGCCAGCACCCAGCCGCTGTCGTAGGCAACCATCAGCCGCAGGTAGGTGGACATGGGCCGGCTGCGCACGTACCTGATCTCTGTCCCGCCACCGACCAGCAAGGCCACGCCGCAGGTGATCATCAGCCAGGTCTCTGCACCGAGCCGATGACCGAGCGGGGCGGCACCGATGATGAAGGCGGCAGCCAGCAGCACCTTGAAGACGCCATCGGCGACGATCCCTGCTGTCCACCGTTTCGCTGTGGCCGTCGCTGTCACAGTCTGGGTCTGGGGCATGTGGGGGTCCTTTCGAGCGCTGCGGCCAACTCCCTCATTCCGTAATCAGATTACGGTAATAATGAAACTATGAGAATGACCAGAGCAGAGACCAAGGAGCGCAACCGCCGCGCACTGCTGGACGCCGCGTTCGACGTCGTCTCCCGAGACGGGTATCGCGCCAGGCTTGAGGAGATCGTCGAGCGGGCCGGCCTGACCACGGGTGCTGTCTACTCGCTGTTCGGCAGCAAGGCCGGCCTGGTGGTCGCACTGGTCACCGACTACCTGCGACCGCACTACGAAGAGATCGAGCAAGCGATTCCCGCCGAACTGGATCTCCTTGAAGCGGTCGACGCCTTTGCCCGGTACTACCGGCGCAGCTGTGACACCCCTGAGGCGCTATCCGGCCTGTCGCTGCAGATCACCCTGTTGGACATGGCCCTGCACGACAGCGATCTGGCCTCCCGGCTCGCCGCGTCCATCCAGGCCCAGGAGAGCCACGTGATCGCACTGTTCACTGGTAGATCACACAACGGGAGGGACCTGACATCGCATCAGGCACAACGTCTGGCAACCGCGCTCAGGGCGCTGTTCGTCGGCCTCAGCCAGGGTGTCATCCTCGGCCTCGCCCACGGTGCCGACGAGCAGTACTTCGCCGACGCCGCCCGCGCCCTGGCATCTGGCGCGACCCTCGTCGCTCACGACGTGGATACTCCTGAGCTCGGCGGTTCGGATTGACTGCGGTGGCGAGGGCGCGAGGCTGATAGACACGGATGGGCCCATGCGGCCTTGAGGCGGAAGGTGGCGTATGGGATGGTGTCCGGCCGGAACAGGGCGGTCAGCGCCCCGCAGTTGCCGCAGCGGTTCGCCGAAGCGCCCGGCCTCGACCGACGCGGAGGCCGCCCGCTCGTCCGACTGGCCGTCCGGCCCCGGGTGACCGTCCGGCGCGCGGTCGCCAAGAGGTGTCCGGAAGTCGCTCCTGTCGTCAACTTCCAAGGAACCGGGGCTCTTGACGCGGGCGGATCGGTGGTTATGGTCTAGTCCAAGTGCAAGGCCGCCTTCCGGACGCCTGCGATTTCATGGCGTACGCGGTGGTGGAACTTGCCATGCCCTTCGCGCCTCTTGACCCCACACTGGAGAGGCCGGCCTGCCACCGCCGGGCCCCCACAGCCCGAGCGTGTGCAGCGACGCCTCATGTGAAGGAGAAGCATGCACGCGAAAAGGAAGACGGCCGCAGCGATGGGTGCCTTGCTCGCACCCGTACTGGCCCTGAGCCTGCCGACCGGTTCCGCGAGCGCCCACGGATACATCTCGTCGCCTCCGAGCCGCCAGGCTCAGTGTGCCGCGGGAACCGTGAGCTGCGGGGACATCAAGTACGAGCCGCAGAGTGTGGAAGGCCCCAAGGGGCTGACCAGCTGTAGCGGCGGCAACGGCCGGTTCGCCGAACTCGACGACGACTCCAAGGGGTGGAAGGTCACCCCGGTGAGCCGGACCACGTCCTTCCAATGGGTCCTGACAGCCCGGCATGCCACCAGCACCTGGCAGTACTTCGCCGGCGGACAAAAGTTCGCCGAGTTCAACGACAACGGTGCACAGCCCGGTTCGACCGTCACCCACCAGGTGAATTTCGGAGGCCTGACGGGCAAGCAGAAGGTCCTCGCGGTATGGAACATCGCGGACACCGCCAATGCGTTCTACGCCTGCATCGACGTGAACGTCGGCTGACCGACGAGTCCGGGCCGGCGCCGCTCTCCGGGGGATCCGAGGCCGCCCCGGTTCGGCGTCCCGCCGGTGATACGTCGAAGGCCTCACCAAGCCCGGTGAGGCCTTCGGCATACACCCGCTTCCCCGCGCGATGCGGCAACGGCCGGTCCTCTGCCGAGGGGCACGCGGTGGCCCGGGCCGGGGGGCCGCACAGGGGAACCCGTCACCGGGGCTGCGGGCTTCCACAGCATGCTGACCGCGCGACGAGGCGATGGGGATGGGGATGGCTGGGGGTACGGCCCGGGCCCGCGACGCCCGCGAAGACGTCGCCGTGCCGCGCAGCGAGGCCGGTCGTACACCTCACGACTCCGCGCTGAACGCCCTGGTCGGCGAACCGGCGTCCGTGACCCGCGCTCCAGGACGTCCCGCTCCAGGACGTCCCGCGCTCCGGCGGAGTGGAACACTCCGGCGGCGTGGACGGCGCGTGCGGAGGGCTGTTCGCCGTACATGTCCGGGTGGGCGGTGTACGTGTTCTGCCAGTGCCGTCGCTGGGCGCCGGCCAGGTCCTGCTCGCTGTCCGTCACGGCTGCTCATTCCTCACGCACCGACGGGCGTGGGCCCCGCCGGTCGGCCTGGAGGCCTCTGGTCAGGGCTTGTCGCAGCTGGTCGGCCCCGGGCAGCCCGGTCAGGCCGCCCGGGCCCCGGTACACCCGGCAGGAGAGCCCCGGCATCCGGCCGGGCTCGGCGAACGGGTCGCGGCCGTCGATCAGGAAGGTGGGGGAGCCGGTGAACGCGGCTGCCTCGGCCCCGGCCTGGTCCGCGATCACCCGGGTGGAGAAGGCCATGTCGTGCAGGCCGACGTCGTCGAGTACCCGGCGCAGCAGACCGGCCGCCGGCTCGGTGTTCGGGCAGTCCGGCACGACAAGGATCTCGATGTTCATGTCTACAGCATCGCGCATGCCCCACCGGACCGGGGACCCGCACAAGATCAAAATGACTTGCGCAGCCTCGGCCACAGAGTTGATCGGGCATGTGCGGTCTGGGCGCGCTTCGCCCGGGGTGTTGGGCGTCCGGGGCGGAACCCCGGCCCGATTCCGGCGGGCCGGGGTTCTGCGTCAGGCGGATGACTCGGTCACCGGCCCTCGCCGCCCTCGAAGTTGTGCTTGATCACCCGGAAGCTGCCCACCACTCCGTTCTTGACGAACACGCCGCCTCGGACGTGGCCGGGGAAGACGCCATCGCTGGAGCTGCGCGGGCCGACGGTGGCGATGGGGGCGCCGTTGTCGCAGGTGGCACCGCGGAAGACCTCCACGGTGCGGCGGCTGTCGTTGCGGATGTTGAGGCTCTTGGCGCCCAGGCCGCTGACGACGGTGATGCAGCCGCCCGGCCTGGCGGAGTAGGTCCGCTCGTTGATGTGGATGCGGCCCTCCTCGCGGTGCCCGCGCTTCTTCTCGAAGCCCCTCTCGTTGCCCCCGCCCTCGTTGCCCCCGCCCTCGTAACCCCCGCCCTCGTTGCCCTTGCCGGAGTCGCCGCCGTTGAGGGCCGAGTCGGTGGCGGGGGCCTGCTGGACGACGGGTGCGGGAGCCTGCTGGACGACGGGGGCGGCCTGGGGGGGCTCGGAGGTGGCGGCCGAGGCATAGGTGATGCCGGTGGCGGCCAGGGCCGCGGCGGCCGCGACAGCGGCCGTAACAATGGTGGAACGGGTAGCCATGTCACTTCTCCTGTCTCAGAGAGGCCGGCCGAGCAGCCGACCCGTGCCTTGAACGTACTGACGGTCCCCATACCTGTCATATCGGACGCATTGGGTGTAGGTGCCGGACCACCGATCGGGGTATGGAAGGTACGCCATATGCTATTTCCTTATAATCGTAAGAAAAGTCAACTAGCTCTGAATTCAGGCGTCTTGAAATCCGGTTAGCCTGTCCAGGCGACTTCCTGAAACGCGCTCACCCCGACGGCAGCGTGTCCTTCATTGACACACTCCGAGCAGCCGTCCGCACGGCACCGCCCTGAGCACCTGTCAATCACCACCCAATCCCCTCTTTTGCCTGCTCGGACGGGCTGTGCAGGCACGGGCGGGATCAGGATCACGCTTTCGTCGTGCCGAGGCGTTCCGGAGAGTTCCGGCGAGGCTGGTCAGGGCTTCGTGTCCCGGCCAACGGCTCACAACGGGGCGGGGGCCCGCGCGATTGGCCCGGAACCACATCCGACAGAGATGTGGACAGAGCGGCGCGAAGGTCCAGCTGTGAAGGAGTCTCCTCCGACGGGGACAGGGCTCCCCGAAACCCCGCAAGGACTCGCCGCCCTCTCCGGGCTGCGAGCGAAATCAGCGGCTTGGCCTGGCCTCCGGTTCACGGTCCGAACCGCCGGGACTGGTGCCGTCCCACCGGACAGATATCTCCGTGCGCGGCCATGGCCTCGGCCGGAGATATCTGTCGGGGAAATGGAGCCGACCGGATTCGAACCGGCGTCTTCCTACATGCCGTGAAGGCGCGACGACCTCTGCGCTACGGCCCCATTCCGCCCGTGATTCTTGTCCGCCCGTGGCTTGTCGTCAAATGATCTGCAGCGGTGAATCGCGGTCGGTGCTGCGTCGCCGCGGACGGGTCCGAGAAGAGGACTCCACAGTCCGGTGTCCGCATGGTTCCGCGACATCGTGGAGCGCTGCTGCAATCGCTCGGAACAGCGGCCTCGGCCACGGGCACGGCCCGCCCGGGACCGAGAGGAGATGCGGCGACCGTGGTCGGGCGGCCTTCCCCCTACGACGGGAGCAGGGAGCGGCCCACCTGACGACCGATGGGCTCCGCGTGGCCGCTGACCAGGGCCGTACCGCCGATGTGCGGGGTTCGCGCCGGATCCAGTGTGAGATCGACGGTGACGTCGCCGTGCTCGTGACGGTAGAGGCCGACGTCGTACAGATCGGACGTGGCGTCCTCGATCCGCGCGGTGGCCACGTCGCCGGCCCACGTGGCGGGAGCCGCCGTGAGATGGAGCGTCGGCGGATGGATCGCCCAGCCGAACGGGTCCGTGTCCCGCTGCGCTTCTACGGCCTCGCCGGTTCCGCACACGACGACCGTAATGAGGCCGTCCGGGGACACCTGGACCGGCGATGCCGATCGGTCCACGGCGAAGTCCGTGTTGCCGAGGACGAATTGATCCATGGTGGGCCCCAGTGAACGCCGTGCGGAAGAAGGCTGTCCCCGCAGTTTGGCACGAGGAACCGCTGGGTGCTGGTCACAGTCGCTCCGTCGGGACTGCGACCAGCACCGTTGCCTCATCGCCGACGGTGAGTCCCGGCCCGGGCAGTGGTGGGGGTCACTGCGTGCGGTAGGCGTCGACGATGGTCTGGGTGAGGGTGTTCCCGCCGATGTCGGTCAGCTCCGCGCGCAGGGAGACTCCAGTGCCCGCCTGTGGGTTGCGGATCGTGACGGCACCGCGTTCCACCGGGACCTGGGTCCACGAGGCGCCACTGTCCTCGGACACCGAGACGGCCAGCGAGCGTGTGCGTCCGCCCGAGGCGGCGCCCAGCACGGTGACGGGGATACGGATACTTGCGTTCGCCGCCGCGGTGCCGTTCGGGCTGAGCGCGGGCGAGAACCGCACGACGCTCACCGGCATCGGGGCCGGGCCGGTTGTCGTACCCGAGGTGAAGGTCCACGAGGCGGTCACACGGGTAGCGGTACCGGGCGCGCCGTCCCGCTTCGCCGTGCTGGTGATCCGGTACGCCGCGCGTCCCCGCGGCACGGTGAACTCGGCTCGTCCGGGGGCACCGGACCGTGTTCCGATGAGCACGCCGTCGCGGTGCAGAGTGGTCGAGGCGGTGCTGTACGGCGGTGACGAGGGCACGTGACCATCACCGTCGGCGAGCAGTGGGACGTCGACGCTGACGTTGTCGCCGTCGCGCACGACACCGGGGCGGCCGGTGAGGTCGGGGCCGAAGACTGCGTTGTCGAAGGTGTGCGTGGTGGTGTGCCCGGCTCGCACGACGATGCCGTTGGCGGGGTAGCGGTTGGCCGGCTCCCCGGGCGCGCTGGGGGTGTGGTACATGACGTCCCAGGTGCCGCGTTCGGGGGTCACCAGGTACGTGGCGGTGCCGGGTTTCGGCAGCTTCTGCGAGAAGCCGATGGTCAGCCCGGCACTCGGTTGCAGGTCGACCGTCGCGGTCCCTTCGGTTCCCGGCCGGGCCGCGCCGCGGATCTGCAGGGTGGCCAGCTCCTCCGGGGCGGGATGCCGGGTGAGCCCGGTCAGCGCGCGGGTGCCGGTGAAGGCGTAGCCGAGCCCGTAACCGCGGTTCTCGGTCGTCCAGTACGTGTCGAACCACTGCTTCACCGATCCGGCTTCGGCGTCCGGGCCCAGGTGTGCGACGCGCAGGTTCGGCTGGGAGTTCATCACATTGGCGAGTCGAGTGGTGCCGCCGTGCGTCACTTCGACGACCGCCGCGCTGTACAGGAAGCCCGCGGACTTGTCGGGCGGCCGTACGTCGACGGGGGCGGTGGTCCGCGCGTCGACGGTGATGGTGGTGTCGCGGTCGAGGTCGAGGCGCGGCTGGACGATCCAGTCCGTGCCGCTCGCTCCGTTGCCGGCGGTCAGGGAACTGTCCAGCAGGTAGCGGCCCTTGGGCAGGCGCACGGTCGTCGTGCCGGAAGCGTCGTACGGCTGGACGGCCTCGTCGGCACCCGGGCCGGAGATGCCGGTGACGTGGGTGAGGTAGTCCGCTGTCTTGTGGCCGGCGCGGTCCAGGTGAGTGATGGTGAGGGCATACGTCTCCGGCTCTGCGGCGAAGGCGGTGGCGTCCCATGCGGGCGTCGCGCTGCCGACCAACGCCAGGGCGAGGGTCAGAGTCCGCAGGACGCTCCGGCGGGTTACGGAAGAACTGTTCATGACCTGCACTGCGCTGCCGGGCATCGGCGTTCCAGTGAGCTGCGTCACACGGGGATGGGATCGCGGCCACGGACGGCCCGTGTGGCACACGTCACCGGAACCGGCGCAACGGATCTGGCAGAGCACAGTGTGGAAACACTCATGAGGAATCGCTTCCGCCGCGGAGACCGCGACGCCCTGGGAGAGCTGTACGACGAGCACGCCCAGGTGCTGTACCGCTATGCACTGCGGGTGACGGGCGACTGGGCGGAGGCCGAGGACGTCGTATCGGCGACCTTCCTGGAGGCATGGCGCAGCCGGGAGAAACTGCGCCCCGACGGGGACAGCCTGCGCCCGTGGCTGCTGGGAATCGCCACCAACATCATGCGCCGCAACGCACGCGCACGCCGACGCCGCGAGATCGCACTCGCCCGCGTACCGGAACGCGGCACGATCCCGGACTTCGTCGACGATCTCGTCACGCACCTCGCAGATGCCGAGCAACTGCGCGCCGCGCACGCCGCGCTCGCTCGTCTGCGCCACCGCGACCGGGAGGTCTTCACCCTCGTGGTGTGGGCCGGTCTGGACTACGCGGCGGCGGCCGAGGCGCTCGGTGTGGCGGTCGGCACCGTCCGGTCGCGCCTGTCCCGTGCCCGTACCCGGCTGCGTGAACTCACCGACGCCGAAGCCCGCGGCGCACGCTCGGAGCCCACGCGGGCCGGAGCCGAACGGCCCCCGGAGGAGGGAAGCAGAGAATCCTCCGCCACCCCCGGCACGCCAGTAACGGACCGCATCCCTGCGGCCCGGTCGTCGACCCAGGAGAACAACGGATGAACACCGCCCCGTGGCGCCGTACGCACCCTCGCTCCGAGGAGACCGAACGCCTCGGTCTCACCGGTCTGCTGCCCCCGCCGCCGGTCCCTGGTCTGGGCCACGACCGTGAACTGCTGCTGAAGCAGGAGCTCCTGCGCAGGGCCGTCCTGGCCGAATCGACCGGCCACCCCACCACCCGGGTTTCACGCCCGCGACGACGTCTGGTCCGCATCATGGCGCCGGCTGCGGCCTGCGCCCTGGTGGTCGGCGGCGTCGTGACGGTGAACCTCGCGGACTCACCCGGGCGAGCCACCACCGCGGTCACGAAGCACGGCGCCACCAGCGGCCCGGCAGCGACACGACTCCTGGACCGCGTCGCCCTCGCCGCCGCCGCAGCGAAGCAACCGACGGTCCGTGCCGACCAGTTCGTGTACATCGAGAGCAAGGTCGCCTACGCCGGGCAGAGCGCCGGGGGAGGCCCGGTGACCGTGGCTCCCGCGCACACGCGGCAGGTGTGGTTGTCTGCCGACGGCAGCCGTTCCGGCCTGCTGCGCGAGGCCGGCGAGCCCGACTCCAGGCTCGGCGACGACGCACCGGCGTACCACCTCGACGGCCGGGGGGCGTCGCCCCGGCCGAGCACCCTGCACGGGACGGATCCGTCGATCGGCAACCCGACCCACGCCTACGTTGCGTCACTGCCCACCGACCCGGACGCCCTGCTGAAGCTGATCCGGGACGAGACCCGCGGCGAAGGCCAGGACCCGGACCAGCGCGCATTCACCGCGATCGGTGATCTGCTCGCCGAGACCTGGGCGCCACCGCGGGTAAGCGCCGCGCTCTACCGGGCCGCCGCGAAGATCCCCGGCGTCACGGTGGTCCATGAGTCCTCCGACGCCGCGGGACGCCAGGGCGTTGCCGTGGCTCGTACGGCACAAGGGCAGCAAACGCAGTGGGTCTTCGACCGGACCACGTACGAGTTCCTCGGTGAGCGCACCGTCCTCACCGAAGCCGGCGACGCGGGCCCGGCCGGGACCGTTCTCGGTACCTCCGCGATCCTGACCAGGGCCGCAGTCGACCGCCCCGGCGAGACCCCCGATCAGACGACGGCGTAACGCGGCAGCCATACGCACCGGCGGCGCCGCGGCATCGCTCCACCGGGGCCCGCGCAGGGCCGGAGTGATGAACGCGGCCAGTGCGCCGTTGAGGAACTCCAGTACGGCCACCAGGACGAGTGAGTAGTGGCCGGACAGCAGGAGCGCCGCGACGCCGCCCTGCGTGAGTGCCGAGCCGAGATGGGCGGCTGTCAGGACGGTCCGGCGTGAGAACCGGTCGGCCGCGGCCCCGCCCACCAGAAGGAGCGCCGGCAGCGGAAGCCTAGGGACGGACACGGGGGCCGAGGAAGCTGAGCGGGGAGCCCGGCGTCGGCCTTGGCGAAAGGCCCCCGCGTGGTCGGTGCCGACGGGCACGCGCATCCTCGACCTCTCCCGGCTCCTGCCCGGCCCCTGGGCCACGCCGCTGCTCGCCGACATCGGCGCCGACGGTGAAGGCCCGAGAAGGCTTGAGTGAGCGTCTGGCGTGCTCCCATCCCGCGTCTTGGGTCGGGGTACGTGTGGCCATCCCGCGGTGGTCGCCACCAACACGAGGAGGGCCGGCAGGCGGCCCGGGATGCTCCGCCCTGGCAACAAGGGCTGGTGTTGCCAGGGGCAGACAGACTTGCAGGGCCGGATCGGCCGGCTGTGGCTACGAGTTGGAGATGGTGACCTCCAGACTGATCGTCTCCTCAGAATGCCCGTTACAGCCGTTCTGCAGAGCGGTCTGCATCTCACTCCATGAGGTGCAGAGGACGATGCCGGTTGCCTCCGTCTCGCAGACCCTCACCTGCCGGGAGTTCTCGACGCGCGCCAGCCGCACACCCATATGGTGGGTCGGCGTCTCGATCCGCGCGTAGTACTGCTTGCCGCCCTTGGCCTGGTCGAATCGCGTAGCGGAAATGATGTGGGAGGTCAGTCTCTCCCCGGCCTGCTGCGTCTTGCACGTGATCACTTTCATCTCCCCGGACTCCCACCCGTCGTAGTTCTTCGGCGCCACCGTCGAATCGCCGAGGAGGTCCGTCACGTCCAGGTACCCAGCTTCGGGTTCGAGCCTGCGCATCACGTTCCAGGCCGTGCTGATGGCGACGACCACCTCCTTGACCTCCTCGCCCACGTTGCCGACGCCGCCCCGGCGCAGCAGCATTTCAAGCTGTTCGAGGTCCTTCGCATCGGGCGTGTCCCGCCTCCCCTCGGGCTCCCAGGCGACCAGCGCCTCCCACAACGGCTCCAGCCAGATCGGCTCGTGCTGGTGGATCGTCACCCAGCCGCCGCAGAGCCCATCCACTTTGAGCCGCCCGAGCCACGCCTCCATGATGGCGGCTGCGTCACCGCTCAGATGGCCCGCGTAGAGCAACTGGCAGACGTAGCCCATCCGCTCCTGGACCTTCTCCTGGTTCAGACTGACCGAACCGCTCCCGGCCGGGGTGTCCGCTGCTCCGCCGCCGGGCTTCCAACGGTCCTTCTCCTTCTGCCTGGACATTTTGTCGCTGACCCGTTGGACCGGTGCGGCGGCCGCGGTACCGAGGCCGGCTGGTGCGCCCGTGAGCCCGGAGGCACCGGCCTCCCGTGCTGGAGCCCTCATCACCTCGGTGGCTACCGCCTCGGCTTCGCGTTCGAACCGGTCGGACGGATCGCTGATGCTCAGGCCCGCGCCGTTCTCCGTTCCGGCCACCGGACCCCGGCGCTGTTGGATCACGTGGGTGAGTTCGTGGGCCAGGGTGTGCTTGTCGGCACCCCCGTCGCCGATGACGACATTGTTCCCCGAGGTGTAGGCACGGGCGCCGATCGCGGCCGCGGAGCGCTGAGCGGCTGCCCCGGTGTGCAGACGCACGTCGGAGAAGTCGGCGCCGAACCTGCTTTCCATCTCCGCCCGCAGCAGGCCGTCCATGGGCCGGCCCGAACCCGTCACCACGTCGTGAACGGCGGAACGCTGCACCACCGGCGCCGGAGCCTCGGCACGCCCGGCGTCCCGGGTCGCCTGAGGGCCGCAGCCGACGCCGTGCTGATGCTGCACGAAGGGGTGGCCGACGCGCTGGAGCATACGCAGCACGACCTCGTTGCCGACGGCGCTCTGGAGCGGGAGGAGCCCCTGCCGGCACTGAGCAACGGGCGCGATGGTGCGGGGGCCGGCTTTCTCGTCCGAGGTTCTGCCGAAGTCGGTTGCACGCATGAGCGGGCCTTTCCTTGGGTAGGGCCAACTCCCTCTGATTACCCTGTCATCAGGACTTCCCGGTAGGTAGGACGAGGCACTGTTGACTGTCCCCCCGGGGCAATGGGTACCTCCTCGCATCGAGGGTCGAGCGCTGATCTGTGCTCTCCCGGGGAGGGCGCCGAATTGATCGTGGGCCCCTTCGGTCTCTGTCAGTGCTCCCATCTAGATTTGCGATGTGACTGAACCCACCTACCTGGCCGCGGTCCGAGAGTCGTACGACACCGTCGCCGCCGACTACGCCGCCCGCGTCTCGGCCCCCGCCGAGCTTGATCCCTTGTCACGCGCGCTGCTGGCCGCGTTCGCCGAGATCGTGGAGACCTCCGATCGAGGACCAGTCGCGGATCTGGGCTGCGGTCCCGGCAAGGTGACAGCACACCTGGCCGAGCTGGGGGTGCCGGCCTTCGGCATCGACGTGTCGCCGAAGATGATCGACCTGGCCCGAGAGGCCTATCCGGACCTGCGGTTCACTGTGGGCTCAATGACCGGGCTGGAGCTCGACGACGACCAACTCGGCGGCATCCTGGCCTACTACTCCACTCACCACACACCGCCTGAATTGCTCCCGGTCGTGTTCGCCGAGTTCCATCGCACTCTGGCGCCCGGTGGCCATCTGATGGTGGTCGGCCATGTGGGAAACGGCGAGCGCAGGCGTCCGGCGCAGGCTTACGGCGGCCATCCGGTGACCTACGACTCCCACCTGCTGCCACCTGCCCAGATCGCCGAAATGCTGGGCCGGGCCGGACTGGCCGTCAGCGCGCGACTGGTGGAGGAACCCGACCAGGGGGCAACGAGGACGATCGCCACCTTCATGGCCCGCAAGCCGGATGCGGTTTCGGAGACCCGACCGCGCTGATCTCGAGTCCGGGGCAGAGAGCGAAGCGGTCAGGCCGGCCAGCGGATCCATGGCGGGGCGTGGGGGAGTTGCTCCAACACCGACCGGCCAGTTGCACATGCAGGGCAGTGGCCGTGTCCGGGCCGGACGCAGGCCGGCCCGGAGTGCCGCAACGAACGGTGATCGCGACTGCGCGAATGCCTGTCGGGACGGCCGACGGCCGGGTACTCGGCACCCGGTGGATCAAGTAGGACGCGGGACTCCCACCGTAGTTGCCTCGCGCGTGCTCAGTGCGCGGTGGCGGAGCGGCCGTGGACCCGGGCACCTCCTGGCCGCACCACGACATCCACGAGCCCGGCCCGTCGCTGAGGGGCCGCCGCGTCGTCCCGGCCCGCCGGCGCGCGGCCGGTGGATCGGGACGACGCGGCATCGGACGGTCAGCGGCTCTGCTTGACGCAGGTCCGGTCCCGTGCGGGCAGCTTTCCGGTTGCCAGGTACCGGTTGACCTCGTTGTCCACGCAGACATTGCCGTACTGGCCGTAGATCGCGTGCCGGTTGGCGCCCTTGAGGGTGAGCAGCTTGGAGCTCGGCAGCAGGTTGTGCAGTGCCACGCTGCCCGTGTAGGGGGTGCGTGGGTCGCCGGTGGCGGCCACGATCAGTGCCGGGGTGTCGCGACGCACCTGGGTGGGCTTCTCGCGGGGCCGGTCCCAGAAGGCGCACGGCCCTATGTTGTTGGTGAGAGGGCCGAACAGCGGGTGCGCGGCCCGGCTCCGTTCGATGTCCCGCCAGTAGCTCTCGGGGTCGCGCGGCACGGAGACGTCGCCGCAGAGGATCGCGGACTGCACACTGCCGTTGCGTGACCCCTCGTTGGTGAGCGCGCCCCGCAGCATCGCGGCGAACTGCGGCGACAGCCGGGTGGGCTGTCCCGCTGCGGCCCTGGCGAGCACGGATATCTGCTCCCCGGCCGCCGCTCGTGCCTCATCGGTGTCGTCGGCGGTCCCGGCGAAGACCACGAAGGGCACCTGGGTGTCGTCGAGCCGGAACGTGTCCGCGCCGGTGCCGACGGTCAGCGGGTGGCGCGCGGAGGTCGCGACGACGCGGTTGATCGTGGCGAGCACTTGTCCGCGCGTGCGGCCGAGACCGTAGACGTCGTGGCGCCGCGCTGCCCAGGTGGCCCAGTCCGCGAGGGCCTGCTCGTTCTCGCGCTCCACGCCGCGCATCAGCTGCGGGTTGTACCGGCGCGGGTCCAGCGCCCCGTCGAGGACCACCCGGTCGTAGCGGCCGGGGAACATCTGGGTGTAGGCCGTGCCCAGGTAGGTGCCGTAGGACCAGCCGAGGTAGGAGATCTTGCGCTCGCCGAGCGCGCCCCGGATGACGTTCATGTCGCGGGCAGTGTTGCGGGTGGTGATGTACGGCAGCACGGACGCGTTGGTGGCCCGGCACTTGTCGGCCAGGCCCTTCTGCAGGGCGACCTGTCGCTCGAAGCCCGCCCGGCTCCCACCGGCCGAGAACACGGAGGAACCAACGGGCCAGTCGCAGTCGAGCGGGGCGCTGCGGCCGACGAAACGCGGGTCGAAGCCGATGAGGTCGTAGCGCGCGCCGGTCTCCTTCATCACCTGGCGAATGAGCGGGGAGTAGCCGAGGCCGGGCCCGCCCGGCCCTCCGGGGTTGAACAACAGCGAGCCGACCCGGTGACGGGCGTCGGTGGCAGCGAGCCGGGAAATCGCGATCTTGAGAGTACGTCCCCGGGGATCGGCGTAGTCGAGCGGGACGGTCACGTCGGCGCAGCGTGCGCCGGCCTTCTCCAGGTCATGGCCCGTGGCGTCGTCCGGGCCCAGGAGGCAACTGCGCCAGTCGAGGCGCTGGTGGTAGTAGCGGTCGAGGCCGGCCCCGGCCGTCACCGCTCCGCCGTCGCGGCCCGCGGCTGTCGCCGTCGCGCCGGGCAACGCGGTGAAGCAGGCGGTGAGGGCGAGGCCCACGGCCGAGGCGCGGCGCACGGCTGCGCTGATGGTGGTCACACGGTCTCCTTGAGTGGGTGCGTGAGGTGGCGGTACACAAGGTGGTGGCGAGAAGAGCGCGGCGGCCCGGTCCGACCCGTCCGCGGCCGCATCGGCGACCCCGAGGATCCGGCGGCGGGGCCGCGCGCCCGGACAACGGCGTGTCCGGCTCGGCCCGTCAGCGGGGCGGATCGGGCCGGTGGGGCCGCAGAATGCGGGTCAGGGAACGCGAAGCGTGTCCTGGGTCGGACTCTGGCCCGGGCCTTCTCGTCATCCGGGCCAGCCTTTCACCACACCTGACACCGCGTCATCGTCTCTCGGTAGTACCGTGCACATACGTCAGTGGTCCTAGTCGGTCCATGGGACATGGCATCGGGACGTACGGCGGAAGCCGCGGTCCCACCGGATGCCGCAGCCCCTGGGGCGCAGGGCCGAGCAGCGCGCCGGCCCAGGCCTACCCCGGCCAGAACCCGGCGCACCGGCCGTACACCCGCTACTCCCGTACCACTGCCAACTGCGCCGGCATCAACGTCAAGACCAACGACGACCGCAACGGGACGGATCGCCTACTGAGTCCGGCTTCGAAGCGGCCCCGGGCACCCGCTGTCCGTACACCGGGCGGCGGCCCCGGACGCCCGGTACGTCCGCAGCCGCCGCACGACAACCCGCACGGTCTCGCGGTGAAGCAGGCCCTGAGGTGAAATACGTCCTATGGCACTGCCGGGCACAGCCGGGTCCGGCACCTGGCGGGGCAGGTCACGCGGCCGCCCGGGAGTGGGCTCCGGGCTCCTTGCCCCCGGCCGCGTCAGGGTGGATGGGCGTCCCGGAGTCCGTCAGCGGCACCCCCGTCCCACCCCGTCGCAAGGCGACGATCTCCGCCGCGATGGACAGGGCGGTCTCCTCGGGGGTACGGGCACCGAGATCGAGGCCGATCGGGGAGCGCAGGCGGGCCAACTCCCGTTCGGTGAGCCCGGCTTCGCGCAGGCGACGGTTGCGGTCCTCGTGAGTGCGACGCGATCCCATCGCACCGACGAACGCGACCGGCAGCCGCAGGGCCGTCGTCAGCACCGGGACGTCGAACCTGGTGTCATGGGCGAGTACGCACAGGACGGTCCGTTCATCGGTTTCGGTGCGCCGGAGGTAACGGTGCGGCCAGTCGACCACGAGCTCGTCGGCCTCGGGGAAGCGGGCGCGGGTGGCGAAGACCGGCCGGGCGTCGCACACGGTTACGTGGTAGCCGAGGAACCTGCCCGCCCGCACGAGCGCCGTCGCGAAGTCCACGGCACCGAAGACGATCATCCGGGGCGGCGGTACCCTCGACTCCACGAACAGCGTCACACCGTCCCGGCATCGCGATCCGTCCTCCGCGATCTCGACCGTGCCGGTGCGGCCCGTGTCCAGCATCGCACGTGCTTCCGCCGCCGCTGTCCGGTCCAGGTCCGGATGTCCGCCGAGACCGCCCTCGCAGGATCCGTCGGGACGGACGAGCAGCGCCCTGCCGAGCAGGCCGCCCGGTCCTCGGGCCACCCGGGCCAGTGCCACCGCCTCCCCGCGTTCGGCGGCCGACACCCCGACTCGCAGGGCCGGCGCCTGCCCACGTACCGGCGTGACGAGGACGTCGATGACGCCGCCGCAGGTGAGTCCTGCCGCGAAGGCGTCGTCGTCGCCGTACCCGAACCGTTCGCGTACCGTCCGGCCGTCCTGGAGCGCCTGGACGCACAGGTCGTACACCGCTCCTTCCACGCACCCGCCGGAAACGGATCCGATCACGGTGCCGTGGGCGTCGACGGCCAGTGCCGCGCCGGGCCCCCGCGGCGCGCTGCCCTCGACGGCCACAACGGTGGCGACGGCGAAGTGCCGGCCCTCCTCGATCCAAGGCTTCAACTCCGCGGCGATGTCAAGCACGCGGGTCGCTCCGCTCGGACCGACGCCGGGCCGAGCCCGCAGCGCCCAGGACGCGGTCCGGACGGATCGGCAGGCCCCGGTGGCGTTCACCGGTCGCGTGCCACACCGCGTTGGCGATCGCGGCGGCGACGCCCACGACGCCGATCTCACCGATGCCCTTCATCCCGACCGGGTCGCCCGGAACGGGGTCATCCACCCAGTCCGCCTCGATGTGCGGCACGTCGGCATGGGCCGCGAAGTGGTAGCCGGCGAGGTCGGCGCCCACGTGCCCGCCGGTGGCCCCGTCCCTGACCGCCTCCTCGTGGAGGGCCATGGACAGCCCCCAGGTCATGCCGCCGATGAACTGGCTGCGTGCGGTGAGCGGGTTGACGATGGTGCCGGCGGCGAAGATGCCGAGGAGGCGCCGCACCCGCACCTCACCGGTGGTGATGTCCACCGCGACCTCGGCGAACTGCGCCCCGAAGGAATGGCGTTCCTTCTTCTCCAGCGCGCCAACGGCTTCGGCGGTGTTCGAGCGGGTGGTGATTCCCTCGGGCGGAATGCCGCCTCCGAGGGCCAGCCGCTTCACCAGTTCGCCCGCCGCGAGCGTCACCGCCCAGGCCCAGGAACGCGTCCCCATGGAACCGCCGGCGATCATCGCCGGGCCGAGGTCGCTGTCCGCGATGCGGACACGGACGCGGTCCGGTGTCACCTTCAGCGTGTCCGCGGCGACCAGAGCCATCGCGGTCCGTGCCCCGGTGCCGATGTCCGCCGCGTTGATCCGCACCGTGAAGGTGCCGTCCGCCTCCGCGGTCACGGCCGCTGTGGACGGACCGACCCCCGAGGGATAGGTGGCCGCCGCCGTTCCGCTCCCGAGCAGCCAGCGCCCCTCTCGTCGCACCCCGGGACGCGGGTCCCGGTCCGCCCAGCCGAATCTGCGGGCACCCTCCTCGAAGCAGGCGAGCAGATTGCGACTGCTGAAGGGCAGGCCGGACACCGGACCCGCGTCGGGCTCGTTGCGTGCGCGCAGCGCGATCGGGTCCACGCCGCACTTCTCGGCCAGTTCGTCCAGGGCGGATTCCAGCGCGAATGATCCCGGTGCCTCGCCCGGCGCACGCATCCAGGAGGGGGTCGGCACATCGAGCCGGACGAGCCGGTGGACGGTGTGATGCGCGTCGGCGTCGTACATCACCCGTCCCAGCATGGCGCTCGACTCGACGAATTCATGCACCGTCGACGTCAGACTCAGCGCCTGGTGGTCGAACGCCCGCAGCCGGCCGTCGGCGTCGGCGCCGAGCCTGATCCGCTGTGCCGTGGGGCTACGGAAACCGACGAGGGAGAACATCTGACGACGAGTCAGTACGACGCGGACCGGGCGGCCCAGAGCGGTCGTGGCCATCACGGCGGCCACCTGGTGCGGGCCGACCCCCTTCGATCCGAAGGCGCCGCCGACGTGTTCGGACCGCACGCGTACGGACGCCGGATCGAGGGAGAAGAGCGACGCGAGTTCGCCCGCCACCCATGTGCTGCCCTGGTTGGCGTCGACGACATCGAGCCGGCCGTCGTCCCAGCGAGCCGTCGCCGCATGTGGCTCCATCGGGTTGTGGTGTTCCTCGGGAGTGGTGTACTCCTCGTCCACGACGACGGCGGACGCCTCGAGCCGGGCCGTCACATCGCCCTTCGTCGTCTCGGCCTGGACCAACGGGCTGTTCTCAGGCGAGTACGCATCGGTGCGTCCGGCGGAGAACGCGACATCGTGCGGCTCCTCGTCGTACCGGACCACCAGGGCCTCGGCGGCCTCCCTCGCCTGCTCGGACGTCTCGGCCACGACCAATGCCACCGGCCAGCCCGAGAAGGGCACGCGGTCGTGCTGGAAGAGGCCGAGGACCGGGTTCGGCCGTCCCATCTTGCCCACGTAGTCGGTGTCGACACGCGGCGCGTTCCCGTGGTGCACCACGGTCAGCACGCCGGGCATGGCCAGGACGGGGACGTCCTCGACGGAACGGATCCGGCCGCGAGCCACCGTCGACAGCACCAGCCAGCCGTGTGCGAGGTCGGCGAAGGGGATCTCTCCGGCATAGCGGGCCGCTCCGGTGACCTTGTCACGGCCCTCCACACGAGGGTGCGCGGAGCCGATGGCACCGGTCGACGCGGGGGTTCGGGTCGGCGTGGTCATCGGGCGGCCTCCTCGGCGAGTTCGGACAGCACGGCCACTGCCAGGTTGCGCATCAATGTCACCTTGTACGCGTTCCCGGGAAGCGTCCGGGCGGCGGCCAGTTCGGTATCCGTCGCGGCGGTGAACGCCTCCGCCCGCGCCGGTCCGCCGACCAGGGCCCGCTCGGCCGCACGGGCCCGCCACGGCCGGGACGCGACCGCCCCGAACGCCAGACGCACATCGCGTACGGACCCGTCCCGGACGTCGAGCGCGGCGGCGACCGAGCCGATCGCGAAGGCGTAGGAGGCGCGCTCGCGCACCTTCCGGTAGCGCGAGCGGGCGGCGAGCGGGGCCGGCGGCAACGTGATGCCGGTGACCAGCGCCCCGGGTGGCAGGGCGGTCTCGACGTGCGGGGTGTCGCCCACCGGAAGGCAGAGTTCGTCGATCGGCAACTCGCCCGGCCCGTCCGCCGTTTCGTAGGAGACGACGGCGTCGAACGCGGCCAGCGCGACCGCCATGTCCGAAGGGTGGGTGGCGACACAGTGCTCGGAGGCGCCGAGAATGGCGTGGTTGTGGTGCTCGCCGGTGCGGGCGGGGCAACCGCTGCCGGGAACACGCTTGTTGCACGGCTTGCTGACGTCGGTGAAGTATCCGCAACGGGTCCGTTGGAGCAGATTCCCTCCCACCGTCGCCATGTTGCGCAACTGCCCCGAGGCGCCGGACAGGACAGCCTGCGCCAACGCCGGGTAGCGGCGCCGTACTTCCGGGTGCGCGGCGAGATCGCTGTTGGTGACGGTCGCTCCGATACGGAGCCCGTCGTCGTCCGTCACCTCGACGGCGTCGAGGGGGAGCCGGCGTACGTCGATGAGCAGTGTCGGCCGTTCCACGCCCGCCTTCATCAGGTCGACGAGGTTGGTGCCGCCGCCGAGCAGCCGGGCGTCGGGCGCGGCGCCGAGCAGGGCGACCGCTCCCGCCACGTCGAAGGCGCGTTCATAGGCGAACTCCTTCACGCCGACGCCTCCTCGACATCCTCGACCCGGGTCTCCTGCGCCGCCCGCGCGACCGCCTGCACGATCGACACGTAGGCGCCGCAACGGCACAGGTTGCCGCTCATCCGCTCGCGGATCTCCTCGGCGGTGAGCGCGGGTGTCCCCGCTTCGGGCCGGACGTCGTCGGTCACGGCACTCGGCCAGCCCGCCGCGTGCTCCTCGATCACCGCGAGCGCCGAACAGATCTGCCCCGGAGTGCAGTATCCGCACTGGTAGCCGTCCAGGTCGAGGAACGCCTGCTGCACCGGATGCAGCCGGTCACCCTCGGCCACACCTTCGATCGTGGTGATCGCGCACCCCTCGGCCGCGGCCGCCAACTGGAGGCAGGAAACGACCCGGCGCCCGTCGAGCAGCACGGTACAGGCGCCGCACTGGCCCTGGTCGCAGCCCTTCTTGGTGCCGGTCAGACCGAGCCGCTCGCGCAGGGCATCGAGCAGGGTGGTGCGATGGTCGAGGGGCAGCGTGTGCTTCTCGCCGTTGATGTGCAGGGTGATGGTGCTGGACGTCGTGTGGGTGCCGGACGTCGATAAAGCCATGCTCAGCCTTCTTTCGTCTTGCGGATGCGCGTCGAACGAGACGATCCCTCCGGAACAGTCCGGGAGGGAGAGGGTGATGCAGATCGATGAAGCCGGTGACCGGAAGCGTCGACCGACCGCACGGGCCGGATGGGCCGCTATGGTGAACGCAAGCGGACAACTGTCCGGTAGTCATCGAACCTAGCGGACGGCCCTTCGTTCAGCAAAGGGCTGCCTCGTAATCCCTGGTGGATCGGCGTGCGGCGGCAGATGCGGTGCATCGCAAGGCGGAGGGACGCCCGCATACTGGACGTATTCGGATGTTCCGACAACGCGGCGGGGACGGGGCCTCCCCTGCTCGAGCGCAGCCGAGAGCTTGGGGAAGCAGTTGTCGTCGCGCGCTCAACCGCCCAGGGCAATACACCTAGGGCAGTGCCGGATCGCGACCGCGGGGGAGGACGGCAGGTGCGGGAGGAGAGGAGCGGGGCCCTGCGTCCGGACGCGCAGAGGAATCGCGAACGCATCCTGGAGATCGCGCTCGTCGAGCTGACGCGGAATGCGGACGTCCCGCTGAGCGCGATCGCGAAGCAGGCCGGGGTCGGGCAGGGGACCTTCTACCGCAACTTCCCCCACCGAGAGGCCCTCGTGCTGGAGGTCTACCGCTACGAGATTCAGCAGGTCGCCGATGCCGCGGCCGAACTGCTCCGCACCCGGGCGCCCGACGATGCCCTGAGGGAGTGGATGGACCGGCTGGCCCAGTACGCGATGGCCAAAGCAGGCCTGGCCGACGCGCTGGGCAAGACCACCAGCAGCTACAGCAGCCTCGCCCAGTTGGGGTATGGCCCGGTGACCGGGGCGGTCACGCTGCTGATGAACGCGAACGAGGAAGCCGGCACCATCCGTCCGGGCCTGACCCCCGACGACTTCGTGCTCGCGATCGCGGGGCTCTGGCATATCGACCCGCACGGCGACTGGCAGCCCCGGGCGACGCGCCTGCTGGACCTGGTGATGGACGGGCTGCGGGCGGGGGCGCCGGGAGTGGTCGGGGGCGCGGCGGGCGGCTTCGATACGGAGGAGGGACGGGCCGGGTGACGAGTGGGCCCCGTGCCGGAGTCCGGCGCTCGTGGCCCCGGCCGGACTACCCGAATCCGCCCCGACGGGGCGGGCGTTGTGACGGGAATCGATGCGAACCGCCGGATGCTAACCGCATTGTCCAGCCTTCTTGACTCCGCGGATGTGGCATGGCCATGTTCTTATTCGGGGAGGGAGACGCCCATGCAGCCGAATGCACCCACATCGCCGACGGCCCCGGACTGAGGGCCGCGATGCTCCGGGAGAGGACAGGGCCGGTCACCAACCGGCTGTCGGGCGGGACACACAGGAACGTCGTCATGGCGGGCCACATCGGGCGGGTCGTGCTCTCGGTCCGGCTGGGCGCCCCGTACGCCGTCATCGCCTTCGCCGTGGTGCTCCTGGTGGCCCGTCCGGCATTGCCGCAGCCGGTGGGACACACGCTCGGTGCCGCGCGGGCGGGCTGGCTGCTGATCGCCGCGACACTCGCCTTCGAGACATGGGTGCGGGTGCGCCGGCGGATCCTCGGCAGGCGCAGAGCGGCGTGGCTGTCGGAGCAGTCCCTGAGGCAGGCGGCCGAGGAACTGGCCGGGAAACTGTCCTTCGTGTACGGGCAGGACGAGCGCTGGAAGCAGATCCGGGACCCGGAACCCATCGAGGTCGCCTGGCGTGTCCCGGACTGGCCATCCGACCTCCGACTGGGCTCGCCCTCACGGTATTTCGTCAGGGCGACCGGGCAGCGCCTGGTTGTTCTGGGGGGTGCCGGTGCGGGCAAATCCGTTCTGGCGCTGCGCCTCGCGCACGAACTTCTCGAAGACCGCGCTCGCACCGGGGACGGACCGGTGCCAATCCTGGTCCCGCTCGCGTCCTGGGACCCGCGCAAGGGCCTCTTCGGCTGGATGGCCGAGCAGTTGGCGGACGAGCATCCCGGTGCGTGCACACCGGTTCCCGGAGCACCGGCCGACGAGGTCGCCTTCACCCTGCTCCGTACCGGGCGGATACTGCCCGTTCTGGACGGCTTCGACGAACTCCCCTCCGGCGTCCGGCAGACGGCGATGCGCGAGCTCACCCAGAGCCTGCGGGGCGGGCACCGCTTCGTGCTCACCAGCCGTGAGCCCGAGTTCCGCGCGCACGTGCCCGACCACGGCGCTTTCATCCGGGACGAGATCGTCCTGTGCCCCCTGACCATCGACGCCGTGGCCGCGTTCCTGAATCCGGGAGACCGGACGGGAACGCAATGGTCCGCGGTGCTCGACCGTCTCGGCGACACGGACGACCGGGCCCCCGAAACCGTGCGCCTGCGCAGGACGCTCCGTGTCCCGCTCATGGTGACACTGGCCAAGGTCGCCTACGGCCGTGAGGGCGTCGATCCGACAGTGTTGCTGGAGCGCGGGCGGTTCAGCAGCCGGGCGGACATCGAGAGGCATCTGTACGACGCCTTCCTCGACGCCGTCTACAGCCGGTCGCACGACGACCTGACTGCGAGCGGTGGCTGGGCCCCCGACCAGGCGCGTGAGTGGGCGGGCTTCCTGGCGGCGCGCATGAAGGCGCACCGTCAACAGGACCTGGCGTGGTGGCACCTGGACGACGAAGTCCCCACCTGGATCAGGGTGTGCGGAATCGCCCCCGCCTGTGCCCTCAGCGTGGCGCTGGTGGCGTGGCTGGGGCTGGGCAGGTCCTCGCTCTGGTGGCCGGAGTGGGACGGGGTGCCGGTGTGGGGAGCCCTCGCGGTGCTGTACGGCGTCGCCATGCTGAAGGCATGGTTGACGGCCAGGACCGACTGGCACCAGGCACCGAGTCGGCTGGCAGTGCCGACGGGGCCGCAGGTGCGGGGGCTATGGGCGCGTCGGCGGTACCGGATCGCGGCCCTGCTTGTCGCAGCCGGTGGAGCGACGGGAGGGGTGCTCGGGTTCGCGCGCCCGTACTTTGCAGTTGTGTGCGGGCTGCTCGGTGCGGTCGCCGGCCGGCGGACGGTGCGCGCGGTGTGGCCTTCGGCCGATCCGTCCCTCGCGCGTTCACCGGCCGGGCTGCTGCGCTCGGACCGGGCCGCGGTCCTCGGGCTCGGCTGGCTGACCCCGATCCGCGAAATCAGCGAACTGATAGTGCCGTTGGCCATCCTTTGGCTGCCCCCGGTCTTCCTCGGCGGCTGGTCCGTGTCGGGAGGCCAGGACGTGGTGGGCATCGGGACCTGGGCGGTCACCGTCGCGGGCACGCTGACGACCTGGCTGCTGTACGCGGTGGCGGTATCCGCCTGGGGACGGTACAGCGTCGCACGACTGTACCTGGCGGCCACGGGGCGGCTGCCGCTACGGCTCATGGCGTTCCTGGAGGACGCACACCGACGCGGGGTGCTGCGCCAGTCCGGGGGCATGTACCGGTTCCGCCACATCGAGTTGCGCGACCGGCTGGCGCAGGCCGCGGTGTACGAGGCGGCGACCGTACGACAGTGGCCTCTCCGGCTGCGCACCGGCGTTGGCCAACTGGTGGGCGCGGCGGCGGCCATCGGCATCCTGGCGATGCTCCCGGCGGGGCTTTCCGCGAGGGCGGCGACGGGGCCCGTACGGGCGCTTCCCGCGGCATGCGCGCTGCTCGACGGAGAGGACGTGGACCGGCTCACCGTCCGCGCGGCGAAAAGGGCTTCCAGTCGTGTTCCCCTGCTCTCGGCTGCCGGCAACCCCACCCGACTGCCGGATCAACGGGGCTACTGCACCGTCGAGGAACAGTCGCCCTTCGCCCGGAGCGTGCGGATCGAGGTCAGGACCACGGTGTACACGGCCGTGAGTTCTCTCCAGGCGTTCGACCGACGCAGCGGGGCGGAACACGCGCGGGACGAACTGGCGCGCCGGCGACGAGTCCTGACGGCGTTGCGGAGCAAGGAGCAGAGCCTGGAGGGACTGGGTGACGAGGCACGCATAGTTTCGGGGGATCCCATCCCCGGAGTGGGGAACAGCGAGTACGAAGGGGGATGGGATGGGGTCCACCCGCGCAAGTCCGCCACGGCCACCGCATCCGTGCGCGTGGGCAATGCTGTCATCGAGGTCGGCTACACGGAGGAGTTCGCCGACCGCGACCGTGCCATCGGCGTGGCCCGGATCCTCGCCCGCCGGGCACTGCAGCGCGCGGGATTCGACGATGCGGTGAAATCGGCAGACA
This sequence comes from Streptomyces sp. NPDC015032, assembly GCF_043080425.1. NCBI lineage: Bacteria > Bacillati > Actinomycetota > Actinomycetes > Kitasatosporales > Streptomycetaceae > Streptomyces > Streptomyces sp. NPDC015032. The sequence continues at coordinate 45,455 of NZ_JBIBVN010000019.1, read as the reverse complement.
CCCGGACCGTGGCCGACGTGCCACGCGACAGGGTCCCGGCCCAGGGCACCCGGTTCAACGCCTACGTCGACCGTCCGTACCGGCCCCTGTACGGCGCGGTCTGGCGGCGCGAAGACAGCGCGTATATCGAGGAGATCCCCGGCCATCAGCTGGCATTCCGTATCCCCCGATTCATGGAATGCGGCCCGGCCATGGGCGAATCGACGGAGGGCGGGCGCGAGGACCAGCGCATTTGTGAGGGGGAGAAGGAGTTCGTCCGCGCGGGGCTCGTACCCGACATCCGTATCGATGTCTGGTCCCACTACTGCGGCGCGAAGGACGCCTGCGACCCGAAGGAAATGCGAACGTATGCCGACGGGTTCGGCGAAAGGGACCGGACCGTGTGGAAGGAGCGGTTGCAGGGCACCGTTTCCTACGCGGTCGAGCACATCGACGGGAAACACCGGCGGTACCGGATGTCGTTGATCCGTCGGTGGGGTTTCAAGGCGGTGAGCGGGAAGCACCATTCCTTCTTGCTCCGGGCGCGGGTCGAAGTGCCGGACGGTCGCCCCGAGCTGGCGCAGAAGATCGTGAACGACATCTTCGGGCAGACCTGCAACTTTCCCTCCGCCAGGCCCGGTTGCTCCGCCTGAGTGCTCCATCGCCATGCCGTGGCTTCCGCGGCCGCCGCGCAGCGCCTCGGACCGGGCCGGGGGGTCGGCCTCGACCCACTCCTGTGCCGGCCACCAGCCGACGGCCTTGCGCGTGATGGATGGTCCCTTGGCCGATCATGTCGCGTCCGACGTTCTCCGATCCCCGTGCGAGGGGCAGCGTGTGAGGGAAGGCCGGACGCAGGAGGAGGCGAGGATTCTGCGGATAGAGGCTTGTACGACGGGGAGAACTCTTCAGTGGGAGCACGAAAAGGCCGTCTGGCCCGTGGCCTGGTACTGGCAGGAGGGGCCGTGACTCATCGGGCGGGCGGGAGCCGGTGAGCGCGCGTGAGTGGCCGCGCCGGTTGGGTACGGCATGATGGTTCTCATCGGGATCGCGCTCGTGATCCTCATGCCGCTGCTGGTACTCAGGCTCGGCTGGGAAGGTCTGCGCAACTATCGGCGGACGGTGCGGAAACGGCCTGCCGTGGAGTGACGCATGGAGTCGCGGGCCCAGATGGGCTCGACGGTCCCGCCCTACTGCGCCGGGTCGACCCGCCATGCGGCCTCGCCATCGACGACTTCGCCGCGCCGACGGCATGGGCAACCGGCCTTGGCTGACCCCGCGGCCGGTCGACGACCTGCTGCGCCGCCGTCCTGCCTGATCGTTATGGCACAGACCTTGGGCACGCACGAAGTCAACACGGAGACCTTGCGCACCGCCCTGCGGGCTTGGCCGCCCCTGGTGCCGGGCCCCGCGAGGCTCCGGGACGTGCCACCTTCCGAGCGTGGTCGAAGCAGGTGGTGGTCCTTGCGGCGTGCGCGTGCCGGCATCTCCGTCGCAAGGAAGGCGTAGAGGGCACTCCGAAATTCCAGTGACGGTTTCAGCGCTGTCTGTCCCGGCAGTGAGAAAGCACTGATCAACAAGAAAGACAGTCGATCAAAATAAATCAACTGACGGCACAAAATGACCCGCAGAGCCGATGAGGTGTTCACGGCGCCGATCTGATTTTATTTTCGCATCCTGGTTCCGGGCGTATATATCGGATTACGGTGTGACGGCGTGGCGGAGGTGCGCAAAGTCGCGTTAGTGTCGCGATCGAGAGGAGGCCTGGGCCGGGCTTGAGGACCTACGAACCAAGCCCCCCTTCAGCATTCCGTCCAGTACGAGATCCCGAAGGGGAAGCTCATGTCTTTCCGATATGCGATCCGGAGCGCCGTGGCGTCTCGGGGCGTTGGTGACGGTAACAACGGGGCGGGGATTTCGCACGGCTCCGTGCCGGCATTGTCACGTTCGGCATGGGGGCGAGTCCGTGCTGCTCGGCCTCCGTATGGGCACAGGGGACCGTGCCTGGGTGGGCCGGGGTGGTCTGGGAGCCTCGGGGGGTGGCCGTGTGGGCCTGCCGGGACTCCCGGTTCTCCCGGCAGTGGGCCCGGGCGGACCGAACCCGACTCGGGGGCAGCCCGTCACAAGGGCCTCGGGGCGTGATGAGACCCGTGCTGAGTGCCGGAATGTACCCCTGCCGGAAGCGCAGTAATTGAGCCCGGATATCGGATGGCCGTCTCCCCGGTGCTCCACCGCGGAGGCGGCCTGGGCGGTGACGGTGGAGGGAGGAAGAGATGCGTGCCGAGCCGGACAGGCGCACGTGCGGTTTCTGCGAGAAGCAGTTGCCCGAGGTCAGCGGGCCCGGGCGGCGGCGCTCGTACTGCGACAACGGGTGCCGAAGGCAGGCGCAGCGACGTCGGGAGCGCGAGAGGCCGCGCATCGGCGAGGACCGGCGATCGCTGGGCCAGGAGATCGCGGCCGAGGTGCACCGGCTCGCGGGCTCCCTCACGGAGGCCGCGTACGCGGGGGAGGACCTTGCAGAACTGGTCCGGCGCGCCCGCGCGGTGGAGAACGAGATCGCGTGTTTCCTGGCCGCGGTGGTTCGGGAGAAACGCACCCGGGGTGCGAAATGGGATGACGTCGCGAAGGCCATGAACGTGACGGCGGAGACAGCGCGCAGCAAGTGGAACTCCGACCGCGTCCGACGCCTGCTGGACCACCGGGCGGCCGCCCAGAGAGCGGTGCCGATACCCGGCCCACGAGTGGTTGCTTCCCTGCAGGGGGAGGGCTACGGGCCGACGCGCGAGCCCGGTGCGACACCCGGGACCGCGGGACGGCGGCTCGCCGCAGCACTCTCTCAGCTCCAGCGGGAGAGAGGCATCAGTATCCGTGCACTGGCAGACCACACCATGCTTTCCCCCTCCTTCATCTCCCGGATCCTGTCGGGTGAGCGGCTTCCTTCATGGGACCTGGTGTGCCACCTGTGCAGCGTCATGGGGCAGGAACCGCGGGACCTTCGCCTGCTGTGCGAAGTGGCCCACGGCATCACGCAAAGACCGCGGCAGACAGCGACCGAGCACATCGCCTCCTTGAAGGCCGCCCTACGGGGGCTCCACCTGGCCGCGGCCAGACCGACTCCCCAGCAGATCCAGCGACGCAGCAACGGCAAGGTGCCTGCCCGCGTCGTCACCCAGGTACTTCGAGGAGAACTGGTACCGGAATGGGAGACCTTGGGCACCCTCGTCACCGCGCTGGGTGGCCAGGCCGCCCACCTGAAACCCTTGTGGGAAGCCGTCCACTACAGCTTCCTGATGACGGACGACCCATCCGTCACCGATCTAAGGGCTGTCCCGTAGTCCCTGGCGGGCGCACGACGGCGGCTGCTTCCCCAAGTTCTCGGCTGCGCTCGAGCAGGGAAGGCCCGATCCTCGCCGGGTTGTCGGGACGTCCGAATACATCCAGTATGCGGACGTCCCTCCGCCTTGCGATGCACCGCATATGACGCCGCGCGCTGATCCACCAGGGATTGAGGGACAGCCCTTGGCCGCCGATCCGACAGTAAGCTGATGGCGGGATCGCCGAGATGACGACGAGACACCGTTCCCTACCTCTCCGGGCCGACGGCTGCCCGCGCACTGCCCGTTGTGCAGTCGGCAACCAGGCCGCGGTGATGGCGTTCCACGCGTTCCGCGCCCTCTACAAGGAGAGTTACCTCGCCTACGCGACCGCTCGCCTGGGATCCCGCCGGTTGGCCGAAGAGGCAGTCGAGGACACCCTGACCGCACTCGCGGTCAACTGGTCCAGCGTTCTGGGCTGTTCACATCCGGCTGCCGTGGCCTGGCAGCTGCTCTGCGAGCACGTGGACCACGCGGGCAAGGACACGCCGCTGCCGCCGCCCTGCTGTTGCCGCCACCGCTGCGTCGCCGACGCACTCGTGCTGTGCGTCCAGCTGGAGATGGACAGCGCAATGGCTGCGGAACTCATGGGACTTGCGCACAGCGAGTTCCTCGCGGCCCTCCGAGGAGCGAACGAGCCGGGATTCGGCCGGTGCCCCTGCAGCCCACCAGGACGGCGCGAAGCGGGACAGCCGCCTTACGCGCGCTGACTCCGCTTCCCCCGAGCCCCGGAGGCACTCCGCGCGCCTCCTTGTCAGCCGCTCGCGGTCTCGTGCCCGAGCTGAAATCCCACTAGGCTTTCCACCTCCGAGCGGGCCGGCCGGGGCCGCGCTGTGACTGTCGGGGGACGCATGCGGGCCGAGGGCGAACTTCCATACGGAGTCGATGTCCGGACACCGAGCGTCGCGCGGATGTACGACCATCTGCTGGACGGCAAGGACAACTTCGCGGCCGACCGTACCGCCTGCGCCCACCTCCTGCGGCAGGTGCCGAGTATGAAGGCACTTGCCCTCAACAACCGTGCTTTTCTCCAGCGAGTGGTGGGTGTGCTGGCCAAGGACTATGGGATCAGGCAGTTCATCGATCACGGGTCCGGGCTGCCCACCCAGGACAACGTGCATCAGATCGCCCAACGCGTCGACAACCGTTCGCGCGTCGTGTACGTGGACACCGATCCGATCGTGCGGAGCGTGGGCGGCGCACTGCTGGAAACCAATGACCGCACCGCGGTCCTCCAGGCGGACATGCGGAACACCGACATGATCCTCGACAGTCCGCAGGTGGGCCGTCTGATCAATTTCAGTGAACCCGTTGCGGCACTGTTCGTGTCCGTGCTGCATTGCATCCCGGACGAGGATCGCCCCCTGGACCTGATCAGGAACGTCAAAGCCCGGCTTCCCAGCGGTAGTGTGGTGGTCATCTGTCAGCTCGTCAGCGAGAGCCCTGAGGTCCGTGACGGCGTCTCCGACTTCATGGTCAGGGAGACTCACGGACACTGGGGCCGAGTCCGCACACGAGCCGACGTCAGAACCTATTTCGAGAACAACGACCTCACCGTCCTGGACCCCGGCCTCGTCGAAGTGTCTCAGTGGCGGCCCGACCGGGCGGCAACCGCCCCGCCACAGCTCAGTTTCGAGTGGGAAGAGTTCGGCGGAGTCGGCCTGGTGTCCTGACCGGCCGTCGGTCAGGGCCGGTTGCGGGCGAGTTCATCTCGCCGGTCCTCCAGCAGGGTCAGGGTCTGCTCGGCAGGATTGGCCATCGCGGACAGACCATTGATGCGGGATCGGTAGCGCTCCGCCTCGCCCTCGCCCTCGACACACCGCGCATTCTCACTCTGTTCCAAGTACACGAAGTCGGTAAGGAGCGCGTCGGCGAACCTCAGATGGACGATCGGATGCCCCACTGCTCCCATCGTCCCGATGGCCAGCGGTGCGATATGCAACTTGATCCGATGCCGCAGATTCCCCTGGAGAATGCCGATCAAGTGCTCGATCTGCCGGTACATCACTCCGGGGCTGCCCACGGGGCGGCGCAGCACGTCCTCGTCCATGACCGCGACCAGGACCGGCGGCTCCTGAGACCGCTCGAACAGGGACAACCGGCTCGCCCGGGCCCGCGCCCTCGCCTCGATCTCGTGCTGATCCGCGTCGGGGAACCCGGCCCGGATCACAAGCTGGGCGTACTCTTCCGTCTGCAGCCAGCCCGGGACCAGCTGCGGCTCGTAGGACATGATCCGCTGGGCCGCCGGCTCCAATGCGAGCAGCGGCTGTACCCACCGCGCGACGTAGGAGCCGTACGCTTCCCAGGCATCCGGGCGCTCACCCTCGGCCGCGACCGACAGCGCGTGGGAGACCTCTCCTTCGTCGGCCACACCGCATACCCGCAGCAGGGCGGCAGTGTGATGCCCGGTGTTCTCCGTCCGATCCCCGCTCTCCAACCGGCTCACCGTCGACCCCGACGTACCGATGTGCCGTGCCGCGGCCTTGCCGGTGATCCCGCGACTGTTGCGGCAGCGCCGCAGGTGCTCACCCAGAGCCCTGCGATGCGCTGCCGCCCCGAGATACGGACGTGGCTGGAACCCTCGTATCGACGGAATCCCCGTGTGCTGGCCAGCCATGCCGAAACCTCCCCTGGGCCGGTGCCTGAGGCGACAGTATGTCAGCGCATTCAGCCAGGGACAGCCAATAGTCAGAGTCTGACTGTACGTCTACAAAACAAAGTCGAAATCACCTTCCTTCACGCCCAGCAGGAAGGCCTCTGCCTCGGCAGGTGTGTAAACCAGCGCGGGACCCTTCGGGAACCGCGAGTTCCGTACTGCCATTCCTCCATCCTCCAGACGGGCGATCTCGACGCAGTTCCCCGCCGCGTTGCTCCGAGCACTCTTCCGCCACACCGCACCCGCAATCTCGTCGGCACTGAAACCATTGACCTGCATCATCGCGACCACTCCGATTTCTGACGATCACGCACCCCGTCCCCGTGCCACCGCGAAAACAGAACAGCCGTACGAAAGGATGCGTGCTGAAATTTCAGCTGTACTTGCAGGAACGAGCATTAACGCCCTGAGTAGCGGGACAAAATTCGGTGAGCGCATCGCACGCGCCCACGACGGGGAGACGAATATGCCTGAGACGCACAGCAAGCACAGCGGCAAACAGGCTCCACGCAGCCACCAGTTGCCCGGAACCGCCGGCCTCGCCCCGCATCTCGGCCTCGGCGCGCCTCCCTTCGCAGCACACCGCATCCAGAACTCCACCTCCTGCCTGAAGGAAGCCCGGCGGTTCACCGCAGAGGTGTTGCACCGCTGGCACCTGGACCCCGTCCGCGAGGACGCCGTCCAGATCGCTTCCGAACTCGTCGCCAACGCCGTACGTCACGGCCGCCGCCGCACACCACTGCCCGACGGGAACACGCCGGCCGTCTGGCTCGCACTCACCCGACGTCCTCACACACTGCTGTGCATCGTCTATGACCCGAGCCCACGGCGACCGCACCTCGCCCTGCCCGCACCCCTGTCCGAACGCTACCGCGGTCTCCCCATCGTCAGAGCCCTGAGCGAGGACTGGGGATGGAAACCGTCCGGCCACACCGGAAAAGCCGTATGGGCCCGCGTCCCCCTCCAGCCGTCAGGGTCGGCGAGGAGGAAGACCGGGCCGTAGTGCGAAGCGTGCTGCAGAGCGGTGGCGAGGACGCCGCGTGCGTAGCCGCGCCGGAGGCGAGTGTCGGCAGTGACGATCTCCTCGATCTGCGTGACCCCCGGGTTGGGGCGAGGTAGACGTCGACTTCGCATGGGGTGGGCGAGTGGCTTAACCAGCCGATCGTCTTCGGGGTGCGCTTTCCGCCGGGTGATGTCTAGGCTGGTTTCGGTGGCCCACGAGGCACGCCGGAGCGGTGCAGACGACACCCCGGCCAGATCGGCCACACTCCTTGTCCGACGGGGAGCGCCATCGACGCCTCACGGACCTCTCCTAGAGGGAAGAGGAATCGGTATGAGTTCACGTCGCATCCGAACAAGCGCCGCAGCGATCACCGCTGTGGTGGCCCTCCCGCTCTCGCTCGGCGCGTTCGCCCCGCAAGCATTCGCGGATACGCCGAGCCCGTTCGGTCCGGGGTGCTCCGCGTTGCCGCACAGCGGCAAGGGCAGCGTCACCGGCATGTCCAAGGAACGCGTCGCCACCGCAGCGGCCAACAACCCGAAACTGACCAAGCTGGCACTTGCCTGGAAGGACGCCGGGCTCACCACCAAGCTCAATGATGCGAAGCACATCACGGTCTTCGCCCCCACGAACGCGGCGTTCGAAAAGATTTCCAAGAAGCAGCTTGCCAGTCTTCTCAAGGACAAGGGGCAGCTGAAGAAGGTCCTGACCTACCACGTCGTGGACAAGACCATCACCCCCAGTGAGCTTCCCCACGGCAGCTTCAAGACGCTGGAAGGTTCCAAGCTCAAGACCTCCGGGTCGGGCACGTCATTCAAGGTCAACGACACCGCCAAGATCGTCTGCGGGGACATCAAGACCGCCAACGCCACTGTCTACCTCGTCGACACGGTCCTCAAGCCGCCGTCCTAGGTATGAGCTACTCCAGGTTGCGGTGGGCCAGCGGGTGTGTGGTCCCGCTTCCCCGGGAGGCGGGATCCATCAGCCCAGGCGGCCGAGCTCGGTGCCCGGCGACGGTGCGTGCAGGTACGGATGCCGTCCGCGCGGATGCCGACCACGAGGAGAGCGCGGGCTGGTCCGTGGGCGCTGAGGCGATCTGGTCCGCCCGCGCCGCTCCCTCGACCCCGACGCAGCCCCGGACCCACTCCCGACCCACATGTCCTGGGACCTGTTGCGCCGGTGCCCGGAGGCGTCGGCTGCGGCCTTGGACGATTCCCCGACGGTGGTCCTCTGGCACTTCCAACTCGACGGCACCGGGAAGGGCTGAGGGGCGATCCGCACCCGGGATCCGGTAACTGTTGCCCTGTTGTGAGGCCGTGCTTGCCGACGGCTTCGACTGCTGGTGACAATTGACCGGTGAGTATCATCGAACGATTTCTGCCGCCCTTGAACACTGACGAGCGCACCACGCTCGAAAGCTGGCTCGACTTTCACCGCACCACACTCGCCATGAAGTGCGAGGGTCTGGACGACGAGCAGGCCGCCGTCGCGTCCGTGCCACCGTCCGGCTTCACTTTGACCGGCCTCGTCCAGCACATGGCGGAGGTGGAGCGAAACTGGTTCCGCCGAGTGTTCGCCGGAGAGCAGACCCCGCCCATCTACGACCCGCAGGCCGACCCGCGTGGCCCCGACGGCGGCTTCGAAGTGGCCGAGGGCGCCACCTTGCGCGACGCTCTCACCACCTGGCACGCGGAGATCGCCCGTGCCCGCGAGCACTGCGACGGTCGTGCTCTGTCCGATACTGGCCGCTTCATGGAGCAGGACGTCAGTCTCCGCTGGATCTACGTTCACATGATCGAGGAGTATGCCCGCCACAACGGCCACGCCGACCTGCTCCGGGAACGCATCGACGGCACCACCGGCGTATAGGGGGCATGCCCCGGATACGTCAGAAACCCGCCACGGGTGATCGTGATGCCGGGACAGCTCCTTACGCCTTGGCGTCTGGCGTGAGGATGCGGGCCGGACGGGGCGGGGGATGTCGTCGGCGGAGTGGAGGACGGCGAAGTCGCGCGGGCCGCCTCGACGGCTTCGGGGGCGTACATCCCGGGCAGGGGACCGGCGAGCATGAGAGGGACCGGGGTGCCGGGCCACCACCGCCGGCCGGGCCCGCGGTCGGCGGGGGTGGTACGCGCAGGGGCTCGGCGAGCCGGGGCACCTTGGTGCAGCGGCCGGTGTGGTGGGTGCCGGCGACCGCGCCGGAGCGCGAGCGGCACGGCGAACCGGGGTCGGCCCCGCAGCGGGGCCACGGGTGCCGCTCGACACCATCGGTGTCGCTCGGGGAAGCCTCTTGAGAGACCGTCATACCCCCGGGCGCTGTCGCAAAAGATTCTCAGAAGTACCCAGAACCCGCCTTGGGGTGCGAACGAGTTCCGCGAACCCCGCTTCTGCCTCGCGCTCTCCGTGTGGCCCTTTTGGGTCTTGTTCGGGCAAAGGACCGTTTATGCGAGGGCTCTGTCATTGGTGAGCGCCACGGTCAGTGCGGTTCACGGAGTCCTGCGACGAGGAGCGCGACCAGCCGGCGCGCATCGTAGCGGGGGTCGCTGTCGGCGCCGATGCAGAGGTTTCCGATGCCGCGCATGAGTTGGTAGGCGTCGAGGTTGGAGCGGATCTCGCCGGAGGCGGCGGCAGCGTCGAGGAGTTGGGTGCATACCGGCAGGAGGCGGTCGAGGAAGTAGGTGTGCAGCGTCTCGAAGCCAGTGCCTTCCCCCTGCATTGCGGCGGCCAGGCCGTGCTTGGTGACCAGGAAGTCGACGAAGAGGTCGACCCACCGCCCCAGGGCAGCATGGGGTGTCGGGCTGGTGGACAGTAGGGCTGGGCCGGCCTCGGCGCAGGCGTCGACCTGGTGGCGGTAGACGGCGATGACGAGGTTCGCCCGGGTGGGGAAGTGGCGGTAGATCGTGCCCGTCCCAACCCCGGCCTTGGCCGCGATGTCGCGTACTGGCGCTTCCACACCCGAGGTGACGAAGACCGCCGCAGCCGCGTCCAGCAGGGTCTGCTGGTTGCGCCGGGCGTCCTTGCGCTTGGACCTGGCCGAACTTCCCGCGCCCTGGTCGTTGTCGTTCACCGTGACTTCCTTCCCTGGTGTTGCAAAGCGGAACGGCGTTCCGTATCGTAATCGGAACAAGGTTCCGTTTCATTTATGATGGCAGACCGGGGGGCGGCCGACCAGACCGCTGCCGCGTCTCCACTCCAGCCTCGGACGGAGGAGCGCGCGACCGTCGACACCTGGCGTTGATGCGGCTGCGTATGAGAAACGCTCACCGCTCCCCGCCCGGCCCGGTCCGTGGCGCCACCGACTGCCGACCCCACTGCACCAAGACTGCGAAGACCCGAACGGAAGGCACTGCCATGTCCGAATCGAACACCACGGACGCACAGAAGACTGCAGGTGCGACCACTCTGGTGGTATCCGCGAAACCGGTCGTCCTGCCCGCCCCGGACCGCGGCGAGGACCTCCAGGTCCGCGTGTCCGCCCCCGCGACCGGCAGCGATCTGCCCGTCATCGTCTTCTCCCACGGCTTCGGCTGGTCGATGAACGGCTACGCCCCACTGGCGGACTTCTGGGCCGCCCACGGCTTCGTGGTCCTGCAGCCCACCCACCTCGACTCCAGGACGCTCGGCCTCCCCGCCGAGGATCCCCGTACGCCGCGGATCTGGCGCTTCCGTATCGAGGACCTCAAGCGGGTGCTGGACGGACTCGACATTCTGGAAGCCTCCGTGCCAGACCTCGCCGGGCGCCTCGACCGCGATCGCATCGCCGTGGCAGGCCACTCCTGGGGAGCCCAGACGGCGAGCACACTGCTGGGCGCCCGCGTCCTCGACTCCGACGCCGTACCCGGCGAGGACATGTCCGACCCCCGCGTCAAGGCGGGTGTGCTGCTCGCCCTGACCGGCCTGGGCGACGACCTGACTCCGTTCGCCAGCGAGAACTTCCCGTTCATGAGGCCGTCCTTCGACACCATGACCACACCGGCTCTCATCGTCGCCGGGGACCACGACCAGTCCCACTTGTCCACGCGCGGGCCGGATTGGTTCACCGACCCCTACACCTGCAGCCCGGGAAACAAGAGCCTGCTCACGCTGTTCGAGGCCGAGCACTCGCTCGGAGGAATCCCTGGATACGAGGTCGCCGAGACGACGGATGAGAGTCCCGCCCGCGTCGCCCTGGTCCAGCGGCTCACCACGGCCTTCCTGCGCAGCGCTCTCTACCCAGAGGACACCAGCTGGAAGGCGGCGGCCGCCGCACTGGAGGATAAACCCGACCCGCTGGGGAAACTGCAGAGCAAGTAGGCGGCCCTCACCGGGTTCGGTCGCGTGCGGTCGAAGCCGCCGCCGTCATCGACTGAACGGGTGTTCTTACGTGTGGCTGGCGCCGTACAGACACAAGCCCGACGGGCCAGGGTGCGGAGTCGTTCATCGTGGTCGTCGAGGTCTGCCGACCCGAGCGAGCGGCCAACCGGGGCGGCTGCACGACCGACATGCTCGACGCCGTCCGGGCCGCCAAGGAGGCCCTGTCCACCGAGCACCTGATCCAGCCTCGCCTCCGTAGCGAACGTGAGGCGCTGCGGGTGCTGTTTGCCACCCGCCCTCCGATCCTCTGACAGGGGCCGGACGCAGGCACGGTGACGGCCTTGGCATCGCGGCCGTGTCAGACGTGCGCGAGGAGGCGCTCCAGTGGCCGGGGAACGCGATCGAGGTGCAGGTGCGCGACCAGCGCCTGCGCATAGAGCGCCTTGCGACCACTGTGCGTACCCATGAAACGCCGCAACTGGTGTTCCACGGGCCGCTCCCGCTGCGCCGGCTGGCCCTGGAAGGTATGAAAGGGGCGCATCTCGCCCTGCGCCTCGATCACCTGCTGCACGCCCTCGGCCCCGACCGCACGGATCAGCTCGTCCTCCAGGTCGGCGATGCACACGTGGAACCCGAGCGTCTCCAGTTCGGCGCGCGTGATGCCGGACCCGAGCCCGACCCGTTCAAGATGGCGCCGGAAATGCCGCTCCTCGCCGATGTCGCAGAGACCGGCCAGTGGGAGGTCGAGCGCCGGAGGACCGCACACGTCAAGGAAACGCCCGATGCTCGTCGCACCTCCGAGCGGCACTACCGCGACGCCCTCTGCACCGAGGTCGCGGCCGTAGCGCGTGGCCAGCGCTTCGAGCGCGACCTGATCGCTGCTCCCCTCGACGAGCACGATCATCCGCACGCCGCCGTCGGCCAGCTCCCGCGCCACCGCGGCGGCCGCGCCCGCCTCCGCTCCACCGGCCGCCCATGCGACCAGCGCCAGGCGGAATTGCCTCAACTCGTCCACGAGACCTCGCTTCCCAGCGCCATCCTGGCACGGCCGAGCTCCCGTACGCACGCACGTTTTCGGGGGGTGATGACTCAGCCGATCGGAGGAGGTGCCGATTCGGGTGAACGGCCGGTTTCGGGCGATCTCATCCGAGGGGGACGCACCCGCGCATCGACATCTTCGGCGACGGCACTCCGCTTTCTGACGTGCAAACAGGAACGCGTCGCGTCGACTGGTCGCGCGACGGAGGGAAACCCCGATGCGTGATTGCAGCACACTGGTCAGACTTGTGGGTATGACAACGAAGATCACCCGCATCAACCCCGAGCAGTTGCATGAGACGCCCGGCTACCACCACATCACCTTGGTGGAAACCGGCCGAACGGCTTACCTGGCGGGGCAGTGCCCGCTCGATCGGAGCGGCTCCCTCGTCGGCCCGGGCTCCATCGAGGCTCAAGTTGATCAGGTCGTTGTGAACGCGCTCGCCGCTCTCACAGCGGCGGGCGCCCAGCCGCAGCATGTGGTGCGTTCGGTGATCTACGTGCGGAGCGACGACAGAGATGTCCTGGGCGCCGCCTGGCTTCGGTTCACCGCTTCCGCCCTCGGACCGGCATTCACCTCCGCCAGTACGCTCCTGGGCGTTGCACAGCTGGGTTTCACAGGACAGCTGGTCGAGCTGGATCTCACTGCGACGCTGCCTGACTGAGCCGATTCCTCAGGCTTCGAGCGGCGTCTCGAACTGCTTCGCCCGCTTGGTCATGTGCCGGACGCCGAGGCTGCCTTCGTCTGATCGTGTGCTCAGACCGGGGCGCAGATGACCACGACGATGGCCGTGGGGGAGAGTTTGCTGCCTGATGCCGTCCGGAGAGAGAGTTGTTCGCCGAAGTATCCCACTTCCGGGGCGAGTTCTACGAGTGTGCGACCGCCCGGCGCGATGAACCGTTTGAACTCTGGGACGCCGTGGCGCGCACGGAAAGGGCGGTGAAGTCCGCGATGAACCTGACGCTGCTGCCGGAGCACCGTCGCGGACATGGAGCGATGTACGACGGGCTCGATCACGGCCGGATCGACATTGGGCACTCTGCGTCGTGAAGTTGCTGGTCACGGGTCTGGTGTGCGCGGGGTTCGGGACGCTGGTGCTGGTCGTGGGCGGGTGACTTCGGTGGAGATCGTCGGTCCTCGGGAGACTTCGCGGTTCGTGAGGACGCAGAGCCCTGACCAGGGGAGTCGCCCACTTCGGGTCGGTGCGGACTTTGCCGAGCACGCGCCAGGTCTTGAGGTGGCCGAAGTCGTGCTCGACCGTCGCCCGGACGGCCGCGAGGGCCTCGACCACCAAGGACGCCGCGTCCAGGCCCGTGCTGTTCCGGGTGAAGTGGGGCGAGCCGGCCGTGCGGGCTGCAGCAGCGGCCGCAGCCGACGGAAGTCGTCGGCCGCGGCGAGGTGCTGGGTACTGCGGAGCAGACCGGAGCGGACCACTTGCCGGTCCTCCAGCAGCGCGGTGAGCTCGGGCTGCGTGAAGGAGTGGATCCTGCTCCACAGCCCGACGTAGGCCCAGTTGGGCTCCTGTGCCTGCAGTGCAACCAGTCGACCGATCACCTCCAACGGGGTGCGATCGGTGCGCCCCAGCAGAAACTGGCGGCCCATCAGTGCTCGGTTCAGGGCCCGGAGGGAGAGTGTGGTCACGACAGCCGCACCGAGACATTGCCCTTGTAGGAACCCTGCAACAGGGAGAGGAACGCCTGCGGCACGTCCTCGATCCCACCCTCGACCACTGTCTGCGGGTAGACGAAGCGACCCTCGCCCAGCCAGCCTCTGAAGGCCTTGCGCCAGGCCGCGATCTGATCGGGCGTCTGGTAGCAGGAGAACGGCAGCAGTTCGACGCCCCTGGCCTCGGCCGCCGCGCGATCGGGCTGCGGAAAGCGCTGCGCCGCGTCACCGAGCTGGCTGGACAGTGAGCCGCAGAGGGCGAAGCGCGCTCCGGGCCGGGCCCTCTGAAGCGCGCCCTGGTACTGCTCGCCGCCCACGACGTCGAAGAAGACGGAGATGCCCTCGGGCGCGAGCTCCCGCAGCCAGTCGGCGGCAGAGCCGTCGTGGTAGTCGAAGGCGGCGTCGTAGCCGAGCTCGTTCACCAAGTAGTCGGCCTTCGCCAGGCTGCCGGCGCTGCCGATCACCCGCGCCGCGCCGAGGCACTTGGCGATCTGCCCGGCCAGCGAGCCAACCCCGCCCGCCGCGCCGGAGACGAAGACCACGTCGCCTTCGCCGACCGACGCTACCTCGGCCATCCCGTAGTAGGCGGTCGGTCCTTGGCCGAGGTAGTAGCCGGGGTCGGCGAAGAGCTCACGATTGAGCTTGAGGTACGAGTCGGCCGGGCCGGCCGAGTACTCGCTCCAGCCGGTCATCGACTGGACCAGGTCGCCGATCTCGAGTTCGGGGCTGTCGGATCGGACCACGGTGCCGATGGCGGCCACCCCCACTCGCTGCCCCGGCTGCCAGGCCGGGACCGGGATGGTGCAGTCGGCCCGCATCAGCTCCAGGTAGGTCGCGGCGAGCCCGATCTGGTCGGTGCGTACCAGAACCTCGCCGTCCACCTCGGTCTTGGCGACGGTGAAATGGTCGAGTGTGGGGGCGCCGGTGATCTGGGCAATCAGCTGGATCTCACGGGCGATCATTTTCCGTCCTTACCTCGGGTGTGGCCGTCGAGATCGACTCTAGGGAGGCTTCCGGTCACTTTCTGACCGGAAGTCGAGGCAGGATGTCGGCATGGCGAACACCAGCTCACGGACCCTCAGACTGCTCTCGCTGCTGCAGACCCACCGGCACTGGTCCGGCCTGGAACTGGCCGACCGGCTCGGGGTCTCCGAGCGGACGCTGCGCCGCGATATCGAGCGGCTGCGCGAACTCGGCTACCCGGTCGGCGCGGCCCGGGGCACCGACGGCGGCTACCAGCTCGCGCCCGGCGCCGTCCTGCCGCCGCTGCTGCTGGACGACGAGGAGGCGGTGGCGCTCGCGGTGGGCGTCGGCGACGCGGCGCAGAGCGGGATCGCGGGTATGGAGGAGGCGTCTTTGCGCGCACTCACGAAGGTGGTGCGGGTCCTGCCGCCCCGGCTGCGGGCCAGAGTGGACGCCCTGCGGGCGATGACCCTCTCCGCTGTCGTGTCCGGGCCGGTCGTCCCGACGGGGGTGCTCACCGCGGTCGCCCAGGCTTGCCGGGACGAGGAGCGGCTGCGGTTCGACTACACGGCCAGGGGCTCCGCACTCACTGAGCGTGAGGTCGAGTCGCACCGCGTGGTCGTACTCGGCGGACGCTGGTACCTGGTGGCCTACGACCTGGGCCGGCACGACTGGCGCAGCTTCCGCCTCGACCGGCTGACCGAGCCGACGGCGACTGGCACGCGCTTCCGGCCGCGACTGCTACCGGCCGAGGACGCCGTGGCCTTCGTCCAGGCAGCGAGTGGGCCCCCGGCTCCGTACACGGTCGAGGTCCTTGTGCACGCGCCCTCCTCGCGGGTGCGGCGGGTGATCGGCCGCTGGGGCACGATCGAACCGCTCGATCAGGACAGCTGTCGGCTCACCATGACCTCGACCTCTCTCGACTGGCCGACTCAGGCACTGGGCAACGTGGGCTCCGAGTTCGAGGTCCTGGGGCCGCCGGAGTTCGCCGCGCACGTCCAGGAGTGGGGCGCCCGCTTCCTCCGGGCCACCCGCGCACCCGCACGACCTTCCTCACCGTGACACCGCGACGGTGGCGACATTCGCGGCAGCCGACGAGGAAGTGGAAAGAGGTTCTGCAGGCGCAGGAGGGCTTGAAAATCGGTCCCACAGCGGTTCGGTCAGCCATGAAGTACGGACACGCCGTCGCCGACCACGTCATCGAGACCGAAGATCTGCGCGGCATCCTTCCCCGCCTTCGCCGAGGCGCGTCACGGCAGGCAGAGGGAAGGGCCCGGACGATCCGTCCGGGCCCTTGTCGTGGACGGGATGGCGCTCAGTCGCCGGTGTTGGTGGCCCAGACGGGCCGGTTCGCGTTGTTGTAGACGACGACGTTTCCGTCGTCCTGGACGGCGAGGTATCGACCCTTGTGCCAGGTTCCGGCGGCCCAGAGGGCCTTGCCGGCCCGGTTGTAGACGACCAAGTTGCCGTCCTGCTGCATGACGAGTCGGTCGGCGTTGGGGTAGACGTTCGGGGCCTGCCAGACGGGACGGCTGTCCTTGTAGACGACGACGTTGCCGTCGCTCTGAACGCGCAGGATGGTACGGCCGTTGCCGGAGGTCCATGCCTGGTTCTTGCCGAGGGTGGCGGGCGGGTAGAAATGGGAGTCGCTGCGCAGGGCTTCTCGGGGCTGCGTGCTCTGGACGGTACGGCCGCTCTGCGCGGCGTCGGCGGCAGGAACGGCGGCCAGGACGGGCAGAGCTGCGAGGGCGAGCGCGGGAAAGCCGCGCCGCACGAGGTTCTTGATCACACCCGGATTTACGCAGCCCGAGCAGGCCTGCGCCAGTCCCCGAGCCACGAGCTCACCCGGCCGGTCCAGCGACTTCAGCACCGAAACGATACTGCTTACGCCAACCGCACCACCGACGCCCTCGAACGTGTTGAGCACGGTCGGCCGGTGCGTCCAGTCGGCAAGGGATCTCACGCAGGAGCCGGACCGGAGTCCTACGGTTCGCCAGATTGCCTGAGAACACGTCAGGTCACCGACGTCATGCGAGGAAGACGAACTCTCTTCCTGGTCGATCAGGTGCGTCACGAACGTCCTCCACCACATAGCCGTGCGAATCGCAGCGAGCCGGCATCACGCGAGGCCCTCCCACGCGTCGGCTCCGAAGGTGCCTTTCACATCGGAGGCGACGGTGGTGGCGTCCACCGTGGCTTGCAGGGCGTACACAGTCGTCTTGCGGGCACTGCGAACGCTGAGGCGGACCGGGCTGTCTCCCGGATGGTCCGCGAGGATGCGCTTGAGTTCCGAGACGGACTGTTCGGTGATCCGGTGGGCGGGGAGGGCGAGTTGCACGGGGGGTTTCCCGCCGTGCTCGGCGGAGGACACGTCCAGTACCGCGAGTTCTCTGCCGAAGATGTTCACGGTTCCGTCCCGGTCTTCGATCCTGCCCTTGACGGAGATGACGTTGTCCTCGGCCAGTGCATGCTGTACGAGCTGGTAGGCGGCGGGGAAGAAGAGGACCTCGATACCGGCATCACGGTCCGTGAGGTTCACGACGGCCCAGGCGTTGCCCTGTTTGGTCATCTTGAGCTGGATGCCGGTGATCAGTCCGGAGAGCTGTACGTCCCCGGCGGTGCGGCCGGAGGCGAGCAGTTCGGCGATGGAGCAGTCCCGCGCGCCGGAGAGGATGTGCTCGGCGCCGTCCAGCGGGTGGGCGGAGACGTAGAGGCCGAGCATGTCGCGCTCGGTTGCCAGGAGCTGTCTGCGGGGCCACTCCGAGGCATCGATGGGGAAGTCGAGGCCGAAGGCCGGTTCGCCGTTTCCTTCGGCGCCCAGGTCGGCGAAGAGATCGTCCTGCCCGAAGCATGCCGCTTTCTTCACGGGGATGATCGCGTCGATGGCGGCCTCGTGGATAGCGGTGAGGCCCTTACGCGAATGCTCCAGGGAGTCGAAGGTGCCGGCCTTGATCAGGGATTCCACAGCTCGCTTGTTCAGTGCGGGCAGGTCGGCCTTGTCGAGGAAGTCGGAGAAGGAAGTGAATTTCCCTTTTCGGCGGCGGGCGTCGACGACGGCCTCGATGACGTTGTCGCCGACGTTGCGTACGGACCGCAGCCCGAACCGTACGTCGTCACCGACAGCGGTGAACTCCGCGACGGACTCGTTCACATCGGGCTGGAGGACCCGGACGCCGTTCTTTCGGGCATCGGCGAGGTAGACCGCGGCCTTGTCCTTGTCGTCGCCGACCGAGGTGAGCAGGGCGGCCATGTACTCGGCCGGATAGTTGGCCTTGAGGTAGGCGGTCCAGTACGAGACGAGGCCGTATCCGGCGGTGTGGGACTTGTTGAACGCGTAGCCGGAGAACGGGAGCATGACATCCCACAGGGCCTTGATGGCTTCCTCGCCGTAGCCGTTGCCCCGCATGCCGTCGTGGAACTTGTCCCACTCCGCGGCCAGCACCTCCGGTTTCTTCTTGCCCATCGCACGGCGCAGCAGGTCAGCGCCGCCGAGGGTGTACCCGGCCAGTTCCCGGGCGATGGCCATGATCTGCTCCTGGTAGACGAGCAGATGGAAGGTGTTGCCGAGGATCGGCTCCAGAGCATCGCGCAACTCGGGGTGGATCGGGGTGATCTCCTGGCGGCCGGTTTTGCGGTGCGCGTAGTTGGTGTGCGCGTTCGCCGCCATGGGACCGGGCCGGTAGAGCGCGTTGACCGCGGCGATGTCCTCGAACCGGGTGGGTTCCATCTGTTTCAGCAGTACGCGCATGCCGCCGCCGTCGAGCTGGAAGACACCGAACGTGTTGCCCTCGGCCAGCAGCCGGTACGTCCTGGCGTCGTCCAGAGGGATCACGACGGTGGACGGGTCGCCGTCCAGGGGATCTACGGTGGCCAGGCCGATGCCCCGGTTGTCGCGGATGTTCTCGATCGCCTGGTCGATGACCCCCAGGTTCCGTAGCCCCAGGAAGTCCATCTTGATCAGGCCCATGGCTTCGCAGGACGGATAGTCGAATCCAGTGATCTTCACGCCGTCCGAGGCACGCATGTGCAGGGGGATGCGGTCGGTGAGCTTCGTTTTGGACAGGATCACCGCCGCGGCGTGCACGCCGGTGCCGCGAGTGAGGCCCTCCACCCCGCGGGCCGTGTCGATGACCCGCCTCACCTCCTGCTCGTTCTCATACATCTGCCGGATCTCGGTGGCCTCGCCGTACCGCTCGTGGGAGGGATCGAAGACGGCAGCCAGCGGGGCGGACTTGCCGTTCTGGTCCGGCGGGAGTGCCTTGGTGATCCGTTCGCCGTGGGCATAGGGGTAGCCGAGGATGCGCGAGGAGTCCTTGATCGCGTTCTTGGCCTTGATCCTGCCGAACGTGTTCACCATGGCGGTGTACTCCCCGCCGTACTTCTCGGTGACATAGCGGACCATCCGGTCGCGCTGACGGTCGTCGAAGTCGAGGTCCACATCGGGCGGGTTGATGCGCTCGGGGTTCAGGAACCGTTCGAACAGCAGACCGTGCTCCAGGGGGCACAACTCGGTGATGCGGGTGGCGTAGGCGACGATGGAGCCCGTGGCCGAACCCCGGCCGGGACCGAGCGGGATTCTGTTCTCCCGGGCGTGGCGGCAGATGTCCGCCACGACGAGGAAGTAGGAGCTGAACCCCATGGGGCCGATGACCGACATCTCGGTCTCGAAGCGGTCCACGATGTGCTGGGGGACCGGGTCCCCGTAGCGCATCGCAAGCCCCTTGAGGACTTCCCGGCGAAGCCACGACTCCTGCGTTTCACCTTCGGGCACGTCCGGGAACCGCGGCATCTCGTCGACGTAGTCGAAGACCTCGTCGTAGGACTCGATGCGCTCGGCGATCAGCAGGGTGTTGTCGCAGGCTTCCGGCAGCTCCGAGAACAGGCTGCGCATCTCGGCGGCGCTCTTGAGGTAGTAGCCGGAGCCATTGAACCGGAAGCGGCCCGGGTCGTTTTTGTTCTTGCCGACACCGATGCACAGCAGGCTGTCGTGAGCGTCGGCCTGGTCCTCGGTGACGTAGTGCGCGTCATTGGTGGCCAGGAGGGGAATGTTCAGTTCCCTGGCCAGACGCAGCAGGCCCTCACGCACCTCGCGCTCGATGTCCAGGCCGTGGTCCATCAGCTCCAGGAAGTAGTTCTCGCGCCCGAAGATCTCCTGGTAGACCGCGGCAGCAGCCTTCGCCTCGTCATACTGGTTCAGCCGCATGCGGGTCTGGATCTCGCCGGAGGGGCAGCCAGTGGTGGCGATGATGCCGTCCGGTCGCTCAGCGATCAGATCCCGGTCCATGCGCGGCTTTCCGGCAGGGAACTGACCCTCACAGCTGGCCTGCGTGCTGAGCCGGAACAGGTTCCGCAGGCCCTGGCTGTTCCGCGCCCACATGGTCATGTGGGTGAAGCGGCCGCCACCGGAGACATCCTTCGACCCCTCACCGTCCGTGCTCCTGGCGCGACGGCCTCCCGGCCCCCAGAACTCCTGCTTCCGGGCGAACCGGGAGGAAGGTGCCACGTACGCCTCGATGCCGATGATCGGCCTGATCTCCTCGAAGCCCTTCGCGACCTGCGCGAACTCATAGGCGCCGAACATGTTGCCGTGATCGCTCATAGCGATCGCGGGCATCCCCTGCCGGGCCACCTCGTCAAACATCGGTTTCATCTTCTGCGCGCCGTCGAGCATGGAGTATTCGGTGTGATTGTGCAGGTGAACAAAGGAATCCGGCACGTGTGGTCGCCTCCAGGGTGAGTGGGAGGCCCCATCCCGCCCGAGACGCGATGGTGGCCTTGTCGGTGGCCGAGCGCACCGGCATCGGCAGATGGGCGGACGGCTCAGTCCGTCGCGGTGCTGTCACGCCGGCGAGGCGGCCAAGGGGCCGCCCCGCCCGTGAACGCGATCGGTCCGAGCTCTTGAAGTGCAGGCCCGACCCCCCCGGCTGCTGGGCAGCACTCCGCCTGCCGCACTGCTTGCGAAACTGCACGTTGACCAGAGACATCAAAGCGAGCATGGCTTACTGGAATCAAACAATCATTTCGCCGATCAGACTCAACGATTAGTTGTCTGTCTATGATGGTCGGCGTGGATCTCATCGCTGTGCGCACCTTCGTCGCCGCCGTGGACGCGGGACAATTCCAAGAAGCCGCCACCAACTTGTCGATCACCCCGCAGGCCGTCTCCAAGCGCATCGCCGTGCTGGAGAAGGATCTCGGTGTGCAGCTGTTCAACCGCACGGCCCGCGGTGCCCGGCTCACCATCGACGGACAGGCGTTCCTGCCTTACGCCCGGGCTCTCCTCCAAGCAGAGGAACGGGCAGCCGCTTCCGTGCGGCCGGGGCGCCGGGCGCTGCGCGTCGACGTGATCGGCCGCAGGCTCTCGGTGGCAGGTCTGCTGCGCGACTTCCACCGCGCGTACCCCGAGACCGATCTCGATGTCGTGACCCTGTTCGACTCCGATACGGCCATTGCCGCCATCCGGTCCGGGGCGATCGACGCGACCTTCCGTGCCGTCACCATGCCGGGTCGGCAGCTCCCCGACGGCGTCGAGGCCGCCCCGGTCTCCGACGAACCGCTGCACCTGTTCACCGGGCCGGCCCACGAGTTCGCCGCCGCCCCCGCGGTCGCTCCCGCCCAGCTCGCCGGGCGCCGGATCTGGATGCCCGGCAACATCCCCGGCACCGAATGGGCCGCCTACTACGATGAACTCGCCGCTGCGTTCGGGCTCACCATCGACTCGATCGGCCCCAACTTCGGTGTCGAGCACCTCCTCGACACGATCGCGGACTCCTCGACGCTGGCGACCTTCGTCGGTGAGCAGACCCCGCTGGTCTGGCCTGCCGGTCACGACCTGCGGCGCATCCCCCTGCGCGACCCGACCCCGGTCTACCCCCACTCACTGATCTGGCGTGCCGACAACCCGCACCCCGCCCTCACTGCGCTGCGCAACCACCTCACTTCTGCCTACCCCGGCCGCCCCGACAGCGGGATCTGGACACCGAAGTGGACTCAGGCCGCCTGTTGATGGTTTCAGAATGAGGTTCGGGGTCGCCTCGAGCAGATGATGCTGCGGGCGAGTTGGCCTCGTTGATCAGGTAGTAGACGGTCGTCTCGAGTTTCCTGGGCAGCCGTGCGAGCAGCCGGAGGTCCACCGTGACCGGGAACCGGGCCGCGTAGTCCTCGATCGCCGCGATCAGTCCGTGATCGGCCAGTACGGGCGGGTTCAGGCCCCGAATCAGCGACCGCAACTCCTGGTGAGTGGTGGAGAGCTGGCTCTCCGCCTGGCTGAGCAGCTCGGCCTGCGGGGAGCCTTGCGAGGTTTCGAGGCGCAGCAGTCCCAGGGTCATCCCCAGCGAGACGAGCCGCTGCTGTGCCCCGTCGTGCAGATCACGCTCGATGCGTACCCGCTCGGCGTCGGAGGAGTCGAGCAGCCGCGACTGCGAGGCGCGCACCTCGCGCAGTACTTCGCCGAGCTCCCGGTCGCGCGGAACGAGGAAGGAACGTGTCATCGCGGCACGTGCGCCCGCCCACGAGGTCACCGTGTAGGGCGAGGCGAGCAGCACGATCCCCCCGAACACCGCCCAGGGTCAGGTCGTGCCGTCCAGCGAGGCGAAGGTCATGGCGGGCACGCCGACTTCTCACCGAGGACGGCCCGGAGCCCGCGTGGCCGGTTGCCCACTGGGTGGAGTGCCGATGACGCAGGGCTTCAGCGGCGTCCGTAGTAGAGCGAGTTGTGGGCGGTGTCCGGCAGGTACAGCACGTCTTTTCCGTCCGAGTCCCGTCGCACCGCGAGCCGGTCGGCGCTTACGCCCGGCGCGGCGGACTGCGAGGTCCAGGTCCCGTCCGCCGACTGCGTCGCGGCGAAGACACGGTCCGTGCCGGAGCCGGTGACGTAGTAGACCCGTTTGGTATCCGTCTCGTCCCAGGTGATGCCGAGTGCCGCGGCGGTCTGGCCACCGGCGTACACGGTCTTGCTGACCCAGTCGCTGCCGCTCGGATACGCGTAGTACACGCGGAAGTTGCCGCCGCTGTCGGCCGAGCGGTAGCGGTAGGCGATCTTCGGGGTGGAGCCGTCGAGGGTGAGTTTCGCGCTCTGTACCGCCGGACCCGTGTAGGCGTTGTCGATACTCCATTCCTCGCCCGCGGTCAGCTCCTGGATCACGTCGGAGGTGTCGGGCGTCACCGGGACGGTGAGCGCCGCACCCGCGCTGTCCGCGAAGGCGCCGGTCGACGGGTCGTAGCGCAGGTAGGAGAGCCGGTGCCGGAACCCGGTCGCCGGGGCCTTGGCCCACTCGTACAGGAGGTGCACACGCCCGGCGGCGTCCACCATCAGGTCGTCCGGGTACACGGAGCGGTTCAGCGCGCCGGCGAAGGTGGCGACCACGCTCCAGCGCGCCGCGGCATTGTCCCAGCGGTACAGCTTGCCGGGACGCCGGTCGGCTCCGGCGCCGACGCGGGCGGCCAGGTACAGATCGCCGTTGGGCGCGGTGGTCACGATCGGGTAGGTGATGCCCTCACTCTGGTCGGGCAGTTCGGCCGCGTGGTCCGTGACGTCCCCGCCGGGGGCCTCGGTGCGGAAGTAGCGCCAGGCGTTGGCATGCATGGAGGCGAACACGTGGAGGCGGCCGCTGCCGTCGCGCGCGAGGGACGGCTGGTTGTGACCGTTGTCGTCGGGGAACTCGGCCTGCTGCCCGCTCTTGTCGAGCAGCGGCAGACGGCTCCAGACCCCGTCCGGGTCGCGCCGCGCGATGGCCGGACGGTGCGTGGCAGCCGTCGAGCCGGGCTCGTTGAAGGCGAAGTACGTGTACTGACCGCGGCCCTTGTACGTGGCGACCGGTGTCCACCAGGCGGCCTGGTTCGACGAGTCCATCGCGTACGGGACCTTCTCGATCGCCGTCGCCGTCGCCGTCGCCGTCGCCGTCGCCGTCGCCGTCGCCGTCGCCGTCGCCGTCGCCGTCGCCGTCGCCGCGGCCGCCGTGCCGTCGGCCCGGGCGGCCGGGACGAGCGTGGTCAGGGCGGCCAGGGCCGCGGCCGAGACGGCGTACGTGCGTGCCGTGGGACGTCGCAAGGTGAACTCCTTCACGGGTGTGATGGTGAGGCGAACGGGAGCGGCCGCGCGGGTCGGTCCAACCCCCTCCGCTGCGCCGGGAGCTTACAGCGGTTCCCAGATCGTGAATAGAGATTGCACAATACGGTTTTGAGGTCCACCTTAAGGGATGCGTGTGCGACATGGTGAAGGGTCTGGTGAAGGTCGCTCGACCTTCACCAGACCCCGGACTGCCCCCCTGGCTGCCCTCGGAGCCTGTCGGGTGACCTCTGATCGGGCGGCCACGCCCTGGCACATACGCTTCCCGCGTTGCCGAAGTGCCCAAGTAGCTCCTTCCCCAAGCTCTCAGCTTCGTTCGAGCAGGGGAGACCCCATCCCAAGCTCTCGGCTTCGTTCGAGCAGGGGAGACCCCATCCCAAGCTCTCGGCTTCGTTCGAGCAGGGGAGACCCCATCCGAGGACGTCCCGGAGCCTTGGAATCGCACGCACCAGACCGTGTCCGCTACCCGATCGAAGGCCACCCGACAGGCTCTCAGCGCTTGATGAGGTCGGTGACCTCCTCGGCGGCTTTCCTCATCGCGTCCTTCGGCTTCGACTTGCCGACCAGGACGGCCTGGACCTGCTTGGCCACGGCTTCCTCGATCTGGGCGTTCTGCGCGAACTGCCAGAAGGGGCTGCCGGTCGCCGTATCGGTGATCTTCCGGGTCCACTCGGTGGTGAAGGTGTCCTGTGCGACCTTCGGGTCGGCCAGGCCCGCCGTGGTGGACGGCGGCAGGGAGCGGGAGGCGAAGTACTCGGTGGTGGTGGCGCGGTCGGAGGTGGTGTGCAGCGCGAACTGCGTCGCCGCCTCCTGTCCCTTGCCCTTGACGATCGCGATCACACCGCCCCACAGCAGCGCCTGCGGAGTGTCACCGGAGCGCAGCACCGGACGCTTCATCGGCTGCATCGCGTCGGCCAGCGTCTTGTCCTTGGACTGGGCCGCGGTCACGCCCTTGCCGATGATGGCGTCGTCGTAGAAGGCGGCCTTGCCCTGCCCGAACAGGGCGCGCGCGTCGAAGCGGTCCACGTCCGCGGCGATCAGCTTCGCGTCGTGCAGCTTCTTGTACCAGGTGACCGCGTCGACGGAGGCGTCGTCGCCGATGGTCACCTTGTCGCCCTCCATGAGCGTGCAGCCGAAGGTCTGCATCCACGGGAAGATGTCCTTGAGCTGCGCGACCTTGGTGGCAGCGGCGTAGGGCACGATGCCGCCGCCGAGCCCCTTCAGCTCCCGCAGCGCGTCCTCGAACTCGTCGATGGTGGTGGGGTGCTTCTTGATGCCGGCCTTCTCCAGGAGCTTGGAGTTGGCGATCACGCCGATCGAGCCGGTGTTCCACGGCAGGCCGTACTGCTTGCCGTCGTACATGCCGCTGTCCAGCGCCACGTTCGTGTAGCCGCCCTTGAGGGCCACGGGACCGAGGTCGGCGAGCTTACCCATCTGCGCCACCGCGGCGAGCCAGGCGATGTCGAGGTGCACCGCGCCGGTCGTCTCCCCGCCGCCGAGCTTGAGGGTGAGCTGGCTCAGATATTCGTTGTACGGGTACGAGACCGCGCGGATCTTGGAGTTCTCGGCCTTCTCCCACGCCGCGATGATCTTCTCGATCGAGGGCTTGGCGGCCTCCTCGTTGAGTGACCAGGAGGTGAAGTCGAAGTTCTTGGACTTCGTGTCGCCTCCGTTGGAGGAGGTGCTGGCGCCGGACGGCGCACAGGCGCTCAGAACGCCGGCGCCGGCCGCACCGAGCGCGCTGATGCCGAACATGCGCAGCGCGCCGCGGCGGCTGATGCCAGAGGTGGTCATGGTGTCTCCATGGGGGAGTGGGCGGAAGGGGAAGTACGTGGCGGAGGACGCGGGCGGATCCCGCGGGCTCAGCTCTTGACCGAGCCGGCGGTCATGCCGCCGACGAGGTAGCGCTGCAGGAACATGAAGGCGACGACCACCGGTACGGACACCACCAGCGAGGCGGCCATCAGCTCGGGCCAGGCGGTCTGGAATTCGCCGATGTAGGTGGAGACGAGGCCGGGCGGCAGGGTCTGCTTCTCCTTGTCCGCCAGCGTCACCGCGAAGATGAAGTCGTTCCAGCCGCGGACGAAGGCGAACAGGCCGGCGGCGATCATTCCGGGCGCGGCCAGCGGCGCCACGATGGAGTGCAGCGTGCGCCACCGGGACGCGCCGTCGATGGACGCCGCCTCCAGCAGGGCGTCCGGGATGGTGTCGAAGATGCCCTTCAGCATCCAGACGCACAGCGGCATCGTGAACGTGGTGAAGGACAGCACCAGGGCGGTGTACGTGTTCAGCAGGCCGAAGCTGGAGAACACG
The DNA here is from genome assembly GCF_043080425.1 of Streptomyces sp. NPDC015032. Taxonomy (NCBI): domain Bacteria; kingdom Bacillati; phylum Actinomycetota; class Actinomycetes; order Kitasatosporales; family Streptomycetaceae; genus Streptomyces; species Streptomyces sp. NPDC015032. Next base: position 19,109 of record NZ_JBIBVN010000019.1, on the reverse strand, counting down.
GCGTACAGCGTCACCAGCAGGAGCGCCTGGGGGAACATCTGGGAGGCCAGCACCAGGTGCATCAGCGAACGCCGCCCGCGGTAGCGGAACTTGGAGAACGAGTAGCCCATGTACGTGGCGACTACCACGCTCAGCACAGCGGTGATCGAGGCCACGACGAGGGAGTTGACCAGGTACTTGATCAGCTGGTCGTTCTCGGCGAGGGCCGTGAAGTTGCTGAAGGTGATGTCGGTGGGTATCAGCTTCGGCGGGAACTGGAAGGTCTGCTCGGGGCTGCTCAGAGCGGTGGCCAGCAGCCAGTAGACCGGAAGCATGCCGAAGGCGCCGATGATCAGGACCGCGGTCCAGGCGGCGATCCGCGAGCGCAGCAGGTCCTTGCGGATCCGGCGCCGTGAGGTGCGCCCGGCGGATGTGGCGGACGGCCTCGGCCGGCCGGTGCCGGACAGCGGGGTGGAGGTCGTGGTGGTCATCGGGCGTCGCCCTTCCGCTCGGTGATCCTGAGGTAGACGGCGACGAGGATGAGCAGGAGCAGCATCCACAGGCCGCCCAGCGCGGTTGCCCGGCCGATGTCGAAGCCCTTGAAGGCGGTCTGGTACACGGCGGTCGCGAAGGTCTCGGTGGCACCGGCCGGGCCGCCGCCGGTGAGCACGTAGATGGTGTCGAAGTGCTGGAAGTTCCAGATGAACTCCAGGAGCAGCACGATCGAGGCGACACCGCGGACCTGCGGCCAGGTCACGGCGAAGAAGCGCCGGATCGAGCCCGCCCCGTCCATCGAGGCCGCCTCGTGCAGTTCCTTGGGCACGGTCTGCAGACCGGCCAGGAGCATCACCATCATCCAGGGGAAGCTCGCCCAGGTCTTGGTGACGATGACGGCGAGCATGGCGGTGCCGGGCTGGCCGAGCCAGGAGACGGACTCCTCGATGATCCCGGCCTTCATGAGGATGCCGTTCAGCACGCCGTAGTTCGCGTTGAAGATCCACATCCACAGGAAGGAGACCACCACGCCCGGGATCACCCACGGGAACAGGAACAGTCCGCGCAGGAAGCCGCTGCCCTTCAGGCCCGAGTTCAGCGCGAGTGCGAGCGCGAAGCCGACCACGAAGGGGACGAGCGTCGCACCGACGGTGAAGATCAGCGTCTGCTTGAGGATCGTGAGGAAGTCGCCGTCCAGCCAGTGGGTGAAGTTGTCCAGGCCGACGAACTCCCGGCCCGGCAGCCGCAGGTCCTGCTTGAAGAATCCGGTGAACAGTGCCGACAGCAGCGGGTAGATGATGATCGTCGCGAACAGGGCGAGCCCCGGTGCGGTCAGTAGGAGTGCGAACGCGCCGTTGGAGAGCCGTCCGCCGGTCCGCTCATGGCGTGGAGCGGCCTTCTGGGGAGGTGCGGCCGTACTCATGGGTGTGTCCTCTCGAACGGTGCGGGAGCGGTGGTGCAGGGCGTGGCACGGGAGGCCGCGAGCCGGCAGGCGGATGTGACGCGGCCGGGCGTGAGCCGCGAGCCGCCCCGTCCCCTGCTTCGACCGAGGCCGAGTGTGAATGCCATGCATGCTCCGTTGAACGCAAGTTGCAGCATGCGGGATCGTTCTCCATATCGTGCGACGGCGTCAACCCTTTTGGTCGGTGAATCGCCGGTTCCGTGCAGGACCGGCGAGGCCGCCGCACCTGCGGCGAACTCGGCCGTCGGCCCGCGACGGCGGTGTCATCGGCTGCGCCGGAAATCTACAGCACATCCCACTGGCTGAACAGTGGTTGCATAATATGGATGTGATGTACGTTCATGGCGGCTCCGCTGCGGCGGAGAGTATCCGAGCTTCACACCAAGGAGGCCGCACCGTGCGGGAAGAAGAGGTCCATTACGACATCGCCGTCATCGGCGGTGGCCTGGCGGGGACCTGTGCGGCCATCGCCGCGGCCCGGCTCGGCCGGCGCGTCGCCCTGGTCAACAACCGGCCCGTCCTGGGCGGCAACGCCAGCAGCGAGATCCGCGTGTGGGTCTGCGGCGCCACTGCCCACGGCGTGCACCGCTGGGCCCGCGAGACCGGCATCATGGGCGAGCTGTACACCGAGAACCAGTACCGCAACCCCGAGGGGAACCCGTACTACTGGGATCAGGTGGTCCTCGACGCCGTCCGGGCCGAACCGGGCATCGACCTGTACCTCAACACAGACGTACGGGAGGTCGACGCGAGCGGCCCGGACGATGCGCGCGAGGTGCACTCCTGCACCGGCTGGATGATGGGCTCGGAGCGGCGCATCACCTTCCACGCGCAGCAGTTCCTCGACTGCACCGGCGACGGCCTGCTCGGCCACCTCGTTGGCGCCCGTCACCGCATCGGCCGCGAGGCGCACTCGGAGTTCGGCGAGCCCTGGGCACCCGAGGAAGGGGACGAGGCGCTGCTCGGCTCGACGATCCTGTTCCACACCAAGGACACCGGCCGCCCGGTGAAGTTCGTGCCGCCCGCCCATGCCAAGGATCTGTCGACCACGCCCATTCTGCGCAACCGCGTGCTGCGCACCGGCGACAACGGCTGCGACTACTGGTGGATCGAGTGGGGCGGCGAGCTCGACACCGTCCACGACAACGAGCGCATCCGCGACGAGCTCCAGGCCGTGATCATGGGCATCTGGGACCACATCAAGAACTCCGGCGAGTTCCCGGACGCCGAGAACCTGACGCTGGAGTGGGTCGGCAGCCTCCCCGGCAAGCGCGAGTACCGCCGCTTCCTCGGCGACCACGTGCTGACCCAGCAGGACATCCTCGAACAGCGACAGTTCGACGACTGCGTCGCCTTCGGCGGCTGGTCCGTCGACCTCCACCCGGTGCAGGGCATGTACGCCGACGAGCCCGGCGCCCGCCAGCGCTACGCGGACGGCATCTTCCACATCCCGCTGCGCTCCCTGTACTCGGCGAACGTCACGAACCTCCTGTTCGCCGGGCGCAACATCTCCGCCACCCACATCGCCTTCGGCGCCACCCGCGTGATGGCCACCTGTGCCACGCTCGGCGAGGCCGCGGGCACGGCCGCCGCGCTGTGCACCGCCGAGGGCCTGAGCCCGCGCGAACTCGCCACCAAGCGTCCTGAGCTGGTGCGCCGTGCCCTGCTGCGGCAGGACGCCTCGGTCATCGGCCTCGCCGACGACGATCCCGACAACCTGGCGCGCACGGCCCGCGTCAGCGCCTCCTCGCACCTGAGCCGCCTGGCTGCCGAGCCCACGGCGGCCGTGCCCGGCGAGCCGTACCCGCTCACCCGCGACCTCGCGCTGCTGCTGCCGGTGGACCCCGTACTCGACACGGTCGACCTGCTCGTCCACGGTGCCCCGGGTGGGCTGCCGGGCGAACTCACCGTGGAACTGTGGAGCACCGGCCGCCCCGAGAACGCGGTCCCCGTCGACCACCTGCTCACCACCACGGTGACCGTGCCGGCCGACGGCCCCCACTGGGTCACGGCCCGACTCGGCCACCGCCCGGACGCTCCGGAGAACGTCGTCCTGATCGTGCGTGCCTGTCCGGGGGCGGCGCTGGTCCTCGTCCCGGAGCGCACCGACGGCGTCCTCGCGCTGCGCAGCAGGGTCGAGGGAGACGCCGCGGTCGACCACGACATCCCGGAGGAGGAAGGCCAGTTGGTCCTGGAGTGGCAGGCCCGCGGTCTGCGCCGCCGGACCTTCGGCTTCCGTGCGAGCCCGGACACCGCCGCGTTCCTGCCCGAGCGGGCCGTCGGCGGATTCCAGCGCGCCTACGGAGGCCCGCAGATGTGGTCGTCCGGGCTGCTGCCCGACCCGGACCGGGCCGCGGAGTGGCTGCGCCTCGACTGGGGCAAGGAGCAGCTGCTCACCGAAACGCGCGTGGTGTTCGACGACGACGTCGACGAGTACCTCAACAATCTGCACCGCCACCGCACCCCGTTCGAGGTCATGCCGGAACTGGTCCGCGACTACCGCATCCAGAGCCGCGAGCCCGACGGCACCTGGCGCACGCTGCTGACGGTGACGGGCAACCGCCGCCGCCACCGGGTGCACGAGCTGACCGGTGCGGACGGCGGGCCCGTGCGTACCGACGCGCTGCGGCTCGTGGTGGACGCGACGCACGGGGCGCGGTACGCGCACGTGATCGCGTTCAAGGCGTACGGCGCATAGCCATACGGCGAAGGGGTCCGGTGAAGGTCGAACGACCTTCACCGGACCCCTTCGCTGCGTGATTCAGCGGGCGCCGAGTGCTTGGCTGATGACGTCGGCGGCTTCGATGACCTCGCGGGTGAGGGCGAGGCGCTGCCCTTCGGCTTCGGTGTGGCTGCCGAGGAGGGAGGTGGGGCCCCACAGGGAGATGGCGGCGACGACGTCACCCGAGGCGTCCCGGACGGGCGCGGCGAGAGAAGCGCGGCCCAGGGCGCGTTCTTCGGCCTCGACGGCGTAGCCGGTGCGGCGGACGGTGTCGATCTCGGCGTCGAGGAGGTCGTGACTGGTGGTCGTGTAGTCGGTGTGTGCTGCGAGCGGTTCGGGAAGCAGCGTGCGGCGCTCTTTGGGGGTGAGACCGGTGAGGAGGCACTTGCCGATGCTGGTGGCGTGCAGCGGGGCGCTGTGTCCGGCCTGTGTGTAGGACTTGGGGGCGCGGCTTCCCTCGAAATTGCACAGGAACATCAGCTCGGTGTCGCGGCGGATGGCGACGTTGGCCCCGAGTCCCGTCCGGGTGGCGAGGTCTTGGAGGACCATGCGCGCGGCGCGGTGGACGGGGTGGCGGTTGATGGCGGTGGCGGCGAGCGGGAGGATGCCGAGGCTGAGGCGGTAGAGGTTGCTGACGGGGTCGCGTTCGACCATGTCGAGACGTTCGAGGGTGGACAGGAGGCGGGAGGTGGTGGAGGAGCCCAGTCCGGTGAGTTCGGCGACATCGGAGACGCGTAGTTCAGCGCGGCCGGAGTCGAGTGCGCGCAGCACCGAGACCGCTCGTTCGACGCTCTGGTTCGTCCCGGCGTCAGTCGCCCGCGTAGCCATGACCCTCCTCATTTTGCAAATCGCTTGCACAATCTGCATCAGCATATCGCGTCGGCCCGAGGGTTGTTCCTGAAATCCGCCCGCATGCCGAGGTGGTACCGCCTCGGGGCCGATGACCAGCTGCCGGGGGGCCGAAGCGGCTGATGCCATGACAACGATCGGGACGGAGGGAGTGCTCCTTCGGCCTGCGAGAGGGGAGGAAACGGCCTGAGGCCGGACCGTCCTCGGCGAAGGGCGGTCCGGCCACAGGCCTGGAAGCGGGCGGCGCCGGGCGGCGCGGGTGGAGCCGGGCTCTCAGGGCAGGATGGAGTCGATGTAGCCGCCGTCGACGCGCAGAGCGCCGCCAGTGGTGGCGGAGGCGTAGGGCGAGGCGAGGTAGACGACCATGCTGGCGATCTCTTCGGGTTCGATGAGGCGCTGGATCAGGGACTGGGGCCGGTGCTTGATCATGAACTGGTGCTGTGCCTCGTCCCAGGGCAGTTCGGTGCCGACGAGTTCGCGGACGAAGGTTTCCACGCCGCCGGTGTGGGTCGGTCCGGCGATGACGGAGTTGACGGTGACACCGGTGCCGGCGGCGTCCTTGGCGAACCCGCGGCTGACGGCGAGCAGTGAGGTCTTCGTCATGCCGTAGTGGATCATTTCGGCGGGAGTGGCTACGGCCGAGTCGCTGGCGAGGTTGAGGATGCGCCCCCAGCCCCGTTCTTTCATGCCGGGCAGGCAGGCCCGGATGAGCCGGACGGCGGAGAGGACGTTGACCTCGAAATAGCGGCGCCACTCGGCGTCGTCGATCTCCAGCGGAGGGGCGGAGCCGAAGATGCCGAGGTTGTTGACGAGGATGTCGACCGCCGGTACGGCCTCCAGTACGGCGGCGGCGCCCTGCTCCGTCGCCAGGTCGCCCACCGCACCGGTGACGTCGTCGCTGCCGGATCCTTCGCGTACGGTGCGGACGGCCTCCGCGACGCGCCCCTCACCGCGGCCGTTGACGACGACGTGGGCTCCCGCGCGGGCGAGACCGGTGGCGATGGCGTGGCCGATGCCCTGGGTGGATCCGGTGACCAGAGCAGTGCGGCCGGAGAGATCGATCTGCATGATGCGTTCCCTTCGTCGAGGCTGTGGAGCTGCTGCGGTGGTGTCGGCGTCCCGGAGTGCCCGTCCGCCGTGGAGGGGACGGGCACTCCGGGACGTTCGGGGTCAGTTGAGGGTGTCGGGGTCCGGACCGGTGCGCAGGTCCCGGTCGAGGCCCGCGAGGGCGGCCATGTCGGCGTCGGTGAGCTCGAAGCCGAAGACGTCGAGGTTCTGCCGGATGCGGTCGGGGGTGACGGACTTGGGGATCACGATGTTGCCGGTCTGCAGGTGCCAGCGCAGCACGACCTGCGCCGGGGTTACGCCATACGCCTCGGCGACTCCCACGACCGCCTGGTCCCCGAGGACCGCGCCCTGGGCCAGGGGGCTCCAGGCCTCGGTGGCGATACCGTGTTCGGCGTGGAAGGCGCGCAGCGCGGTCTGCTGGAGGCCGGGGTGCAGCTCCACCTGGTTGACCGCCGGGGTGACGCCGGTGTGCTCCAGAAGCCGCCGCAGGTGGGGGATCTGGAAGTTCGAGACGCCGATGGCGCGGGCCCGCCCGTCGGCGAGGATCTTCTCCAGCGCCTTGTAGGTCTCTACGTACAGGTCGCGGGCCGGGGTGGGCCAGTGGATGAGGAAGAGGTCGACGTGGTCGAGGCCGAGCTTGTCCAGGGAGGCGTCGAACGCGGCCGGGGTCCGGTCGTGTCCCTGGTCCTCGTTCCACAGCTTGGTCGTGATGAACAGCTCCTCGCGGGGGAGGCCGGAGGCGGCGAGGGCCCTGCCGACACCGTGTTCGTTGCCGTAGATCGCGGCGGTGTCGATGCTGCGGTAGCCGGCCTCCAGAGCGCTGGTGACCGCGGCGGTGGTCTCCTCGTCGGGGACCTGGAAGACGCCGAAGCCCAACTGCGGCATGGCCACACCGTTGTTGAGCGTCACGTTCGGCACGGAAGTCATCAGGGGGCCTTTCGTTGATGCTGTCTTGACATTCTTTGGTGCTGCCTCGGCAGGAGAACAGGAGCGGGGAGCGGCCGGCCGGTGTCGGCCACCGCCGCCCCGTCGGTCGAGGCCGGTCAGAGAGCCTGGAGGGCGGTCCGGGCGAACGCGTGGTCCTGCTCGGGCGCGCCGCCGCCGAGGCCGAGGGCGCCGATGAGCTGTCCGTCGCGGTGGATCGGTACGCCGCCGGCGATGAACAGCAGGGGCTTGTCCAGCGCGGTGGGCAGGGAGTGGAAGGGGCCGTCCGGCTTGACCAGGTCGACCAGGTCGGCTGTCGCCGCGTTCAGTTGCAGGGCGGTGTAGGCCTTGGCCGTGCTGGTTTCACCGGAGATGAGTACGGCACGCTCGTCGCGGCGGAAGGCCAGCAGGTGTCCGCCGGCGTCGAGGACGGTGATGCTGACGGGGATGCCCGCCGCGTCGGCGGCGTGGCGAGCGGCGCGGACTAGGGCCTCCGCTTCGGTAGCGGTCAGCGGGGTCACGGTGGTGGTGCTCATGGCAGATTTCCTTGTACAGATGGGACGCACGGCCGGTGCGGCGCGGGTACGGGGGGATCAGGAGTGGACGGCTCCCGCCGCGGCGGGGTCGGGGTTCGCCGGCGCGGAAGCCGCGGTGGTGCGATGGGGCCGCAGTTCGAGCCGGTGCGAGATGACGGCCAGCACCAGAGCGGCGGCGGCCAGGACGGCCCCGACGGCGTTGGGTGCGGCGTAGCCGAGGCCGGCGGAGATCACCAGGCCGCCGAGCCAGGCGGACAGGGCGTTGCCCAGGTTGAAGGCGCCGATGTTGGCCGCCGAGGCCAGCGTCGGGGCGCCATGGGCGTGGTCCAGTACGCGCTTCTGCAGCGGTGGGACGGTGGCGAAGCCGAGAGCGCCGATGAGGAAGACGGCCACGACGGACGACGCCTTGCCGGAGGCGAGGAAGGTGAACAGCAGCAGGACCACCGCCAGGCCGCCCAGGGAGGTGTAGAGCATGGGCATGAGCTTGCGGTCCGCGAAACGGCCGCCGATCAGGTTGCCTGCCACCATGCCCAGCCCGAAAACCACCATCAGCCAGGTGACGGAGGATTCCGCGAAGCCGCTGACCTCGGTCATCATCGGCGCGATGTAGGTGATCGCGGCGAACACGCCTCCGAAGCCGAGGACCGTCATGGCCATGGCCAGAATGACCTGGACGTTCTTGAAGGCGGCGACCTCGTGCCGCAGCTGCACTCCATCCGGCTTGGGCACGTCGGGCACGAGCTTGGCGACGCCGGCCAGGCCGAGTACGCCGAGGCCGGCGACGATCAGGAAGGTCACGCGCCAGCCGGCGCTCTGGCCCACGAACGTGCCCAGGGGTACCCCGACGACGTTGGCCACGGTCAGGCCGGTGAACATCATGGAGATGGCACCGGCCTTCTTCTCCGGCGCCACCAGTTCAGCGGCGACGACGGAGCCGATGCCGAAGAAGGCGCCGTGGGCCAGCGAGGCCACCACTCGGCCGATCAGCATGACGGCGAAGACCGGGGCGACGGCGGAGATCAGGTTGCCGAGGATGAACAGGCCCATGAGCAGCATGAGCATGTTCCTGCGAGAGATCCTGGTGCCGAGGACGGTCATGATCGGCGCGCCGATCACGACGCCGAGGGCGTAGCCGGTGACCAGGAAACCGGCTGTCGGTACGGACACGCCGAGGTCCGCGCCGACCTGGGGCAGCAGCCCCATGATCACAAATTCTGTGGTGCCGATTCCGAAGGCCCCCATGGCCAGGGCCAGCAGTGCGAGCGGCATGACGAGGGTCCTTTGACATACAAGATGAAGTTGCGCAAGCGCCTTACGTGTCTGAACAATAATTGCACACGATGGCTAATGGCAAGCGCGGGTATAGAGAAGTCCGCGATATGGCGGCAGACAACCTGCCGCGCCTCCGCTCGCACGACCCGACCGAGGGAGCTGTCCATGACCGCCGCCGACCCGGCGATGACCGCACTGGCGCACGGTTGGCCGGCGCTCTCGCTGCTGCGCGGACGTATCGAGAACAGCGTCGAACGTGCGCCTCAGGCCGAACACCGGTTGAGCGCACGCGAGTACTCGCTGCTGGAGCGCAACCAGTCGGCCGGTGGCGGACACGCGACCAGGTCCGCCCTCCGCTCAACCGGACCGCAGCCTGACACAGACGTTCACACTCCACGCCTGCGCAGGAGGTCCACCCTCATGGCATGGCGGGAGCGAGGCGTTTGACTTCGCGGAGAGTGGGGGCGGTTTCGATGCTCTGGATGCCAGGGAGCCGGCTGATGCGCTGGTCGATGTAGTCGTACAGGTCGGCCGGGTTGCGGAAGATGCCGTTGGCGACCAGGTTGGACGTGCCGGTGATGGCTGCGGCAAAGGCGATTTCCGGGTGGGTGGCGAGGCTTTCTCCAACGATGCGCAGGTGCGCGGGGGTGACGTTCAGCCAGAGCCGGGTGGCCATGTGGTAGCCGAGGAGCTGCGGGTCGAAATCGACGGAGAGGTTCAGAGCACCCTCGCCGCGGAGGCGGTCGAGGTGGCGCTGGACGCTGGAGGGGGAGCGGTCGGTGGCCGCGGCGAGTTCGGGCAGAGTCGCACGGCCGTCTCGGGCCAGCTCGGCGAACAGAGTGCGGTCGGTGGCGTCCAGGACGAGCGGGGCGGCGGTGGATGAGCCGGAATCCACCGCGGTCGCAGTGGACTGCGGCTCGAATCGGGTGGCGTGCCAGGTGCTGGTCGCGCCGACGAAGATACGCATCATGCAGTGAGCGCTGACGGAGAGCACCTGCGGGGTGCGGGGGAGTTTCTCCAGCAGCAGTGCGTTGCGTTCTTCAGCCGTACGGGCGTTGAGCGCGCAGTAGAGCTCGGTGCCGCCGGAGGCGAGGGTGACCCAGCTGGTATCGGGACGGCGGGCAAGGGCTTCGGCGATGGTTCCGGCGGCGTCGGGGGTGCAGTGCAGGCGCAGTAGCCAGCGGGTCAGGCCCAGACGGGAGGAGACGGGCCGGCCGATGATGCGCAGGCCGAGGGTACGCAGCCGCTGGTAACGGCGGGCAATGGTGCGTTCGGAGACATCGCGGTCTCGCGCGATGCGGCTGAAGGGGGCGCGGCCGTCGAGCTGGAGGGCTTGGAGCAGGTGCTGGTCGAGGTCGTCCATGGTGTCGTGATCCACCGGTACACCTCATTCCTTCGCCGGATGATCCCGCTTTCAAGAGTATGGCTTGGGGCGGAGCGGGACGGACGTGGATGGTGGCCGGGTCCGTTGTCCGCCCGGTGTGGGAGTGGGGAATCATGCGTATCTGGGGGCTGTTGGCCGCCATCTGTATGGGCACGTTCATGCTGCTCGTCGACGTCACGATCGTGCTGGTGACGCTGCCTGCCATGTCGGAGTCGCTGGGCTCGTCGCTGTCGCAATTGCAGTGGGTCGCCGACGGCTACGCGCTCGCAGTGGCGGCCGTCTTGCTGGGCGCCGGAATGCTGGCCGATCTTTACGGCCGACGCCGGATGTACGCGGGCGGGCTGGTCGTCTTCGCCCTGGCGTCGGCCGCCTGCGCGCTGTCGCCGAGCATGGCTGTGCTGATTGCCGCCCGTATTGTGCAGGGTCTGGGCGCTGCGGCGATGTTCACGACCACGCTGTCTTCGGCACCCTGGCCGTCTCCACCATGACCACGCCCCTCCGAGGCAAGGTCACCGATCCCGGCGGCACCGCGCAGACCCTCTCCGGCGGCGGCGCCGACAGCCTCCTGGCCCACGCCCCGGCCGCACAGCGCGCCGGTCTCGACCACACCCTCCACGCCGCGTTCGCCACCGGGAACAACGCCCTCGCGCTTACGGCCGGTGCCGTGGCTCTGGCCGGCGCTGCCCTCGTACTGGGGTTGTCCCGACAGTCTCGGCCAAAAAGCCCAACAACCACAGATGAAGGCACGGTTGACGCCCGGTCGGCCACGGCCGCAATCGAATGAGCCCGGCGGCATCCGATTCCCCGCCAGGTGATCTGCCGAGCCCAGAGCAAAGAGCGAACGTGCCCGGGCTCGGACAGAGACCGCCATCTCCCGCCGGCCACGTTCGGCCTCACTCACACCCCAGCCCCGCTCACCCGTACCGAAGGAGACCCCCGCCATGGCCGCCACCCCGGTTCCCGTCATCGACCTCAACCGCTGGACATCGAGTCACGGCGCAGGCCGGGAACGGCTCGCCGCCCAGGTCGACCAGTCCCTGCAGGCCACCGGTTTCCTATTGGTGACCGGACACGGCATCGAACCGGATCTGCCCCGCCATGTGCGCGCCGCGGCACGCGACTTCTTCCACCTGCCACAGGCCGTCAAAGAGCACTACGACCAGAACCGACGCGGCTGGATCGGCCGGGAGCGGGTGACCACCGCCCGGTCCGAAGGCACCCACACCCCACCGGACCTGCTGGAAGTCTGGTCATGCGCCGCCGACTCCTCGGCGCAGCCCAGCAACGCGCAGCAGATGCCCTGCAACTGGCCCGACGAAGTTCCCACCCTGCGCCCGCTCGTCACCGAATACACCGAGCGGATGCGCGCCCTGGCCGACACACTCCTCGAAGTCATGGCGACCGCATTGCGTCAACCGGTCGACTTCTTCACCCGCCACACCACCAGCCCTCACTGGGACTTCACCGTCAACTGGTACCCGTCGGCCCACGAGACCGGCGCCGCCGCGCCCGGCCAGTTCCGCGTCGGACCGCACACCGACTTCGGCCTCATCACTCTCCTGGACCGGCAGCCCGGCAAGGGCGGCCTTCAGATCCACGACGATGAGGGCGGCTGGCAGGACGCCACCTACGACCCCGGCGCGTTCACCCTCAACATCGGTGACCTCATGGCCCGCTGGAGCGGGGACCGCTGGCGCTCGGGCCGCCACCGCGTTCTGCCGCCGCCGTCCGACGCCCCGCAGGAGGAACTCACCTCACTGGTGTACTTCCACGCCTGCGCACCCCACACCAACGTCACATCGCTGCCGGCACCCCTCGGCCGCACGTCCTACGGCCCCGTACGCGCTGGGGACTACCTTCACGACAAACTGCAGACCATCCTCGGCTGAGAGGTCGTCGTGGCGGATATCGATCACGGGCACTCCGACGGCGCGAGCCGCGACGGTGCCTTCGTCGGTGTTCTCGAACGCGAGGCAACGGTCAGGCGGTACGGCCAGGAGCGAGACGGCCAGCCGGTGGACATCGGGGCGGGCTTGATGCGGGTGACGTGTCCGCGGGCGACAAGGATGGCGAAGAGGTGGGTGAGACCCGCCGCGGTGAGGCCGGCGCGTACGGCCTGGCCGTCGTTGGCGGAGTCCACGGCCGTGGGCATGACCGCGGCGAGGCGCCGCGCGAGGGCCGCGACCCCGTGCGGCCCGCGCCCGCTTCACCCCTGCCAACGAGCAGGCCAGCACGGCGTTCTCCAGAATGCGTGGCTCCGAAGCGGCGTACCGGGCTCCGTCGCCTGCCTGAGTCCCGACGGCGAACTCCGCCGCCTTGTCGGGACACCGGGAGCCGGGCGCCGCTGCAAACGACCGGCAGCCCACATGTCTTCCTTACCGCGTGCCGTGCCGCCCACCTTGAACGACCAGGCTTTTCAAGGGGTTCTTGAAGGCTGCCCGGGGTCCGGTCGGCCCCGCAGAGCGATCTTCAGAAAGCGACGGTCAATGGAAGGTCACTGAATCTTCGGGCGCCCGTGCTTTGCAGGGACGGCTGTGACTGCGTCGCACGTGTTGATCCTCCGGAGTTGTCACGGTGAATCTGGGTTGCCCAGGGCTCGACAGACCGCGATGATCCTCCTCATGTCCGATGCTGCGTCTGCGGGTTCCGCACTACGGCCGTATCCCAAGATCTCCGCCAGGGGACGGATTGGTGTGTCCGGGGCCCGGGAGTGGGTCGCGGTGGAAAAGGTGCACGGAGCGCACTTTGCGGTGGTGTGCGATGGTACGGGGGTCCATCCGGCGAAGCGGCGTGAGTTGTTGGGCGACGATGCGCTGGATAGTTTCTTCGGCGTGAGCAGGGTCTGGCCGGTGCTGTCGGTGGCGGCGGCACGATGTGCCTCGGCACTGCGCAGCGTATGGGGTGACGCTGCGGTGGTGACGATCTACGGTGAGCTGGCCGGCGGTTGCTACCCGCACCTGGATGTTCCTGCCATTGCCGGGGCCGAGCCGGTGCAGACGGGCGTGTGGTATTCGCCGGGCCTGCACTGGCTGCCGTTCGATGCATCGGTCGAGATGACTGAGGGGCGCTGTTGGATCTCTGACCGCGCTCTGCGTGGAGCCGCGGCCGCCGCAGGGCTCTTCTGCCCTCCCACTCTCGGGCGCGGTGCGCTGAACAAGCTCCAGGAGCTGCCATGCGCCTTCTCCACAAGAGTCCCAGCCCTTTTGGGGCTGCCCGAACTGGCGGACAACCTCGCCGAAGGCTACGTCCTCAAGCCGGCCGGCGAATGGCAGGAGGCGGATTCCGCAGGCGCAGGCATACGTCCTGTGGTCAAGGTGAAGCAAAAGTCTTTCGCCGAGGACGAGCGGTTCGACGGTGCGCGTCCCTATCTGCCACCGCCGCAGGGAGCGGCCGGAGTTCCCGCCTGGCTCCTGGCCCAGGCCTCGGCACTCCTCACCCCCGCTCGCGCGGCCGCCGTGGTCAGCAAGCTGGGCCCGCGCACTCCGGCAGATGTTGTGGCGCGGGAGATCACCCGGGACGTTTCGGAAGAGCTCGCCGAAGCGCTGGGAGGCTTGGAGGACACACTCCTACGCCCTCTGGGACGCGCGCTTCTGCCTGGGGCACGTTCCTTGGCGGTGTTCGATGCCAAGGACCGCCATCGCTCCCGGACAGGCAGAGAGGGCACGTGATGACGGCAGCAAGCAGTCCCCTCGGTGAAAGACGCGGCGAGCCAAAGGCATGAGTCAGGTGTGGCTGGTCGGCTATGGCTGGACGACGCGCCCGCCTCCTGCCCCGGTGCCGCATCAGGCAACGTTCGCCCCGTGGTCGGCCGCCGGTGCCGGCTCGTGCTGAGTGGCGCGGTTCACTCGGCGTCGGGCTGGTGGTCGGCCCAGACATGGCTTTCGGGCAGCAGGTCGGTGATGAGGACGGTTCGGATGCGGTTGCCTTCGCCGACGATGACCTTGAGGGCCGGGAAGTAGTCGAGAAGGACCAGCTCGGCGCGGGGGCCTCCAGCAGCTTCCCTGCCGCGTGCCACCGGCACGTGTTACTCCGTCGGCGTGCCGATCCGGAGCCGGTTGCCGTCAGGGTCGCGCAGCTCGATCTCACGCGCCCATGGAGCATCCTTCACCTGCACACCGAACTCGGAGGCGATGGTCTCGACATCACGAGTCCGGAGGTAGACCAACGTGTCGGGGCGGGCATCGCCCTTGTGCTCCGACAAGAACAGCCGCATTCCGCCCCGGGCCACCTCAACGAATGAGGGAAGGCCTGGTTCGAAGCGGTGTTCCCACTGCTTGGCGAATCCCAGCCGCTCATACCAGGCGGCCGCGGCCGCAGCGTCCTCGACGCGAAGAATGGGAATGACTTTCTCGTCCATGGAGCCATGGTCGCAGACGGTTCAGGGTGAACTTGCTTGATGCGGCATAGTACTGCAACCGCATCTGCCGTGACAGGTGCTGGATTGGCTCGTTGTTCCGACTGTGCGATGAATCGTTGACGGTTGAGCAGGTCGAGTCGTGGTCCGAGGGGATAGCAGGGTTCCATGCCCGGTTCGCCCACCGTTTCGGCAGGTCGGAGCCCCGCGAGCGGGCGTCGGACTACCTGAACGGGTTGCTCGCGCCGCTTGAGAAGAAGAACGGGTGGACGCTGTCGGAGCAGGTCGGTCAGTTGCGCCCCGACGGCGTCCAGCGCCTGCTCAACCACTCCGACTGGGATGAGAACGCGGTCCGCGACGATGTGCGGGACTTCGTCGTGGAGACCATCGGCGCCAAGGACGCGGTGCTGATCGGCGACGACACCGGCTTCCTGAAGAAGGGCACCAAGTCCGCCGGCGTCCAGCGGCAGTACACCGGCACAGCTGGCCGCACGGAGAACAGCCAGATCGGAACATTCCTGGCCTACGCCTCCGCCAGGGGGCGGGCGTTGATCGACCGCGAGCTCTACATCCCCGCCTCCTGGACGGATGACCGTGACCGCTGCCGCGCGGCTGGGATCGGCGACGAGGTCCCCTTTGCGACCAAGAACGAGCACTTCAAGTGGATGCTGCAGCGCGCCATTGACGCGGGTGTCCCGTTCGCGTGGGTCACCGCTGACGAGGCATACGGGCAGGTCAAGCACCTGCGAGTGTGGCTGGAGGAACGTCGGGTCGCGCACGTGCTGGCCACGAAGGTCAACGACACTGTGATCACCGCGCACGGGGCGGACGCGCGGGTGGACCAGTTGGTCGCCGCGCTGCCCCGCCAGCGGTGGAAACGGATCTCCGGCGGGGCCGGCGCGCACGGTGAGCGGATCTACGACTGGGCGCGTGTCGCGATCCGCCCGTACTGGGAGAACGGCTTCGGGCACTGGGTCCTGGCCCGACGCAGCGTCAGCGACCCGAACGAGACCGCCTACTACGTCTGCTACGGCCCGGTCGCCTCCCGACTGAAAGACCTGGTCAAAGTGGCTGCCGCGAGGTGGGCGGTGGAGGAGTGCTTCCAGACCGCGAAGGGAGAGTGCGGTCTGGACCACTACCAGGTGCGGCTCTACCGGGCCTGGTACCGCCACATCACCCTGGCCATGGCCGCCCTCGCCTACCTGACCGCCGTCCGCGCCACAGAAGCCGCAAAAGGGGCACTCTTGACGACGAGCAAGACCTCATATCCCTCAGCGTCCCGGAGATCCGCCGGTTGATGGGCCACGTCGTCGCCACGCGCCACTGCCACAGCAACGAGCACCATCTGCACTGGTCACGCTTCCGACGACGCAGCCAGGCCCGAGCCCGCCGCTCCCACTACAAACGCCGAGGCCACACTCTCCAGATGCGGTTGCAGTAATAGGCGGCATAGGACGAGGCCGGCCCGGTGGCCGAGCGCGGCGAGCAGGTGAATCCTGCGTCCCTGCGCCCGGGGCCGCTCCACGCAGGGCCTTGTCGTCCACCGCGATGCCCCGCGGTCCGCGGCCTGTGGTTGTGGCGCACGGCGGTTGTTGAGCCAGTGCCTGACCGTCAGGTCGAGTGCGTCGGCGTCGATATGGGAATGGACCCGGCGAACGGTTGCTTTGTTTGGCACGGAGTACTGCCCGGTCATCGGATCGCGTAGACCGTCGAGGGCGGCCAGAACCGGCCCAGGCCCATCGGCGGCCCACTCGCCGACCGCGGCCGGCGCGCGCCGGTCAGTACCGCGGCGGCGACCAGCACGAGGACGCACTCCAACGCGTGCCGGACTCCGCGCGGATGCCGCGGATCAGGGACCTGCGTCAGGCAGATCAGCAGGGTGGCAGCCACAGATCCGCGCCAAGGCACGCGAGAGCGTTTCGCTTCCCCACGGCCTCCCTCCTTTTGCCACCGCAAACCTCCCCCGCCCGGCATCCTCCTAACACCCGGAGACGGCAGGCGACTTGGGCGTGGGAGCCCGTCCCCCGGGGGTATCCGAACGGAGACCAGCGGTAGCCGCTGAACCGGATCACGGTCCGGTTGGTGCCGTGAGGGTGTTGCCACGGTTCTCGTACTCGCGACGGGCGTTGCGCTGTGGCGCGATGGCCGGGGTCCTGTGGGTGCCCGGGTGTGTTTTTTGGGGGATAACCCCCACCCGGTCTCCGGGATTTCCCGGAGTGTGCTGAGGTATCCGCCGCTTCTAGGGTGCGGGCATGTCAACTTCCCGACGCATCACGGCCTTTGCTGCGTGATTGGTGGTGCTCGCCGCCACTGCGACGACCGCCGCCGCCGACCCGGACCCGTTCGCGCGCTTCCACGGCCAGCACGTCGACTGGCACGCCTGCGCCCTCGGTGCCGACGACGAGCTCGGCCAGGCGCTGGACGCTGTCGGCGCCGACTGCGCCGACATCACCGTGCCGCTCGACTACGCCGACCCCGGCGGTCACACCATCACCGTCGCCCTATCGCGCCTGAAGGCCACCGACACCGCCCACCGAGCCGGCCCGCTGCTGCTCAACGACGGGGGACCGGCCGGCCCCAGCCTCCACATGCCACTGACCAAGTCGAAGGTGATGGGAGAGGTTGCCGACCGCTACGACCTGATCGGCATGGACCCGCGCTTCGTCGGCCGGAGTACCCCGCTGGACTGCGGCTGGGATCTGGGCTCGGCCCCCTGCGCTCCGCGGGCGCCGACCGGGCGGCCTACCGCCAGGAGGTTGCCGTCGCGCGCGACATGGCCGGGCGGTGCGAGCGCGCCCACGGCGACGTGCTGCCGTACGTCACCACCCGCAACACCGCCCGCGACATGGACGTCATCCGCGCCGCCCTCGGCGAGGACACCCTCTCCTACCTCGGCTACTCCTACGGCAGCTACCTCGGCGAGGTCTACACACAGCTCTTCCCCGGTCGCACCGACCGCATGGTGCTCGACGGTGTCAACTCCCCGAAGCTCTACAACCACACCCTGCTGCGCGGCGCCGAGGCGGCCAACGAGGCGGCCCTGCGTGCATGGGCGTCCTGGGCCGCCGCACGGCACGGCACCTACGGGCTGGGCGCCACGCGCGCCGAGGTCCTGGCGACGGTGGAGCACATCCGCGACGCCGCCGCGGAGGAGCCGCTGCGGATCGGGAAGGCGTACCTGTTGGACGAGCACGTCCTTCCCGCCGTCTTCATCGGCGGCCTCGGCAGCGACCTCGACGGGCGGCGCGCCGACCTTGCCGCGACCGTCCGCCTCCTGGCACGCGCCGCGGACCGGGAGCCGGTCGAGCCGTCCGAAGCGCTCGCCGGTCAGCTGGAGTTCCTGCTGACCGGGGCAGGCTCGGCCCCTGCCAGCCAGATGACCGCGATCGTCTGTGGTGACGTGGCGGAACGGCGCGGCGTCGGCAGCTACTGGCGCGCGGTCGAGGAGTCCCGCGAGCGGTTCCCCCTCGCAGGGCCGCTGGCCGGCAACATCACCCCCTGCGAGTTCTGGGCCCGGCCCGCCGAAGCACCGACCGTGCTCGACAACGACGTCCCGGCCCTGCTCGTCAACGCCACCGGCGATCCCCGCACCGTCTACGCAGGCGCCCAGGCCATGCGCGAGCAGTGGCCGAGCTCCCGGCTGCTCACCGTGGACGGTGCCCGCCAGCACGGCCTGTACGGCGAATACGGCAACGCCTGCGTCAATGAGCGCGTCAACGCCTACCTGCGTACAGGGCGGCTCCCCGCGCACGACCTGACCTGCGAGGCACAGCCCTGGCAGCGGTAGGCGCGCGCGGTCCCGTCGTACGGCTTCGACCTGGTGGTGGTGCTCACGTACGGGGTGCGCGTCGGCCGGCGGAGGCTGCTTTGCCGGGTCGCGGTGGTGGCGATGTTCGTCCGGTCGCGGCCTGGGCACCGGTCTTTGGCAGTGCCTTCGTGCAGACGCCGAGGGCGTGGGTTCACGACAGGCGTGTCCGCGGCGCGGGCCTCACTTGTCGGTGGTTGCTGGACGGACCACGTCGCGGTAGAGACGGAAGAGGCTGACTCGTTCGCTCTCCTCTGTGTACTGGTCCAGGAGCGACCAGCACTGCGCGATGAGTTCACGGGCCTGTGTGCCGGGCCAGGGCTGGGGGAGCAGCTCGGGCGGCAGGAGGGGGTCGGGCTCCATGGCGCGGGTGAACTCAGCGGCCAGTTCGATCGCGATGCTCAGCCGCTGGGGGGCGGGGAGGCCGGCGTCCTCCTGAAGGCGGCGCAGGCGCAGCCGGGCAACGCAGGCGAGCCGCTGGTAACGGTCGGCGATCTCGTCCTGTGGCCATAGGGCCCGGGCGAGTGCGGCGGGTTCGTGCTCGTTGCCCTGACGCAGGTTGTCAGTGGTCAGCAGCGTGAGGTGGTCGAGGACATCGAGGTGACGGGCCTGGTCCTCGACGTAGGGTTCCCAGGCGTTCGCGCTGATGTAGAGGCCGCCCTGCAGGGGGGTGCCTCTATGTCGTTCGTCAATCCCGCGCTGTCGGTTTTGGGGGTGTGGGTCCCGTTCATGGGGCGAGGGTGACGGTGGGTGTTCGGGA